>CANETF010000202.1 GCA_947440575.1 Verrucomicrobiaceae bacterium
AAGCAGCACTGCCGCCACGACGACGGCGCAACTGCCAACGCAAGGTGCGACAACCCGTGAAAAAATGGCCTCGAATGCTCTCTCCAACCTCCTTCCAATCCAACCATGAACTCGTCATCCTCCCTTTTGCTTAGCGGCATTGGGTCTAGTCCCGTCGATTTAGAGAGGGTGGAAGGTGTGCTGCAGCATCTTTGTGATGAATCATTTGCCGGGGGCGGTGGGGGCTTTTAAGGTGGCGGGATGAGTCATACTGAGAGCCAAATTGAAGCGTCGTTTGCCCCCTTTCGTGAGAGAATGCAGGCTGCGGGCCTGAGCGAGTCTGCGATTCGGGCATTTAGGGGGAGTTATGCGGCGCTTTTGGCGGGTGAGACGGGGATGATTCCGGAGGGGACGATTGAGGCGGCGAAGGATTTGCCCTGTGCGGATGCATTGACCGTGCCGGAGGCGGGGCTGGCTGGGGAGTTGTTGAAGCAGACGGTGGTGATCAAGCTGAATGGCGGATTGGGGACGGGGATGGGATTGGAGAAGGCGAAGTCGCTGCTGCCGGTGCGGGGTGAGGACACGTTTTTGGATTTGATTGCGAGGCAGATTTTGCGTTTGCGCGGGCAGACGGGAGGCGATGTGCCGGTGTTCATGTTGATGAACAGTTTCAGTACGTCGGCGGACACGGCGGCGCATTTGGCGGAGCGATTTCCTCAACTGGGTGGCAGGGAGACTTGGGAGTTGATGCAGAACAAGGTGCCGAAGGTGCTGGCGGGTTCTTTGGAGCCGGCGACTTGGCCTTCTAATCCGGAGCAGGAATGGTGTCCGCCGGGGCATGGTGACATTTATGCGTGTCTGGCGGGGTCGGGATGGTTGGAGCGGCTGCTGAGTGGTGGGGTACGGTACGCGTTTGTTTCGAACTCAGACAATTTGGGGGCGACGCTCGATCCGGCGATTTTGGCTTGGTTTGTGGGGAGCGGGATGCCGTTTGCGATGGAGGTGACGAGGCGGACGGAGTCGGACAAGAAGGGGGGGCACCTGGCGGTGAGGAAGCGGGATGGACAATTTTTGTTAAGGGAGTCGGCGCAGTGTTTGAAGGAGGATGAGGGGAGCTTTCAGAACATTGAGTTGCATCGCTATTTCAACACGAACAATCTTTGGATTGACCTGGTGGCGTTGAAGGAGGCGTTGGAGGCGAATGAGGGGTTGATTCCTTTGCCGCCAATCATGAACAAGAAGACGGTGGATCCGCGTGACGGGAGTTCGCCAGCGGTGGTGCAGGTGGAGACGGCGATGGGGGCGGCGATTGAGTGTTTTGCCGGGGCGGGGGCGATCGAGGTGTCGCGGGTGCGCTTTGCGCCGGTGAAGACGACAAGTGATCTGCTGGCGGTGCGGTCGGATGCGTATGAGTTGACTGAGGATTTTTGTTTGCGGCTGCATCCGGTTCGGAAGGGACAGCCGCCGCATTTGCATCTCGATCAGAGGCTATGCAAACTGGTGGACGGATTGGAGCAGAACTTCCCGCATACGCCGAGTTTGTTGCACTGTCGGAGTTTGCTGGTGCATGGTCCGGTGGCGTGTGAGGCCGATGTTGTGTTCAAGGGTGATGTGGTGATTCACAATCACACGAGTGCGTCGGTGCGATTGAAGGCGGGGGTGCACGAGGGACAGATCAGTGTGGGATAGAGCAGTTTAAGCAAAACTGTAGCCGCTGTTTTGGGGCGGCGGAAGTGGATCTGAGCCGTCGTCAGCTTGGGACGTATGTATTCATATGCCCCGGCGCAGCCAACGGCCCATCTCCACCTCCGGCGCTCCCAAACCATCGGCCACATCTTTTCTTAAAATGCTCTAGGCCGCGAGCACGGCGGTGAGGAGCTTCCAGAATTTTTGGGTGGAGGAGATGCTGGCACATTCTTTTTCGGAGTGGGCCTCGTGGATGTTGGGGCCGAAAGAGATCATGTCGAGACCGGGGTAGGTTTTGGCGATGACGCCGCACTCAAGTCCGGCATGGCAGGCACCGACTTTGACCTCGTGACCGAAGAGGTTGCGATAGAGGGAGCGCATTACTTCGAGGATGGGAGAGGAAGCACTGGGGCTCCAACCGGGGTAACCGGCATCGTGTTGAACTTGGGCGCCGATCAAGTGGAAGGGGGCGGCGAAGGCGGCGGCGACATCCTGTTTGCTGGAGTCGACGGAACTGCGTTGGAGACCGCTGCAGTCGAGGCGTCCGTTGGCGAGGGCGATGAGAGAGAGATTGGAAGAGGCTTCGACGAGGCCTGAGACGATGGGGCTCATTCGATAGACGCCGTTGGTGACTGATTGGAGGGCGAGGATGAGGTTTTTTTGGGCGGCTGCGGCCATGGTGGGAATGGGGCCGAGCTGGGGTTCGAGAGGCTGGGTGGAGATGTTGAGGTGGGGTTCGATGAGTTGGAATTCTTCGCGGATTTGGGTGACTTCGCGGGAGAAGATGGCTTCAAAACGGGAGGGGTCTAAGAGGACGATCTGGGCGGTGCCTTGTGCGGGAATGGCGTTGCGGGCGCTGCCTGCGTGCAGGGAGTTTAAGGCGGCGACTTCTTCGCCACAGGCGTGGAGGATGCGGGCGATGAGTTTGATGGCGTTGGCGCGACCTTCGTGGATTTGGAGGCCCGAGTGACCGCCGCGAAGTCCGGTGACGCGGAGTGCGATGAAGGGATGGTCGATGGAGTGGGTGGACTCGGGGTAGGTGTGGCTGATCAGCGTGTCGATACCGCCGGCGCAGCCGATGGTGAAAGTGTCGTCTTCTTCGGAGTCGAGGTTGAGCAGGGTTTTTCCGATGAGGAGATTGGGCTGTAAGGCGAGGGCACCTGACATGCCTTGTTCTTCGTCGATGGTGAAGAGGGCCTCGATGGGAGGGTGCGGGAAATCCGTGGAGGAGAGGATGGCGAGGATGGCAGCGAAGCCGAGGCCGTTGTCGGCTCCGAGGGTGGTGCCGTGGGCACGGACCCAATCGCCGTCGACCCACATTTCGATGCCTTGTTGGTCGAAATCGAAGGTCAGGCCGTCGGCGGCTTTGTGGACCATGTCGAGATGGGCCTGGAGAATGATGGTTGGACGGTCTTGACGGTCCGGGGTGGCGGGTTTGGTGATGATGACGTTGCCGCCGGAATCGACGACGGAGGTGAGGCCATGTCTTTGTGCAAAATCGCGGACGAAGGCGACGATGCGAGCTTCGTGTTTGGAAGGGCGGGGGACGGCGTTGAGATCGGCGAAGCAGTTCCAGAGGAGGCGAGGTTCGAGGGAACGGAGATCAGGCGACATTGAGTTACGGGCTGGCGAGGCTGGTGGGGGCGTCTGCGGCGATGGAAGCGCGGTAGTTGGCTAAGGCGCGGAAGAAGTCGGCTTTGGCCTGGAGTTGGATGAGGCGGGCGTCGAAGGTGGCTTGTTCACGGATTTGGAGGGCGAGGAGGTCGGCGGCGCCTTGGTCGAAGCGGGCGCTTTCGGCTTTTTCGAGTTGCTCGGCGAGTTCGACGTTGCGATCGGTTTGTTTGATTTGGTCGCGCGCTGCCTGGAGGGCGGAATGAGCGTCCTGGACGGTGGCGGTGATTTGGTCACGGACGAATTGGCGGTCCCGCATGAGTTGGGTGAACTGGCCTTCGGCGACGGCGAGGCGGCCTTTGGCTTCGCGGCGTTGGAGGGGGACTTTGAGATCGATGCGGGCTTCGAGTTCGGTGCGGTCGATGTCCTTCTGGGATTGGGGACCAATGGCTTGATTGGCTTCGAGGCTGAGGTCGAGGTTAGGGAGGAGGTTGTTTTTGGCGAGGCGTTGGTCGATGGCGTTCTTTTCGATGTTGAGTTCGACGCGGCGGATTTCGGGGCGGAACATGAGGGCCTTGGCGATGTCATTGGGCAGTTGTTCGGGGCCGGGCCCGTTGACGGGAGGGAAGGCGGTGGGGATTTGGTTGCTGGCGGGTCGGATGGGTTGATCTGAGGCGTCGCGGTAGAAGAGAGAGAGTTCGATGCCGTGGGCTTCGACGAGGCGACGGGCAGAGACGAGGGCGAGTTCGCGGCTGATGACGAGGCGTTCGTTGTCAATTTTGACGATGGGCGCCTGGGCACCACGGGCGACCATTTCGGTGATGGCGGTTTGGCGGTTCCGGGCGATTTCGAGGAGTTGAGTGGCGAGTTGGACGCGATATCCTGCGGCGATCCAGTTGTAGTAGGAGATGGTGGCGGTGCGGATGAAGTCGAGTTGCTGACGGAGGATGAACGGGTCGGCGAGTTCCTGGTCGATGCGGGCTTTGTAGAGGTCGGCGCGGCGTTTGTCGAGGGTGCCATCACGAAGGATTGGAAGGCGGAAACCGATCATGGCCTGGCCGTTTTCCTCGGTGCGATTTTTGTCGTAGTCGGCGAGGAAACCGCCGCTGAAGCGGTAGCCGCCATAGACACCGCCGCCCCAGAAGGAGAGGGGTTGTTCGACAGCGACATAGCCGGAGGTGCCGTCATAGTAACCGGCGGGATGGAAGATGCCACTGGCGGAGAGGCTGGTGTCGAAGGAACCGAGGGCTTGGCGTGCGCGGCCGTTCATGATGTCCTGTTCGATGAGGGCGGCGAGCCAAGGGGGGTAGCGGCCTTTGACCGAGGCGACGACGGCATCTAAGAGCAGGGGTGAGGCGTCCGCCGCCGGGAGAGTGGCGGGACTGGTAGCGAGGCCGAGAAAGAGAGCGAGAGAGAGGCGGGGGATCATCCGGCTTTTATTTGGTGGAGGCAGGCATGGTGGCACCCTTTTCTTTACCCGGTTCGGCGTTGGCTACAACTGGAGGGAAGCCATTCAACTGACGCCAGATTTCGAGCCAGAGGGGAACTTGCTGGAGGAGCACCCAGCCTTTGGAGCGTACGCCTTGGCGAAGGAAGCGGTTGCCGGGCCAGTCTTCGACATGGGTTTTGCCATCGCGGGTGGTGACATCTGGGCGGGCGGAAACGACGATGCGGAAGCGTCCGTAGCCATCGTCGGTGGGGTCGATGAAGACGACTTCGCCACCGAAGGTGCCGACGGCGACGCTGGGCCAGCCAACGAATTGGATGGCGGGCCAGCCTTCGAATTGGAGGCGGACGGGGCTGCCGGGTGTGGTGGTGCCATCGGGGTTTTCGTGGCGCTGGGTAATGAGGGGCATGTCCATGCCGTTGACCCACATTTCGACGAACCGGCTTTCGGTTTCCGGGATGATGACGCAGATGGCGGAGCCGGGGCGAAGGTAGGTGCCGTCGGTGGCGGTGATGCTAAAGACGATGCCGTCCCGGGGGGCTTCGATGACTTGCTGCTGGGCCTGATTGATTTGAATGTCGATGGTGGTGATGTCGCGGTCGGCGCTGGCGAGATCGCTTTGAGCGGAGCTTCGGCTGCCTTTGATGCTGGAGATGGAGGCGTCCATTTCTCTTTCCGTGCGTTCGAGAATGGCTTTGGCGGATTGGAGATTGGCTTCGGAGCTGTCGATGGCGAGTTTGGCGAGTTCGAAGTCGCGCTGGGAGACGTAGCCGGGTTTGAGGAGTTTTTCGACGCGCTCGAAATTGAGTTGGTTGGTGTTGAGCGAGTACTGCTCGGAGAGGACGCGCTGGCGAGCGGAGTCGATGGCTTGGCTTTTGGCGAGTTCCATTTGAGCGATTTGGGCGCCGAGGTCTTCGATGCGTTGTTGAGCGGCGGCTTTGCGGGCGATGGCGGCATCATGCTGGAGGCGCATGTTGGCGAGGAGGTTGGGATCGTTGTCCTGAATTTCGAGGAGGATATCGCCCTTTTTGACGCGCTGGTTTTCAACGACGTGGAGGTGTTTGACGCGGCCAGCGACGGGGGCTTCGACGTTGACGCGGCGGTCGAGGGGATTGAAGGCGATGACGCGACCGGTGCCACTGACGAACTGTTGCCAGGGCATGAAGAAGATGGCGGCCAGGATGAGAAGGAAGATGATGAAGAGAATGCGCGAGAGAATGCGTGGGGCGCGGGCGGAACCAGAGAGCGCGAGTGCGGGGAGTGAACCTAGCAATGGGGCAGGGTTCGTGCGAGTGGCGTGATGATGATGGGTGACGGTGGCGTCCATGAGTGGGGAAGGTCAGGCAGGTTTGGAGTTGTGGCACTCGGGGGCGTCGAGGTCGATGAGGCGGGTGCAGCGGCGGATGACGGCTTCTTCTCGAGTGGAAATCAGGACGGTGCAATTCCGGGAAGGATCGAGCAGGATATTGGAGAGTTCGGAGAGGGCGGCTTTGTCGAGGCCATCTAGGATTTCGTCGAGGAGAAGCAAGCGCGGGCGGGAGACGATGGCCCTGGCGATAAGGAGCCGGATCCGTTGGCGACTAGAGAGGGGGAGGCCGCCAGCGAGGAGGGTGGTATTGATGCCCTCTGGGAGATCGAGAACGTCTTGGAGGAGTCCGACGGTGTTGAGGGCAGCATTGACATCATAAATGGACACATCTGGATGTCCCAGGCGAACGTTTTCGGCGATGGTTCCGTTGACGAGATCGGAGGAGCGAATGAGGGTGACTTGGGAGCGGAGGCTTTCGAGATACCAGCCACGGAGGTCGAGTTGATCGATGATGATATGGCCTTCAGTAGGCATTCGCAGGCCATGGAGTAGATCGAGCATGGTGCTGGAGCCGCTGCCTTGGGAGCCGAAGAGAGCCACGCACTCGCCGGGTTCGAGGCAGAAATTGACGTTGGAGAAGATGGGTTTTCCCGGGCTGTATTCGAACGCCACATCGCTGACTTGGATTCGGGCGCCATTGGTGAGCCGGAGAGGGGAATCGCCGTCTTCGCGTTCGATTTCGAGATCGACGAGGTGACCGAGTTTGTCGACGGCGGCGAGTGTGTCGTACCAGGCTTCGAATTGTTTGCCGAGTTTTGAGATGGAGGCGACGATGGCGGAGACGATGATTTCGGATGCGACCAACTGGCCGAGGGTGAGCTGCTGGTTGATGACGAGCCAGCCACCGACAGTGAGGAGGGTGGCGCTGGCGATGACTTCGAGAACGAGGAGGCCCGTGATTTGGCCCATGAGGACTTTAAAGTGTCTGCGGCGGGCTTCGAGGTAGGAACGAGCCAGGTCATCGGCGCGATTGGTGGCGAGTTGGTAGCCGCCCGGGCCTTTGAAGAGGCGGGGGCAGCGGGCGATTTCCTCCAGCCAACCCACGACGCCGTATTTGCAGAGGGACTCGGCGATGCTGGAAGCGACAGCGCCCCGTCCGAGGACAAAAATGATGAAGGAGAGGAAGGTTAACAGCACGAGGCTAAAGGCGAGGAGGAAGGGGTGATAGAACCCGAGAACGACCATGCCGATGACGGTGCTGAGAACGAGATTGATGCCTGTGAGAAGGAGGAGGGAGGTGTTTTTTTGCATCGTCACCACATCGAGGAAGCGGTTGACGAGTTCCGGAGCGTGGATGCCGTCAATGGAGCGCAGGTTGATTCGGGGGATGCGGTAAGAGAGGTCGGCGGTCATGCGGACGAAGAGCCGGCGCTGGATGACTTCGACGACGTAGTATTGGAGCCCGCGGAGGGCGGCGGCGATTGAGAGGCAGATGAAGAGGACGGTGGCGAGGACGAGAAGGGCCTGAAGGAAAGGTCCGCTTTGAGTGCCGAAGGCGACGTTACTGACCAAGGCGTTGACGGCGAGTGGGAGTGCCAAGTAGAGCAGGCCGGTGACCAGACTGAAGAGGATGATGGTCCAGACATCTGGCATCTCAGGGCGCATGAGGCCGAGGAAACGCCGGGCGGGGGAGATTTGGGCGTGATGGTGTGTGTGGGAGGAATGGCTAGTGGGTTCAGCAGGTCGTTCCGGCCTGACGATGCCCATTTCTATGATGCTGTCGTGACTGGCCAAGCCGAGGCGCTTGGCGATTGCGATTCGAGAGAGCATGGCGATTTCGACCGGGCGATCGGGGACGCTGACTCTGGCGCGGAAGAAGCCGTGTTTCCGGATGACGAGCCAACGATTTTCGGTGGGGGACCATGCAATAATGGGCATGTTCACATTGGCCTTCCAGACGGCGTCTGCGATGGTGGTGCGAGTTGGGGCGATGTGAAGGCAGACTTCTTCTGCGGCGGCGGTGAGGAGTTCCAGGGGGTCGCCTGAGGAGCGGAGGGCGTTGTCGACGGCTTGGGTGGCGCGTTCGCGGTCGAAAGGCACATCGGTGAGCGTCGAGAGGTGAGCGATCGCCAGGATGTAGGCGTCACGGTCAGGAGTGGTGGAAGGGCTAGGGGCCGGGGTCAGGCTCATGCGGTCAGGTGATGCGAAATGGATAAGGAAAAAGTTTCATCTCGTTCCGATTCTAAGTCAAATACGAATAATGGTGACGAATCCGACCCTTTTGGTTAAGGGACCGAGGTTCCTGCAGTTCTTATGGGTGATAGCGCATTCACTCATTGTGGTAAGAGACGTGCCTGCATCCGGGCAGGGAGCGTCCTTGTTAGAACGCTTTCCTTGCTTCCGCCAGCCTTTGTTTCTCAAAGGTGGTGCGCGAGGGGGGACTCGAACCCCCAAGCCTTTCGGCACAGGATCCTTAATC
>CANETF010000203.1 GCA_947440575.1 Verrucomicrobiaceae bacterium
AGGGATGAAGATGGCGTCGTGCTTGGTTCCACAAGGCTTCCCGGTTCGCAGCGGTTGCATCGATAAGATGATGCCACCCGAGAAGCGGGGAGCCTTGTGGGGCCAATGACGACGGCAGATTCGCCCTCAGCCATTTCCGTTTTTAGGCTAAGGCCTGGTTGAGTTCGTCAGCAGGGAACCTCTCACAGCGCATTCCGTCACCGTCACGGAGTAACTGCCTCGCGCCTCACTTCAGCCCCACCCGAAACACACTCCCATCCTGCGAAAGCGCCAGCGGCTCCCCATCCGGATCCGGCACAATCACCGTCGGATTAAAGCTCTCCCCCTCCACCCGCTCATGCAGCAAATGCCGGTGCAGCGCCGTGTACCGCTCCCCCTCACGCGCCATCTCCAGCGACCACACCCGCCCCATCGCCCAATCCGCAAACACATACTGCCCCTGCAGCGTCGGCATCTTCTTCCCCCGATAAATAAACCCCCCAATGATGCACAGCCCCTCGCCCCTCAACCGCGAATACGCATGCACCGGCTCAATGAAACTCGACGCCGCCCCATCTCGAAGCGCCTTCGCCCCCACATGCGCCGGCAGCGGCCACGGCCCATCCCGGTCACTCCAGCCGTAGTTGCCCCCAGCCTGCAAAAGATTGATCTCCTCCCAAAAATCCTGCCCCACATCCGCGCACCACAAATCCCGCGTCATCGGATCAAAATGCAGCCCCCACGGATTCCGCAATCCCATTGCCCAGATCTCCGACCTCGCCATCTGATCATTCGCAAACGGATTGTCCTTCGGAATGCCATACGGCAGCGACCCCGTCCGCGTGTCCACATCCAGCCGCAACACCTTGCCATTCAGCGACCACGGATTCTGCGCCAGCCGATACGGATCATCGCGCAATCCCCCATCACCAATCCCATAATAAAGACATCCATCCGGACCAAAAGACAGCCCCCCGCCCCAGTGCTCCGCCAGCGGCTGCGGCAGCTCAATAAGCACCCGCTCGCTCGCCGGATCCGCCTCCACCACCCCATTCTTGCCGTGCCCCGGCTTCACACTCATCTCCACCAGCAGACTCCGCCTCGGATCATTCTGCGAGTAGCTCAGATAAAACTGCCCATTGCTCGCAAACTGCGGGTGGAACACGATCCCATGCACCCCCTCTTCAAACAAAATAATCCCCTGCATTCGCCGCCGAAAATCCAAAAACATCTGCTTCTTCCCTGAAGCCGGATGCACACACCACAACTCCCCCCGCTGCATCGCCACCACCATCCACCCCGGCTTCCCCGGAATCGGAACCGCCGCAGCCGGACTGTCGAACTCAAACGCCTCATCCCCCACACGCGTCAACCTCACCCCATCCATCCGCGTCTCAGGCAGCGCCGGCGGCAACTCTCCCGGCAACCCACTTCCCGCCCCGGGAACAGCATTCAAAACCAACCCCGTCTCCGTCACCGCCCCCAACGGCAACCCATCCGCCAACAACAGCACCAGCAGGAACCATGCGGCTCTCTCGAAACGAAGGGTAAAAGCAAACGCCATCTGCCCTTAGCCATCAGCAGACTCCCTGCCGACTCAAGCAACAAATGACGCTCGCGCTAAATAGCGTATTGGAAGAAGTCGGATCGCTTAGCCTGGATGATTCATGAACTTCGGGCGTTTGCAGTGGGAGGCTCATGAATCATCCTGGCTAGGGCGCCTTCGCCTCATCCAGCTTACCCTTCTCTTGCAGCTTCTGCTTGAACTTGCTCACCTTCGGACGCACCACCGCCTGACAATATCCCTGATACGGATTGTTCTTGAAATAGTCCTGATGATAATCCTCCGCCGGATAAAAAACCTCCAACGGCACAATCTCCGTCACGATCGGCTTCCCAATGATCTTCGCCGCATTCACCTTCGACTCCTCAGAGATCTTCTTCTGTTCCTCGCTCGTGTACAAAATGATCGACCGATACTGCGTCCCCACATCATTGCCCTGACGGTTCAACGTCGTCGGATCATGCGCATCCCAGAACAGATCAATCACATCCCGAAACGTGATCAAAGCCGGATCATAATCGATGCGAATCACCTCAGCATGCCCCGTGTCCCCATTGCAAATCTGCTTGTACGTCGGGTCCTTCACATGCCCGCCCGAGTAGCCGCTCACCACCTTCTTCACCCCCTTCAGCATCTTATACTGGGCCTCAACACACCAAAAACATCCCCCGCCCACAATCGCAGATTCCAGCTTGGCAGCCGGTTCATCAGCCGCAGAGATTTCAGAGGAGGTCAGGCCGAAGGCAGTGGTCATGGCGGCAAACAATACGGTTAGTGGCTTTTTCATGGTCGCGTGAATCTACGTTGAAGGTTAGAGAAAGATACGTCTCACTCATTCCAAACAATCGACAAATCGGCAAACACCCTTCCCACCCCGGTTCTTGCCGATCCCCCTCCGATTCTCCCATGACCGACCCCACCACCACCCTTTATGCCGAACTTGGCGAGCCCACCCTGCGTGCCCTCGTCACCGCCTTTTACCAACGTGTCCGAGAGGACGAAATCATCGGCCCCCTCTACCCTCAAGACGACTGGGCCGGCGCCGAAAAACGCCTCGCCGACTTCCTCATCTTCCGCTTCGGCGGCCCCCAGACCTACATCGAAGAACGCGGCCATCCCCGCCTGCGCATGCGCCACATGCCCTTCTCCATCGGCATCACCGAGCGCGACCGCTGGCTTGAACTCATGGGCGCCGCCATGCACGAAACCGGCATCCAACCTCCCCAGGCCGAAACCCTCGCCGCCTTCTTCGCCCAAGTCGCCGACTTCATGCGCAATCGCCCCGACCATTGATCGGATTGATGGCTCCCATCTGAGAATCAATGCGCAGAGCGCCGGAAGTGCCTTACCTTCCGCTCGTTAACCCCTTACTCCCACTTCGCCATGGATCTCGCCGCTTTCATCCTCTTCGCATTAGGACTGGGGTATCTGATCAGCCCGTTCATCGCGCTGTTCAAAATCCACAACCTCCGCCAGCGCGTGGAGGAACTGGAGAAAAAACTCGCCTCTCCCGCTCCCACACCTCCGCTATTCCAACCCATCCCCGCGACCCCACCACCCGTCCCGGTCGAACCCGAACCCCTCCCAGTCGAAGCGCAACCCCCACCCCTGCCCATTCCTCCTCCCCCCACCCCCGAACCGATCCCCCCACCCCCGATCCCCGTCTCCCAACCACCCCCTGCCCCCGTTCCCAATCGCCTCTCCCTCGAACAATTCGTCGGCGTCAAACTCTTCGCCTGGATCGGCGGCCTCGCCCTCTTCTTCGGCATCGTCTTCTTCGTCAAATACGCCTTCGAGCGCGACCTCATCCCTCCCGCTGTCCGCATCGCCGCCGGCTACACCACCGCCTCCGTCCTCATGGCAGCTGGTTACTGGTTCCGCCAAAGACAGGCCTACCGTGTCCTCACCCAAACCCTCAGCGCCACCGGCATCCTCGCCTTCTACGGCGTCACCTACGCCGCCCACGCCTGGTATCAATTCCCCGCCTTCACCACCGCCTTCACCTTCGTCCTGATGGCCCTCATCACCGCCGTCGCCTTCATCACCGCCATTCGGGCTAAAGCTGAAGTCGTCGCTGTCCTCGGCCTCGCCGGCGGCTTCCTCACCCCCGCTCTCGTCTCCAGCGGCCAGGATCAACCCCTCATTCTCTTCAGCTACATCGCCCTGCTCAATCTCGGACTCGCCGCCCTCGCCTGGCGGGAAAACTGGTGGCGCCTCCTACCCCTCGGCGCCATCGGAACCGTCCTCGTCACCTGGGGCTGGCGCCTCAAATTCTTCACCTCCAGCGGTTACGCCACCGGCGTCAACTCCTGGGGCATGGTCGCTGTCTTCGGCGGCTTCGCCCTCTTCTTCTCCCTCCTCGCCTTCCTCTCCAAACGCCGCGACGCCACCATCGAATTCCCCTGGTGGTCCGCCCTCCTCGTCTCCGCCAGCGCCCTCATGCTCGCCTTCGATTTCCTTTCTCATCGCTCCATCTGCCAACGCCCCTTCCTCCTCTACACCCTCGTGCTCATGGCCTCGGTCGGCTGGCTGACCACCGGATGGTTCGCTCGCCAATTCTTCATCGCCACGCTCGCAGGCAGCCTCGGTGTCATGCTTCACATCGCTCTCTGGATGACCCATTGGCTCACTCCCGACCTTCTCCCTCACGCCCTCGGCATCAACCTCCTCTTCGGCCTCCTCCACATCGCTCTCCTCATCAAACTCCTCCAACAGGGTGTCCCCATGCAGGGCTTCATCCCCGGCTTAATCACCCTCCTCATGATGATCCTCATGGGCGTCCCCCTCGTCATCCTCGACAACATCACCTGGATGCTCTGGCCCCCCTTCCTCATCGCCGGCGCCGCCGCCCTCCTCGTCGCCGCCTGGTCACGCCTCCCTTGGATCGGTCTCGCCGCCATCACCCTCACCCTGGCCGCCCTCCTCCGCTGGCTCTACCTGCTCCCCCACGTCCCCGGTAGCCTGACCGAATTCGTGATCGTCCTCGCCCTCGCCCTCCTCGTCTTCGCCGGCGGCGCCAGCCTCCTGCAGCACCGCCAAACCTTCGCCTCCGATGCCACCCCGGGCCTGCAGCTTATCCAATGCGGCTCCCTCACCCTCCCCTTCGTCGTCCTCGCGATGATCCCCCAACTCATTCCCCTGCCCAACCCCACCCTCCTCTGGTCCACCGCCCTCGCCCTCAGCCTCGCCGCCGTCGCCCTCAGCCGCAAAATCCCCTTGATGACCCTCTCCGCCTGGCTCGGCTGGATCGTCGTCGTCTTCGCCTGGCATCAAAACCGCGGCTTCATCCAGCCCGATCCCCTGATCATCAGTTGGAAAATCGCCGTCCCCACCCTCGCCCTCGGCCTCCTGTGGATCATGCGCAAAAGCTACGGCGAAAATCCCGCTCCCACCGCTGCCGTCGGCCTTCTCACCACCGCCAGTCTCGCCCTCCTTCACCCGACCATCGACGCCCACTGGCCCGTCTGGTCCCAGGGCCTCCTCCCCTTCGCCTTCGCCCTCAGTTGGATCGCCCTCACCCGCCGCCTCATCCACGACCACGCCGCCCTCGCCCTCCGCGCCTGCGCTGGCGGCTTCGCCGTCTGGTTCGTCACCTTGATCTTCCCCTTCCAGTTCGACCACGAGTGGCTCACCCTCGCCTGGGCCCTGGAAGCCGCCGCCCTCTGCTGGCTCTTCACCCGCCTCCCCCACGACGGCCTCCGCCTTGCCGGATTCGGCCTCGCCGCTGTCGCCTTCGCCCGTGTCTTCCTCGACCTCAACCTCAACTACGACACCCTCCCCCTCCACCTCCCCATGGCCCTCTGGCTGCTCATCAGCTTCGGCCTCTGCGCCACCGCCATGCTCTTCGCCGCCCTCCAACTCAAACCCCCGCATCACCGCTGGGACGGCCTGCCCATCCGCGCCATCCTCTTCACCTTCGCCGGCATCCTCTACTTCGCCCTCGTCAACCTCCAGATCGCCAACGCCTTCACTCCTGATGGCACTCGCTACCTCACCCTGAATTTCGGCGGCGACTTCGCCCGCGACATGTCCTACAGCATCGCCTGGGGTCTTTTCGCCCTCCTCCTGCTCGTCATCGGCTTCTGGAAAAACACCGCCGGCGCCCGCTACGCCGCCGTCGGACTCCTCCTCGTCACCCTCGCCAAACTCTTCCTCCACGACCTCGATCAAGTCGGCAGCATCTACCGCATCGGCGCCTTCATGGCCGTCGCCATCATCGCCCTCGGCGCCTCCTTCCTCTACCAGCGCGCCGGACGCAAAACCGACCCTACTTCAGATACAACGCCTTCAGATCCGCCGCCGCCAAGTCCTTGAAATACCCGCTGATCTTCCCCGCCAGCACCTCAAAATACTTCGCCCCCTTCTCCGCTGTCGCCTGCCGCGGATCCCCCGAACCCGTGTCCTCCGTCGCCTGCGTCCACGCCCGCTGGGCCCACGCCCACTTCTCCCGCATCGCCGGAATCGCCCATGCGTTGTCCACCCCCGAACCCCACTCCTCCTTCGGCAGCACCCACTCCGGCGTCAGATGCAAAATGAGACTCGTCTCCCGCTCATCCGCATGATCCCCCACCATATCAAAAATCGCCTCCCCTCGCTCCACCTGAAACCATGACACCGCGCTCAAAAAAATCTCTAGATGCCGCCCCTGCAGTTCCCGCAGCATCTGCTTGAAATCATTCCCCCCGTGCCCGTTGAGCACCACCAGCTTCGGCACCCCAACCCCCACCAAACTATCGATCACATCCTCCAGCACCGCCATCTGCGTGCTCGGATTCATGTTGATGCAAAACGGAATGTCCAACTGCCCCGTCTGCACCCCGAACGGAATCGTCGGCAGCACCGCCACCTTCGCCCCCTCCTCCCACGCCAAACGCCCCGCCTCCTCCGCGATCGCCGTGACCTGAATGTTGTCCGTCGCATACGGCAAATGCCAGTTATGCGCCTCCGTCGCCCCCCAAGGCAGCACCGCCACCTCATACCCCGTCGCCTTCACCTGCTTCCAGTTCGTCTCAGCAATCATCCAAGGTCGGGGTCCAGTATGCATCTTCATATCGGGCAATTCAGATAACGCATGATTCCGACTTGATTCTCCAACGTCCACAAAAAAAGCGGCCAGGTCTCCCCGGCCGCCTCTCGACAATATTACTCACCCAATCACCTCAGGCCAGTCCGTGTGGAAAAACTCACCCTCCGGCTTGTCCACCCGCTCATACGTGTGCGCCCCAAAGAAATCCCGCTGCGCCTGCAGCAAATTCGCCGGCAACCGCTCCGCCCGATAGCTGTCGTAGTAACCCAGCGAAGCACTGAACGCCGGCACCGGAATCCCGTTCAACGTCGCCAAAGCCACCACCTCACGCCAGTTCTGCTGCGTCCGGCTCAGCACATCAATGAAGAACGGCGCCAGCATCAAATTGCTCAGCTCCGGGTTCTGCCGATACGCATCCGTAATGCTGTTCAGGAACCGCGCACGAATGATGCAACCCCCGCGCCAGATGCTCGCAATCCGCCCCAGATCCAGCCCCCACTTCTTCGCCTCTCCCATCGACTTGATCAAATCCAGCCCCTGCGCGTAACTGATGATCTTCGACGCATAAAGCGCGTCATGAACCTTCTTCACTAGCTCAGCCTTCTCCATCGTAATGTTCACCGTTGGGCCCGTCAGTAGCTTGCTCGCCGCCACCCGCGCCTTCTTCTTCGAACTCAAAATCCGGGCTTCCACCGCCGCATTGATCGTGCTGATCACAATCGCATTCTCCGCCGCATTCATCAGCGTCCACTGACCCGTGCCCTTCTGACCCGCCTTATCAACGATCAGCTCCACGATCGGCTTCCCGGTCTCCGGATCCTTCTGTTCCAGCGCCTTGCCGGAAATCTGAATCAGGTAGCTGAGCAGCTCGCCCTCATTCCATTCATTGAAAATGGCAGCCATCTCATCCGTCGTGAAACCCGCATGCTTGAAGATGTTGTAAGCCTCACAGATGAGCTGCATATCGCCATACTCGATCCCGTTGTGAATCATCTTCACATAGTGACCGGCTCCACCAGGTCCGATGTGAATCACGCACGGCTCCCCGTCCACCTTCGCCGCGATGCTCTCAAAAATCGGCTTCATCACCTCCCAGGTGCTCGCAGGCCCACCCGGCATGATCGAAGGACCCTTCCGCGCTCCCTCTTCCCCACCGGAAACCCCCGCTCCAATGAACCGCAACCCCTTCGACGCCAAATACGCATCCCTCCGCTCCGTCGTCTGATAAAAACTGTTCCCTCCGTCGATCACGATATCGTCCTTGTCCAAAAGCGGGATCAACTGCTCGATCACCGCATCCACCGCATCGCGATCGCTGTCCTTCACCGCCGTCGACTTCACCATGATGTGAATCTTCCTCGGCGTCGCCAAACTCTCCACAAACGCCTCCAACGTATGTGCCCCCACAAAGTTCTTATCCGGATGCTTCGCCAAAAACTCATCCGTCACGCTCGTCGTCCGATTGTAAACGCTCACCTGAAAGCCGCGGCTCTCGACGTTCAACACCAGGTTCTGCCCCATCACGGCGAGGCCAATCAATCCAAAATCACTTTTTTTGCTCATCTCAATTCTGTCAGGGTTCGGGGGTTCACCCACAGTCGCAGCCAAATGCCCGCCAGCGGGCCAGAGACATACCCGCACGCTGTCCAATCGCAAAGAGGATTTTCCTCATGCCACCGATGAATCCGACGCCTGCGCCACAAACACATCCTGATGCGCCGCCAACCCAAATCTAGCCACCCCGCCGCCCCCACCAACTCCTCCAGCGCCCCCCGTCAAACCCCGCCTGCCCCACTCTCCCTCGCATGAACCGTTGCCTTAACCCCCACCCACCCGTATCCATTCCCCCCGCAGCGCTCCGCCGCCCATGCCAGCCTTCCTCCACCACCTGACCACGCGTGTCCCGGCTCACGCCTGTTCTCAGGAGGAAACCCGTGAC
>CANETF010000204.1 GCA_947440575.1 Verrucomicrobiaceae bacterium
AGCGGCCGAGTTGCTGAAGAACTCGAGCAAGGCGGTGATCACGACGTTTGATGGATTCAGTTACGAAGTTCAGGTGGCCAAGCAGTCGAAGGACGGGGCGGACAAGTATTTCATGACGGTGGCGGTGAAGGCGGATCTGCCGAAGGCGCGCACTCCGGGCAAGGATGAGAAGGAAGAGGACAAAAAGAAGCTGGATGACGAATTTGCGGCAGCGCAGAAGACGCTGACGGAGAAGCTGGAGCGGGAGAAGAAGCTGGAGAACTGGGTGTTTGAGGTGGCTGAGTACACGGTGAATAACTTGCTGGTGAGGCGTGCGGATTTGATCAAGAAGCCTGCGGCGCCGATTGAGAAGGATGGGCAGCCTGCGGCTCCGGGTGCGGCGGCTCCAGCAGGGGAAGCTGCGCCGGTGGTTAATGCTCCGGCGGCGAGTGCGCCTGCAGTTTCGATGAAGGAGCCGATCACGGTGACGACACCGCCGATTGAGGCGCCGAGACCGAAGGTGGAAATGAAGGCTGCGCCGGCTTCGGATGCGAATCCGGCGGAGGCTCCTGCGGCTCCGGCTCCAGTGAAGCCGTAAGCTGGTGCAAGCCAGCGGCTTGCACCACGGGGAGAGGGTTTATCCCGAATTCGGAAGTTGGAGGAACCTGATCGGTTTGAGCACTGGCCGATCAAGGCTGCCCTTTTGGGAGGGGTTCTGAAAAAAGGCGGTGGGTGCAAGCCAGCGGCTTGCACCACGCGGGCTGTTTATGGGGTGTCGGGGGTGCGTTTGGGTTCGAGTTGTTCTTCCCAGCGGGCGAGGAGCCAGAGGACGTCGGAGAGGCGGTTGAGGAAGCGGGTGATTTCGGGGTTGGGGAGGGCTTGTTCGGTGCCGGTGAGGTCGATGAGGGTGCGTTCGGCGCGGCGGGCGATGGTGCGGGCCATGTCGGCGTGGGCGCCGGCGAGGGAGCCGGCGGCGCCTGGGAGGGCCCAGCCTTCGAATTTGAGGGCGCCGTGGGCTTCGAGGAAGGCGACTTTTTCATCGAGCCAGGTGACTTCGGTGGGGGCGATGGTGTGGGGGTGGGTGTCGGTGTAGCGCTGTTCGAGGCCGGGAGGGGTGGCGATTTCTCCCATGAGGTCTATGAGCCAGCGCTGGACCTGGGCGCAGACTTCTATGGTCTCGGGGCGGCGGGCGTGGACTCGGAGGAGGCCGAGGGCGGCGTTGAGTTCATCGACGTCTCCGAGGGCGTGGATGCGGGGGTGTTTTTTGGTGATGCGGTGGCCGAAGAGGAGATCGGTTTCTCCTTGGTCACCGCGGCGGGTGGCGATAGACATGGTGGGAGGATACGTTGGGAGAGGGAGAGAGGCACAAAAAAACGCCGGGCTTTTGGGCTCCGGCGTTTTTGAAAACGGTGGTTGGTCCGGGTTTAGGGGGCAACGGCAGCGGCAGCGCCTTTGACCGGGCGGATGGAGGGGCGCTCTTTGACGGCGACGGCTTCCTTGCCCTTGCGGCTGCGGAGGTAGTGGAGGCGGGCGCGACGGACTTTGCCGAAGCGGACGACTTCAATTTTGGCGACCTTTGGGGTGTGGAGGGGGAAGACGCGCTCGACGCCTTCGCCATAGGAGATTTTGCGGACGGTGTAGGCGGCATTGAGGCCGGAACCTTTGCGGGCGATGACGAGGCCGGCGTAGATCTGGATCCGCTCTTTGTCACCTTCGACGACGCGGCAGTGCACTTTGATGGAGTCTCCCACACGGAATTCTGGGATGTCCGTTTTGAGTTGCTCTTGTTCGAGTTTGGAAATGATGTTCATGGAGTGCTGTCCGGGTTGTCTGTCGCCTGCGAGAAGCGACGGAAATTGAGGGGCGTGGAAGATGCCTGGATGCGCCGCTTGTGCAAGCCGAAATTTGGGTTTCCTGAGGGTTTGAGGGCGGATAGAGAGGGAGTTTCGGGTTTTTGGTTGTGTTTTGGCGGGGGCACTCGCATGGATGGGCATGAAAACTGGAGTTTTGAACTGGGCGATGAGCGGCCTGACGGGGGCACGCTGGGTCGTGGTGATGTCTGCAAAAGGGAGTGGAAGGTGATGGATTGGGCGTCGATTCGAGGAGAGTTTCCGATCCTTCAGCAGCGGGTGAAGGGAGGGCGGCTGATTTATTTGGACAATGCGGCGACGAGTCAGAAGCCGCGGGCGGTGATCGAGGCGATGAGCCGCTATTACGAGTGTGACAATGCGAATGTGCATCGGGGGATGCATGAGTTGAGCGGGCGGGCGACGGCGGCGTATGAGGGGGCGCGGGAGAAAGTGGCGCGGTATTTGGGGGCGGGGTCGGCGGAGGAGATTGTGTTTACGCGGGGGACGACGGAGGCGATCAATCTGGTGGCGCAGGTGTTTGGGGCGGCGTTTTTGCAGGCTGGGGATGTGATTTTACTGACGGAAATGGAGCATCACAGCAATTTGGTGCCGTGGCAGTTGGTGGCGGCTCGGTGCGGGGCGCGGATGAAGCACATTCCGGTGAAGGACGATGGGACGCTGGATCTGGAAGTGGCGGCGGCTTTGTTTGCGGAAGGGGGGGTGAAGGTGGCGGCGTTCACGCACATTTCGAACACTTTGGGGACGGTGAATCCGGTGGTGGAACTGTGCCGGATGGCGAGAGAGGCGGGGGCGGTGAGTTTGGTGGATGGGGCGCAGAGTGCGGGGCATTTGAGGGTGGATGTGCGGGCGTTGGGGTGTGATTTTTACGCGTTTTCGGGGCACAAGATGTGCGGGCCGACGGGGATTGGGGCTTTGTATGGGCGCCAGGAGTGGCTGGAGAGGATGCCGCCCTGGCACGGGGGAGGGGAGATGATTTCGGTGGTGAGGCTGGACGGGAGCGAGTTCAAGCCTCCGCCGATGCGGTTTGAGGCGGGGACGCCGAACATTGGAGGGGCGGTGGGGCTGGGGGCGGCGATTGATTTCATTGAGTCGATCGGGCGGGAGGCGATCTGGGAGCATGATCAGGTGTTGACGCAGCATCTGCTGGGGCGGCTGGGGGAGGTGCCGGGGATTCGGGTGCTGGGACAAGCGGTGGGGGTGGAGCGGGGGCCGGTGGCGGCGTTTACGACGGCGGCGGCGCATCCGCATGATTTGGTGACGTTTGCGGATGAGAGGGGTTTGGCGCTGCGGGGGGGGCATCACTGCAACCAGCCATTGATGCGGCGCTTTAAGGTGCCGAGCACGGCGCGGGCGAGTGTGTATTTTTACAACACGCTGGACGAGGTGGATGAGATGATCGACATCGTGCAGGAGGCGGTGCGGTTTTTTGGCGGCCTCGATTGAATTGGATTGGCAAAGGCGATGAATGACGAACTGAGAGAATTGTATCAGCAGGTGATTTTGGATCACTCCCGGAAGCCGCGGAATTTCGGGGAGTTGGCGCCGCCGTGCGCGCATGTGCATGGGGACAATCCGTCATGCGGCGATGAGGTGGATTTGTATGTGCGTTTTGGGGAGGGCGGGGAGATCAATGAGATCAAGTTCAACGGGCAGGGCTGTGCGATCAGTCAGGCGTCGGCGTCGATGATGACGCAGAAAGTGAAGGGAAAGGGGAAGCCGGAAGCGGCGGCGATGGTGGAGGATTTTCGCCGGGTGGTGATGGGGGACGGGGAGCCGGTGGATGTGGATCGGCTGGGGGATTTGCAGTTGCTGGAGGGCGTGAGGAAGTTCCCGCAGCGAGTGAAGTGTGCAATGCTGGCTTGGCGTGCGCTGGAGCAGGCGATGGAGGAGGGGGAGTAGGGGAGGGCAGAGGAATCACTCTTTAGGTTTCGGAGTGATATCGGGGGTGAAAAGGTTTTTTGGGAGGGTGGGGTTTTTGAGGGCTTGGGTGATGCGGGTGCGGAGGAGGGAGCCGTCGCGGAGTTGGAATTCCATGAGGTGGAGGGCGCCGGTGGCGGGTTCGATGTGGAAGTAGACGTCTTTGACGGCGAGGGCGGCGCGGCGGTCTTTGAGGTCGAGCTCGAGCCGCCACTGGCCGGGGGAGGCGTCGATGGAGCGGGCGTTTTTGAGAGTGAAGGCTTGTTCGAAGGCTTCGATGGTGGTGGTTTGGGACTGCAAGAGGAACTGCATGGCCTGGGCGTTGCCTTGGGTGCGGTCGTTTTCGGGGTTGAGGGTTTCCTGGGTGTGTTTTTTGAGGTCGAGCCAGAGGAGGGGGGCGTCGGGGCCGTTGCGGAGGAGGAGGAGGGAGGGTGGGGTGTCGATCTGCCAGC
The DNA here is from genome assembly GCA_947440575.1 of Verrucomicrobiaceae bacterium. GTDB lineage: Bacteria > Verrucomicrobiota > Verrucomicrobiia > Verrucomicrobiales > Verrucomicrobiaceae > JAGRPD01. The sequence continues at coordinate 4,220 of CANETF010000204.1, forward strand.
GGAGGTGGCCGGACTGGGTGAGGTAGAGTTTGCCTTGGCGGGAGAGGGGTTGGCGGAGGGTCTTGAGTTGGCGCTCCTGGGTGAAGTCGATTTCGAGGGAATCGAAGTCGCGGGAGTTTGAGAGCCAGTCGATGACGAGGGGACGGGCTTCGGCGGCGGTGCGTTTTTCCTCGGCGATGAGTGAGGTGCAGAGGATGAGAAGGAGGAGGATAGGACGCATGGGGCTGATGGGACCCATTTTGGGGTGGGATGGGCAGGTGGGCGACACAAAAAAACGCGGCACCCGGTGAGGGGTGCCGCGTTGAGTGGATCGGGAAGAGGTGGGTTAGGCTTTTTCTTCCTCGAGCGTCAGCGGGCGATAGCCGCCGATGGCTTTGAAGTAGAAGAACAGGAGGAGGTAGATCAGAGCCATGGTGGCGGGGATCCAGGCGTCGGCCTTGAGGGTGGCGCGGTCACCGGCTTGGTCGGCGGCGACGACTTTCTGTTGGGCTTCGGTGCGTTCTTTGGATTCTTTGGCGGCGGAGAGTTTGGTGCCGTCGAGGCCGTAGGCGGCGGTGGACTCGATGTTGAGGAACTTCGAAGGGGTGGCGGCTTTGTATTCGCTGTAGAGCGCGGCGTCGGCTTTTTCGAGGGCTTCACCGGCGAAGCGGTCTTTGCAGTAACCGAGGCCAGGGCCGCCGATCAAGCCTGCGGAGAGCATGCCGACACCACCCATGATGGACATGGCGACGGCGCCGGAGCGAGGGAAGCGGTCGCCGATGACGGCGAGCATGGTGGGCCAGAAGAAGGTTTTGCCGACGGCGTAGATGCCGAGGGCGACGAGCGCCATGGTGAAGTTCTGCATGCCGCTGGCGAGGTTCAGGCCGATGTAGGCGAGCACTGCGCAAACGAGGAGGAGGCCGATGGGGGAGAGCTTCAGCTTGGTTTCAATGAAGTGGGCGCAGAAGCGGAGGGCGAACATGATGGAGGAGGTCCAGATGAAGAGGGCCTTGCCTTGTTCGGAAGAGAAGAGATTGCCGGTGATGTTTTGGATCCAGCCGTCGGTGCCGAGTTCGACCGCGCCGACGAGGGCGTGGGTGATGAAGAGGACGAAGAGGAGGATGGAGCCGAGGGAGAACTTGCTGACGACAGCGGCACCGAGGAGGAGGAGACCGCCGATGATCATGCCGATCATTTCGCCATTGCCGGTGCCTTTGAAGATGTCAGCGAAGAATTTGGAGAGCAGGTAGCAGGCAACGAAGGCGCCGAGGATGCCGACGGATTTGAACATTTCGGAGAAGCTGGCGCCTTTTTCGGCGGCTTCGGATTTGGGGAATTTCTGGCCCATGAACATGATGCCGTAGAGGACGGTTGGGACGAGGTAGAGGGCGAGCTGGGTTTTCCAGCTGAGCTGCATTTTGTCGTCGAGATACCAGCCGATGATGGCACCGATGATCATGCCCGCAGGCCAGGAGGCGTGGAGGATGTTCAGGTAATGGGTGCGGTTTTTGGGGTAGAGGGTGGCGACGAGGGGGTTGGCGACGGCTTCGAGGGTGCCGTTGGCGTAAGCGAAGATGAACATGCCCCAGAAGAGGAAGTTGTAGGCGTTGTCCGGGGTGCTGGCCATGAAGGTGACGACGGCGGAGAGGACGTGACCGATGAGGGCGAGGGCGACGAGTTTGCCGTAGCCGATTTTGTCGACGATGAGGCCGCCGAAGATGATGCCGAAGCAGAAGCCGGAGAAGCCTGCGCCGCCGATGGCGCCGAGTTGAGCGCCGGTAAAGCCGTATTCTTTGGCCCAGTTGTCAAAGATGCCTCCGCGGATGGCGAAGCCGACGCCGGCTGCGAGGATGGCCATGAAACCCGCCCAGAGGAGGCGGCTAGCGTTGGGTGCGATACCTTCGTTTGATGCGGACATGATCGATTTGTGGGTGGGAGGGTGGTTGGTTGGGTTGATTTTATCGGGAGGGGCCGGGCCGTGAAAGCACCCAGCGGCGGCTTTTGTAGGCAGCTTCTAACGGGGGGACAAGGAAAAACTTCCGGATTTTGTGCGGAAGAAGGGATTTTGTGCCTGGTTTTGAGTGGGGGTAAGGGAGAAGGGGTTAGGAGAGTTCCACAGGTTTGTAGCCGCCTTTGGAGCGGAAGTAGAGGAACATGCCGAGGTAGCAGAGGAGCATGAAGGTGGGGAGGAGGGCGATGGTGGTGAAGACGTTGCGCTTGCTGGCGGCTTGGACGACTTCGAGTTGCTGGAGCTGAGGAGCGGGCAAGGCTTTGATTTTTTCCTGGTCTAGGGTGGGGGCTGAGCCGAAGATGCCGGGGGTGTCCTGGCCTTTGATCTGGCTGTAGAGAGCGGTGTGTTCGGGATTGGAGAGGCGTTTTTGCATGTCGAGGTCCTGCTGATAACCGATGTAGGGGCTACCGAGGACGCCCAGAAACAGCACGCCGACAGCGGAGACGCCGTTCAAGGTCAGAGCGCCGCCTTTCGGGAACTGCTCGGAGGTGAGGCCGAGGGTGGTGGACCAGAGGAAGGTCTTGCCGAAGGCGTAGATGGTGGAGGCGGCGAGGATGGCCCAGCCGGTGGACTTGGAGAGGAAGAGGAGGCCGACGATGGCGATGGAGGCGCTGATGACAAGGAGGCCGATCGGGGAGAAGCGGTGGACGATGGGGCCGGCGTAGAAGCGGAGGATGGTCATGATGACGGAGACGTAGACGAAGATCCAGGTGGCGAAATTGGGGAAATCGGGGCCGCTGAGTTTGAGGAGTTCGGGCATCCAGCCGTCGGTGCCGAGTTCGGTGGTGGCGAGGGGGCCGATGATGATGAGGACGAGGAGGAAGAGCCAATTGCCGAGGGATCGGGTGTAGAGGCCTGCGGCGATGCCGATGAGGGCGCCGACGATGAGGGATGAAGTGAGGGAGGCGGCCTGACCGAGCATTTGCATGACGGCGAAGTAGGCGAGGGTGCCGATGATGAAGAAGCCGATGGCGCCGACCTCGCTGAGCATGTCGCGGTAACTGACACCGGCGGCGACGCGTTCGTTGACGGGGAATTGGCGAGCGAGGATGAGGATGCCGTAGGCAATGACGGGGATGAAACAGAGGGCGAAACGGAACTGCCAGACCGCGTTGAAGAAGAGTTTGGTGTCGGGGAGGAGGGCGCAGAAAAGGGCGCCAAGGGCGAGGCCTGCGGGCCAACCGGCGTGGAGGATGTTCAGCCATTTGGACTTCTCTTTGTTGAAGACGGTGGCGACGACAGGATTGATGAAGGATTCAACGGTGCCGTTCGCGACGGCGACGAGGAGGGTGCTCCAGTAGAAGGATTCGAAACCGGAAGCGCGGAGGGTGAGGACGAGGGAGACGAGGTGGCAAAGGACGGCAAAAATGGCGACGATTTTGTAGCCGATTTTGTCGATGATGAGGGAGAAGAAGATGATCGATAGGGCGAAGGGCCACATGCCAGCGCCGTTGATGTCGCCTTTTTGGGATTCGGAGAGGTTGAAGGAGTTTTGGAGTTCGCCGATGGTGTTGGCGCGGACGCCGAAGACGAAGGAGGTGGCGACGAGGGCGATGAAGCAGGCCCAGAAGAGCTTCATGTCTGAGGCGGAGGCGGGTGAGGATTGGGTTGGGGTGCTCATGAGGTGGCGTGAATTGAAGGGAAAGGGGGAGGGGGTGACAAGCCTTTTTTGGGCTTGGGTTTGAAGCCTTCTGGCGAATGCTCCTATTTGGTGAGGGGGAGTTTGGCTTGGAGCCAGGCGTGGATGCCGCCGTCGAGGATGGAGATGTCCTGGAAGCCGAGTTCATTCATGAGGAGGGCGGTTTCACGGGAACGGGCACCGAGGGCGCAGTAGACGAGGGTGGGGCGGGCGGGGTCGAGGGTTTGGAGGCGCTGGCGGGTTTCTTCGGGTTTGAACTGGTTGATGTGGTAGGCACTGGGGAGGTGGCCGTGGCGGAATTCGTCCTCCATGCGGCAGTCGATGATTTGGAGGCGGGGTTGGGTGGTGATGAGGGTCTGGGCGGCGGTGGGGTCGAGGAGGCGGATGGCGTCTGGGAGGGCGACGATGGGGGGTTCGAGTTGGGGGGGAGGTGATGGGGTGGGTTTGCAGGCGGGGAGAGCGAGCAGGAGGAGGAG
>CANETF010000205.1 GCA_947440575.1 Verrucomicrobiaceae bacterium
GCTCCAGCATCAAACCCGCCGCCACTTCTTCAGCCGTTGCTCCGTCGGCCTCGGCTCCATCGCTCTGTCATCCCTCATGGCAGCGCCCGCCCCCAAAATGCGCAACCCCCTGGAGCCCAAAAAGACCCATTTCCCCGCCAAAGCCAAAAACGTCATCTTCCTCTTCATGGCCGGCGGCCCCTCACAACTCGACCTCTTCGAACACAAACCTCAACTCACCAAACTCAACGGCAAACCCATCCCGGAAAGCTACACCGCCGGCAAGCGCTTCGCCTTCATGGACAGCAGCCATCGCAGCGACCTCCTCGCTTCCCGCCGCTCCTTCAAACAGTATGGCCAATCCGGCGCCTGGGTCAGCGACCTCCTCCCCCACACCGCCTCCATCGTCGACGACATCAGCATCGTCACCACCTGCAAAACCGATCTCTTCAACCACGCCCCCGCCAAACTCTACATGAACACCGGCAGCGGCCTCTTCGGCCGCCCCAGCATGGGCTCATGGGTCACCTACGGCCTCGGCAGCGAGTGCGATGACCTTCCCGGCTTTGTCGTCCTCCAAAGCGGCCCCCGCGGCCCTCGCGGCGGCTCCGTCCTCTGGGGCAGCGGCGTCCTCCCCACCACTTACCAGGGCGTCCCTCTCCGCAACCAGGGCGACCCCATCGTCAACCTCTCCACCCCCTCCCAAATCACCCCCACTCAACAACGCCAAGTCGTCGACTCCGTTCGCGAACTGAACCTGAAACACCTCGTCGAAACCGGCGACGACGAAATCGCCACCCGCATCAACGCCTATGAAATGGCTTACCGAATGCAGACCAGTGCCCCCGAACTGATGGACACCAGTGACGAATCCCAGGCCACCCTCGACCTCTACGGCATCAAAGACCCCAAAGAAACCAGCTTCGCCCGCAACTGCCTCCTCGCCCGCCGCCTCGTCGAACGCGGCGTCCGCTTCGTCCAGCTCTACGACACCAACTGGGACCACCACGGCGGCCCCACCGAAAACCTCGAGAAACACCTCCCCCCCAAGTGCCTCGACATCGACCAAGCCTGCGCCGCTCTCGTCAAAGACCTCAAACAACGCGGCCTCCTCGATGACACCATCGTGGTCTGGGGCGGTGAATTCGGCCGCACCCCCATGGGCGAAGTCCGCGAATCCACCGGCCGCAACCACCACATCGACGCCTTCACCATGTGGTTCGCCGGAGGCGGCTTCAAAGCCGGCACCGTCTACGGTCAAACCGACGAATTCGGCTTCGGCCCCGTCGAAAACCCCGTCCACGTCCACGACATCCACGCCACCCTCCTCCACCAACTCGGCCTCGACCACGAACGCCTCTCCGTCCGCTCCCAAGGCCTCGACTTCCGCCTCACCGGCGTCGACCCCGCCCACGTCGTCAAAGGCATCCTCGCCTAGAGCAGTTTTTCTTAAACTGCTCTTAGACTCGGCCCCGATGAAACACCTCGCCACCCTCGTCACTGCCCTTTCCCTCCTCTGGGCACTCTCCCCGACCCTTGCCCAGCCCCTTCCCCTCCGCATCGCCACCTTCGCAGCCGATGCCACACCCCCTCTCGGCTCGGCGCTCTGCAACGGCACCGTCAAACCCGCGCGCGAAATCGTCACACCGCTCTCCGCCTCTGGCATCGTCATCCTGGGCGCCGGAGATCCCATCGTCCTCTGTGCCCTCGACTGGGTCGGCATTGCCAACGAAAGCCACGACACCTTCCGCTTCACCCTCGCCAAAGCTGCTGGCACCTCCCCGGACCGCGTCTCCGTCCACACCCTCCATCAGCATGACGCCCCAGGCAGCGACTTTGCCACCGAGCGCCTCCTTGCGACCCACGGTCTCCCCGGCCTCTACTCCAACCCCGACTTCGACCGCGAAGTCATCACCAACATCGCCCAAGCCCTCCGCGCCTCCCTCCCCTCCGCCCGCTCCGTCACCCACATCGGCCTCGGCTCCGCCACCGTCCACAACGTCGCCTCCAACCGCCGCATCCTCGGCCCCCTCGGCACCGTGATCCTCCAACGCCAGAGCGCCGGCGGAAAAAAACCCGCCGCTCGCGACGCCCCCGAAGGCACTGTCGACCCCCTCGTCCGCCTCATCGCCTTTTGGAACGGCGACCAACCCGTCGCCGCCCTCACCTATTACGCCACCCACCCCCAGAGCTACTACGGCCAGGGTTCCGTCAATTGGGACTTCGTCGGCATGGCCCGCGAAATCCGGGCCAAAGCCCTGCCGGATGTCTCCCACATCCACTTCAACGGTGCGGGTGGCAACGTCGCCGCAGGCAAATACAACGACGGCAGCCACGACAATCGCCCCGTCCTCGCCCAGCGCCTCGCCGATGGTATGAAACTCGCCTGGGACACGCAAAAGAAGCAGCCTCTCTCCGCCAGCGATGTCGACTGGCAAGTGCAGCCGGTCGCAATGCCCGTGCGCGATACCTTGGTTGAGACCGACCTCCTCGCCAAACTGACCGACACCTCCCAAAAACAGCCTGACCGTATCCGCGCCGCCCGTGACCTGACTTTCCTCCGGCGCACCCGCGCCGGCCACCAAATACCCCTGAGTTGCCTCCACCTCGGCAGCGCCCGCGTCCTCCACATGCCCGGCGAACTCTTCGTCGAATACCAAATCGCAGCCCAACAAATGCGCCCAGACCAATTCGTCGCCCTAGCCGCCTATGGTGACTACGGTCCCGGTTACATCGGCACCGCCATCGCCTACACCCAGGGCGGTTACGAAACCGGCATCGTCTCGCGCGTCTCCCCCGCAGTGGAAAAGGTCCTGCTCACCGCCATGCGCACCTTGCTGGCCTCCGACCCATAAAAAAAGCGGGCTCCAAAGAACCCGCTTCTTTCAAAATTCAGACCTGATTCAATCTCAGATCAAACCCGCTTCCTTCAGCGTCGCAAAAGCCCCATTCTTGTCCAGAGTCTTCAGCGCCCGAGCCGAAAGGCGAACGTTCACAAACTTGCCCAGCTCGCTCACCCAGATGCGCTTGTCACGCAGGTTCGGGTGGATCTTCCGCTTCACACGCTTCGTAATGTGCTTACCGATACCACCTTCCTTCTTGGCTTTACCACTGCGATGGATCTTGTGGCCGACGGTGACTCCGACTCCGGTGATTTGACAAACTTTGGCCATAATGTTGAAAAGGTTGGGGGTGAAAAAGGGCCGGAAGAGTAACCACGCAGTCCCCAACGTCAACAGGAAATGGCGTTTCCGCCCAGTTCCCCCTCCGAAAACCCAAACTCCACCGGCAAAGGCGCCTCCCAAACCAACCCCTCCGCCCCCTCCCCTCCCGCCACCTCCAGCGTCCTCGAATGCAGCAACTGCCTCGGAAAATGCAGCCTCCCGGCCAGCTCCGGCGTCCACCCGCTCTCAATAAAATCCAAATACCCGCTCCCATCCCCATTGTAAATCTTGTCCCCCACCACCGGATGCCCCAAGTGCGCCAGATGCACCCGAATCTGATGCATCCGCCCCGTCTTCGGCCGCGCCTCCACCAGCGCCACCCGCCCAAACGCCCGCTCCCCCCGCGCCAACACCCGGAACCCCGTCTCACACGGTGTCCCGTCTGCATGCACCCGCTGCCGCACCCAAATCGCCGACTCCTCCACCTCCCCCGCCCGCAAAATCGGCGCCACCACCTCCATCGCCTCCCACTCCGGCCACCCATGCACCAGCGCCACATACCCCTTGCTCACCTGCCGCCGCTGCATCGCCAGCCCAAACCGCCGCGCCGCCTTCGCATGCTTCGCCACCAGCACCACCCCGCTCGTCTCCCGGTCTAACCGATTGATGATCGAGATCTGCCCCCCGTTCGCCATCTCATAGGACAGCAGATCCTTTAAACCATCCCACAGCGTCGGCACCCCGTCCGGAGTGCTCGGATGAATCTTCAACGGCGCCGGCTTGTTAACCACAATGTAGTCCTCCGTCTCATCCAGCACCGTGAAACGCGTGTTGTTGGCAATCCCGGACATACCCAATCACCAAAACAAGGCGTCCACCACGAACACCCCGATCATCATCACACTCACCCCGATCCGCGCCACCAAACCCACCCCCGTCCCCAGCAGCGTCCCCCACGTCGACTTCGCCGCCGGCTTCACCTCCATCTTCGCAAACAGCATCTCAAACGCAAACCCACCCACCAGCGGCCCCAAAATCAACCCCGGCAATCCCAAAAACAACCCCACCAACCCTCCCACAAAAACCCCCGCCACCCCCCAGCGACTCGCCCCAAACCACCGCGCCCCCAGCATCCCACTGAAAAAATCAATCGCATACGCCACCGCCAGCAAAAGCCCCATCACCCCGATCCCCGTCCAGCTCATCGCCGACTCCGGCCGCAACACCGTGTGCACAATCCCCGCCACAAAAATCAAAAATGGCCCCGGCAAAAACGGCAGCACCGCACCCAAAAAACCCAACACCAAAAGACTCACCGTCAACGACCACACCCCCCAAAACGACCAATCAATCGCCACAAAAAAACCCGCCACCCCCTGCCACACATCCTGGAGCCACTCCATCATGGCGTGTCAGGGTGCCAGACCACCTTCTCCGCCACCGGCCGCCGCGGCACCTCCGCCATCACCCGCCCCTCCTTCACCCACCCCAAATACAACAACCCCACGCACAAATCCCCCTCACCCAACCCCAGCCAACTCCCAAACGCCGCCGAACCCAGCACCGGCGGTGACGACCAAAAACTCCCCAACCCCGCCGCCGTCGCACTCAGCATTACATTCTGCATCGCACACGCCACCGCCTCCACCTCCTCCAAAAACGGAATCTTCTCCCCACCCCGCTTCTCCACACAGCACGCGATCACCACCGGCGCCAGCAGCGGATTCTGCCCCAGCTTCACCAGTTTGTCCTCCCGCACCTCCCCCGCAGGCGTCACCTCCTGGTAAATCCTCGGCAAAGCCTCCGCCAGCCGCTTCCTCGCCCCCCCTGCAAACACATGAAACTTCCACGGCTCCGTCAAGCCATGCGTCGGCGCCCACGTCCCATTCTCCAGCAACCGCCACACCAGCTCCTCCGGCACAGGCCTCCCCAAATCCAGATCCACCGGCTTAACCGACCGGCGATTTCGAATCAAAGTGGAAACAGCTTCAAGCATCACATTCAAGACTACAACCCCACCACCCGACCGTCCAGCCCCGGTCTCCCACTCACTCAATCCGCTTCAACGACCCCACCCGATAGCCCCCCGTGATGATCGCCATGTTGTCCCGCTCCATCGCCAGCGCATCAATGTGAATCAAATGCGGAAACTCCCCCAGCCGAATCGTGTGCACCCCATTGATTGGCTTCTTCAGCGCCTCATCCAACGTCGTCAAATCCGTGATCGCCACCCCGTTCACAACCTCCACAATCTGCCCCCCCATCCGCTCATACCCCTGCGCACTTGGCGTCGGCAAAACCGCGCTCAAAAAGATGATCTTCTTGCAGCCCTTCTTCTCAAACTCCTCCGGACTCTTCGCCAACCTCGCCAACCGCAAAATCGGCCCCGTTTGCCGGTCCCGGCCAAACCCTTCCAAATACGCCTTCGACAACTCCTGAAACAGCAAGCCCCCCGCCAGCAAATAGTTCGGCCCCCGATCAAACCGATACGGTGACACAATCATCTCCGCCGGATTCTTCCTCGCCAGCTTCCCTTCCAAAACCACCTCATTGCCCTCCCGCATCACCGTCACCTTCAACGCATCCCCCACAAACGCCCGACCCCGCACCACATGACTCACACTCAGCGTCCCATACTGCGGATCCCGATAGTTCCCTCTTGAATCAATATCGAACCCATTCACCGACGTGATGATGTCCCCCTCCTTCAACCCCAGTTTCTCACCCGTCATCCCCTTCATCACCTGGCTCACATACATCCCCGTATCACCTTCCTTCATCTTCAGGTAATCCCGAAACTGACCATCCAGCGTCAACTGAAACTCCACGCCTAAGTTCGGAAACCCTTCATAAGTCCCGTCCGCCGTGTCCTTCAAAAAGTGATCAATGATCGGCGCCGGCAGCACCGTCGTCACCTGATTCTTCGAGTCATACCGCAGCAGCAAACCCGCCAGCTTCCCGCCCTTCACCACCGGCAAAGTAAAGCTGTTCCCCTCCGTGCGAATGATCCCGTTCCCCTCGTAAACCAGGAACACCGACCCATCCACAAAGTACTCCGCCGTCTCCACCTTCGACACCCGCAGCGGCGTCACAATCAAATCCCCCGCCGGCCCGATCTGCCACACCGAAAGCCCATCCCCAATCCGCGCCCCCGTATCGATCTCCATCGGCTTCACCTCGGCAAAGAACCCCTTCGCCCGCTCCGCATTCTCCGCCACCAGCACCGCCACATTCGCTTCGTAATCCACTGCCTTCACCTTCGCCGTCAGCTTCTGCCCGCTCTCCGGCTGCTCCAGCTCGATGTAAGTCGAATCCGCCACCATCTGCGCCGTCACCAAAATCTCATTGCCCTTCAGCACCACCCCAAGCCCCCGACGCGACCCAGGCGACTCCTTCTGCCACGGGATGTGCGGACTGAACGATTGATAAGTCACATTCACCTTCAACAGCGAACTCGACTTGATGATCGCCTCTCGCGGCGCCCCAACACCCACCGAATCCCCCGCCACCTCAGGACCCTGAGCACACAATGACATCGCCAGAACCAGCGAGCTGAGAGAAAAAAGAAAAGTCTTCATGAATCAAAAAAGCTAAATCGATCAGGGCAAAAACCAGGGCTCACTCTCCCAAAAACGCATCCTGCGGAATATTATAAGTTTTCATGATCCGCGGATGAGCCTCCTCCGCCAAATCCCGGCGCAACACCAGCGGCCGATTCACCTCCATCAGCTTCACCACCACAAAAGGCTCGTCGGCATTCTTCTTCGTCAGCGCCGCCTTCACATCCGCCAACCGCGTGATCTTCACCCCGTTAATCTCCTCCACCACCCCGTGCGCATACGGCGTCAAAAATGTGTTCACCTCATCCGGCAGCACCTGCGTCAAGATCACCGGCTCCGGCTTCTCCACATACAGCTTGTCGCCCAAAAAGTTATCGAACAAGTAATTCACCAGCGGATCCTGAATGCTATGCGCATCCATCAAATTGCGCTCCAACGGCTGAAACACCAACCCCGCATACACCAGATAGCGCGGCCGCTCATCGTAGAGATTCCCCAACCGCACATACGGCTCAAACCGCGCCAGCTTCACCGTCTCCTTCATCTTCTTCCCGTCCCGCAGAAACTCGATCTCAATCGAGTCCCCCGCAAACTTCCGCTCCACCACCTCATTCATGTTCACCAGCTCGTCATCCAGCTTGATCAACCCATTGTTAAACACCGGACTCCCATCCATCGCCACAATCACATCCCCCGTCTTGAGCACCTTCCCCCCGCTCCCCGCCGGCTCCGCACTGCCCACCATCACCCCAATCCCGTCATCGCCCAACCCCAGTGCCTTCCGCTGCGCCGGATTCTCAATCGGAAAATCACTGATCGCCAGATCCACATAGTGATCATACTTCCCATCCTCCACATCCTTCAAAAACCGCTGAATCACCGGCACCGGAATCATGTAACCCACATTCTGCGCCACATTCCCGCTATAACCCTGAAACGCCACCCCCACCACCTTGCCATCCTGAATCACCGGCCCCCCCGAATTCCCCGGATTGATCGCCGCATCCACCTGGATCGACAAATGACTGTCCACCCCGCTGTGGCTGTATTGCCGGAAATCAATCCGGCTCACCACCCCACGCGTCACCGAAATCCGATCTCCACCAATCGGATACCCCACCGCAATCACCTCCGTATTCAGCTTCGGAATCCCCCCCAGCTGCATCGGCTTCAAGTGCTCAAAATGCTTCCCATCCACCGCCTCCAGGATTGCCAAATCACAATCATGCGCAATGAACACAATCCGCGCCGGATGCGGCTCAGGATCATTCGATGACCGAATCACCAGCTTCGTCGCATTGCTCACCACATGCGCATTCGTCAAAAACCGATTCTTCCCAATCAAAAATCCCGTCCCCGATCCCCCCGTCGGCCGACCCCCATTCCACGGCTCCCGATAATCCGGCACCTGCATCGATGCGTCAATGTTCACCACCCCATCCCAAACCGAAGAAGAAAGATCAATCGGTTGCGCCATCCCCGCCCAAGGCAAAGAGACAGCCATCAACACCGCAGCAGAAACAGAGGCAAATTTCATAATCAGGAATAAAACGCGCAAAAGCAGACAAAAGATCAAGGTTCCACCCTCACAGGTCAATCCCCAACATCAGC
>CANETF010000206.1 GCA_947440575.1 Verrucomicrobiaceae bacterium
ACAAAGAGTCCATGCCCCGCCGCGGCACCCCTCTCACCCCCGCCGAGATCGACTCCCTCCGCGCCTGGATCACCGACGGCGCCCCCTGGCCCGACGAAGTCACCACCGCCCCCCACTGGTCCTATCAAAAACCCGTCAAAACCCCACCTCCCCCTGTCAAAAACACCGCTTGGCCCAAAAACGACCTCGACCGCTTCATCCTCGCCCGCCTCGAAGCCGAAAACCTCGCGCCCTCCAAACCCGCCGACCCCGCCACCCTCGCCCGCCGCCTCCACCTCGCCCTCACCGGCCTCCCCCCCACCCCCGCCCAGGTCACCGCCTTCGAAACCGCCACCGCCAAAGCCCCCCAAGCCGCCATCGAATCCCTCGTCGACCACCTCCTCGACTCCCCCGAGTTCGGCGTACGCTGGGCCCGCCCCTGGCTCGACCTCGCCCGCTACGCCGACTCCCACGGCTTCCAGCGCGACGACCTCCGCGAAGTCTGGGGCTTCCGCGACTGGGTCGTCAACGCCCTCAACGCCGGCATGCCCTTCGACCGCTTCACCATCGAGCAAGTCGCCGGCGACCTCCTCCCCAACGCCACCGTCGATCAAATCGTCGCCACCGGCTTCCACCGCTGCACCCCCACCAACGTCGAAGCCGGCACCGAACCCGAAGAAAGCCGCATCAATCAGGTCCTCGACCGCGTCAACACCACCGGCGCCGTCTGGCTCGGCACCACCCTCGAGTGCGCCCAGTGCCACAACCACAAATACGACCCCATCTCCCAGGCCGACTACTACAGCCTCCTCGCCTACTTCAATAACACCGAGAAAGAAGCCGAACGCGCCAACCCCAAAGTCCCCGGCTCCATCGCCTTCAACGGCAGCCCCTTCGCCATGACCGGCACTACCCCCGACCCCGCCCGCCAGCAGCTCCAAACCGAAAAAGCCGCCCTCGAAGCCCGCATGGCCGCCCTCCAAAAAGACACCGACTCCGCCTTCCAGGCCTGGCTCGAAAAAGCCCGCACCACCACCACCGACCCCGTCGCCGAGCACCCCCTCGACATCGTCGAATTCGTCTCCGAAAACGGCGCCACCCACCGCGAACTCGAAGACGGCTCCATCCTCCTCTCCGGTGAATCCCCCGACACCGACACCTACCGCCTCATCCTCAAAGCCCCCGCCCTCAAGAACATCACCGGCCTCAAACTCGAAGCCCTCACCCACCCCGACCTCCCCGGCACCGGCCCCGGACGCGGCTCCCCCGACCGCCCCAACTTCGTCCTCACCACCTTTGAGGCCCGCACCCGCACCGCCGATGCCAATGACGACGACGGCCAGCCCCTCAAATTCACCGCCGCCACCGCCGACTTCTCCCAAAAGAACTTCGACCCCGCCGGCGCCATCGATGACGACCCCAAAACCGCCTGGGCCATCAACCCCGAATTCCACAAACCCCACCACGCCACCTTCGAACTCGACACCCCCCTCACCCTCACCTCCAACCAGGAACTCGTCATCACCCTCGCCCAGACCTACGGCGGCGCCCGCACCCTCGGCCGCGTCCGCCTCTCCGCCATCACCGGCAGCCTCGCCACCACCACCCTCCCCGCCCCCATCGCCGCCCTCCTCAAACGCCCCAAACACAACGCCCGTCAGCTCGCCCAGCTCCGCGAACACTTCGACCTCGAACGACCCGGCCTCGCCGCCATGCAAAAACAAATGACCGGCATCGACAAAAAACTCGCCTCCCTCAAATCCCCCACCACCGAAGTCATGAAGGAGCTCCCCCAGCCCCGCATGACCGCCATCTTCAAACGCGGCGCCTACACCGACCCCACCACCCCCGTCTCCGCCACCACCCCCGCCGTCCTCCCCAAATCCCCCGGCCCCGCCAACCGCCTCGGCCTCGCCCAGTGGCTCGTCTCCAAAGAAAATCCCCTCACCGCCCGCGTCACCGTCAACCGCTGGTGGGCCGAACTCTTCGGCCACGGCCTCGTCACCACCGTCGAAGACTTCGGCATCAAAGGCGCCCCGCCCACCCATCCCGAACTCCTCGACCACCTCGCCGTCACCTTCATGGAAAACGGCTGGTCCATGAAGAATACCCTCCGCCTCATCACCACCTCCGCCACCTTCTGCCAGGACGCCACCCTCACCCCCGAACTTATCGAAAAAGACGACCCCAATCACCTCTACGCCCGCGGCCCCCGCCTCCGCCTCGACGCCGAAGCCATCCGCGACAACGCCCTCGCCATCGCCGGCCTCCTCAGCACCGAACAAGGCGGCCCCCCCATCTACCCACCGCAGCCCGACGGCCTCTGGAAAAAAGTCGGCGGCCAGCAGTACAACTACACCGTCTCCACCGGCGAAAAAAAATACCGCCGCGGCCTCTACGTCGTCCTCAAACGCGGCGCCCCCAACCCCAGCTTCGTCAACTTCGACGCCTCCGCCCGCATGGCCTGCGTCGTCAAACGCTCCCGCAGCAACACCCCCCTCCAAGCCCTCACCCTCTTGAATGACCCCGTCTACGTCGAAGCCGCCCAAGCCTTCGCCACCCGCGTCCTCCGCGAAAAACTCAACGCCCCCCTCCCCGACCAAATCACCCACGCCTTCCGCCTCGCCCTCGCCCGCACCCCCACCCCCACCGAACTCACCGTCCTCACCCACCTCCATCAAACCCAGCTCGACAACGGCGCCCCCCTCCCCACCGCCTGGACCGCCCTCACCACCACCCTCCTCAACCTCGACGAGTGCATCACCAAAAACTGAGTCCGTTTTCCCATCGGGACACGAATTCTTCGTGAGAATCCCCCTGAAAACGCTTATACTCCCCCCGTGAAACCCGCATCCCCTCCCCTGCCCGATACCACCCCGGTCTCGCCAGAGGTCATCGCCATGGCCCGCCAAGCCGTGCACGATTTCCGAGAATGCTTCTGGTGGTGGAACACCGACTTCATCCCCGAAACCCGCGAAGACATCCGGGAAATCGTCCTGAACCTGCGCAAAACCGGCGGCCGCCCCGCCTGGGATCGGGCCAATGCCCTCAACGCATGCCTCTAACCCAGCTCCAACAGGACGTGCTCCAAGTCATCGCCGCCAACCGCAGCGAGGCCAGTCATTTCGCCGGTGGCATGGTCCTCAACGCAGCCAATGACTCCGCGCGTTACAGTCACGACTTCGACATCTTTCACGACGCCGAAGAGGAAGTCATGCGCGCCAGCGACGCAGACGTCGCTTCCCTGCGCGCAGCCGGTTATCAGGTGGAGACAGGAATCGGCGATTGGTCCAAACCTTGCAGCTTCCGCAAAGCCAAACTCATTCACGGCCCTGACGAATTGGAAATCGATTGGGCACAAGATGCCGCCTACCGCTTCTATCCGATCCAGCCAGACCCTCAACTCGGCTGGCGACTGCATCTCTTCGACATGGCCACCAACAAGGCCTTGGCCCTCTCCGCCCGTTCAGTCACCCGCGACTACGTTGACATCGTCGAACTCGAGAAAGTCTACCCACTCGAAGCCATCATCTGGGCCGCCTGCGGAAAAGATCCCGGCTTCACTCCCATGCTCCTCCTCGAAATGATGCGCCGCTTCGCCCGCGTCAACCCACGCCAGCTCGCCACCATCCAATCCCGCAACCTCGACCCCGTCGCCCTCAAAAAAACCTGGATCGAAATGTCCGACCGCGCCGAAGCCGAAATCACCCGCCTCGCCGACACCCAGCCAGACCTCCCCATCGGCGTCGCCTTCGTCGACTCCACAGGCCACCCAGGCTGGATCGGCACCCACCCCCATCTCCGCCCCCACCGACCTAGCCTCCGCGGCTGCTGGCCAGACATCCACCCCGTCGAACCCAAGTCCTAGCTAACCTCTCCTTCAGCAAATCTTTTTCAAGATTCGCTGCCCAGATTCGTTTGCATCGATCATGCAAGGCTCCTTCTCCCGCCGCACCCTCCTCCAGTCCAGCGGCCTCTCCCTCGGCTCCGCCGCCCTCAGCTCCCTCCTCGCCCGCGACCTCACCGCCGCTCCCTCCGCCGACATCACCCTTCCCCGCGACCCCCACTTCGCCCCCAAGGCCAAGCACATCATCTATTTGCACATGATCGGCGCTCCCTCGCAGCTCGATCTCTTCGACTATAAACCCGAACTCATCAAACGCAGCGGCCAGCCCTGCCCCCCAGAGCTCCTCGAAGGCAAACGCTTCGCCTTCATCGGAACCGAGACCGCCCTCCAGGGCACCCCCTTCCAATTCAAACAGCACGGCCAAAGCGGCGCCTGGATCTCCGAATTGCTGCCCCACCTCGCCACCGTCGCCGACGACCTCTGCTTCATCAAATCCCTCCACACCAACGAGATCAATCACGCCCCCGCCCAGATGTTCCTCCACAGCGGCTTCGGCCAGGGCGGCCGCCCCTCCATGGGCGCCTGGGTCACCTACGGCCTCGGCAGTGAAAACAGCGACCTCCCAGCCTACGTCGTCATGCTCTCCGGCCCCCCCGGCGGCGCCGGCACCGCCCTCTGGTCCACTGGCTTCCTCCCCAGCGTCTACCAGGGCATCCAGTTCCGCTCCGAGGGCGACGCCGTCCTCTTCCTCAGCAATCCCGAAGGCCATTCCCGCAGCGACCGCCGCCACGTCCTCGACGCCGTCAAAGCCCTCAACGAAGAGCGCCTCCGCGCCCTCCGCGACCCCGAAATCGCCACCCGCATCAGCCAGTACGAAATGGCCTACCGCATGCAGGCCAGCGTCCCCGATTTGATGGACATCTCCAAAGAATCCCAGGCCACCCTCGACATGTACGGCGCCACCCCCGGCAAAGCCTCCTTCGCCAACAACTGCCTCCTCGCCCGCCGCCTCGTCGAACGCGGCGTACGCATGATCCAGCTCTACGACGCCGACTGGGACCACCACGGCGGCCTCGACAAACGCCTCCCCGCCAAAGCCAAAGACGTCGACCAAGGCATGGCCGCCCTCGTCCGCGACCTCAAACTCCGAGGCCTCCTCGATGAAACCCTCGTCATCTGGGGCGCCGAATTCGGCCGCACCCCCATCAAACAAGGCCAGGACGGCAGCGGCAAAAAAGTCAGCATCGGCCGCGACCACCACAAAGACGCCTACACCATGTGGATGGCCGGCGGCGGCGTCAAACCCGGCATCAGCTACGGCAAAACCGACGACTTCGGTTTCAATGTCGCCGAAAACCCCGTCCACGTCCACGACCTCAACGCCACCGTCCTCCACCAGCTCGGCCTCGACCACGAACGCCTCACCTTCCGCTACCAGGGCCGCGACTTCCGCCTCACCGACGTCCACGGCCAACTCATCCCCGACCTCCTCTCCTAACCCCTCCTCCTCCTCCTCGTCCTCGTCCTCGATCATTCCGCCCCACCTCCTCCATCCCCCCAGTGGAGCAAGCCACCAGCTTGCCTCCCCCTGTCTCCCATCTCCGGCGGCCCCGCCGCCCGCCTCCCCTCTGCGCCTCTCCCTCCTCCGCGCCTCTGCGTGCACTACCGCCGATTCACCATCTGCCGAATCTCATCCTCCGTGTAGGACGTCTCATCCACCTGCCCCCCATTCGGCTTCACAATCTTCGGCCGCTTGTTCTCCTGCTGCGACTTCGCCGCATCCCACACCTCCCCCGTCTTGAACATCTTGTCCCCACCCCCAAACAACTGCCCCTGCTGCCTCGCCTCCATCGACCCCTCCCGCGCCTCCTTCGTCGCAAACGCACTCTCCCCCATCCGACTCTTCTTCCCCGCCCCCTGAAACGACTGGCTCCCCATCCCGTTCACCTGATCCGCCCTCGAAAACGTCCCCTGCTTCAGCGTCTTCGGCACCTGAAACTCCTTGTTCGTCGAATACTCCTTCGCCTTGTACCCCTGCTTCTCCAGGTAGCTCCCCATCCCCGAGTTCTGCGTCACCATCGCACTCTCAAACGAACTCCGCTTGTTCATGTTCGTGTCCATCATTCGGCTCTGCATCGACTGGGACATCGGCTTGTTCTCCACCTCCGCCTCCGGCGACGAACACGCCCCCCCCACCAGCCCCAAAGCCAGCCCCGCAATTGCCCGAACACAATAAACCCACCAATTCATCCCCCCACCCTACCCATTTCCCCACCCCACCACAATCCCCGATTGCCCCCCAAATCCCCCAATCGTCCCCGTCCCCGTCCCCGTCCCCGTCCCCGTCCTCGTCCTCGTCCTCGTCCTCGTCCTCGATCATTCCCCCTATTGGTACCCTTCGCGAAATTCGTGGTCCACCCATCTTCCCATTCCTCTGTCCGCATTCCTCTGTCGAACCCCTTTCCCCACCCCACCACAATCCCCGATTCACCTCAAGGCACCGCCGGCACCGTATACCCCTGCGCAATCAAAGCCGCAATCGCCGCCTGCCCCGCCTCACTCGTCACATAACTCTCCAAACCAAACACCTGCTGCCCATTCGGCCCCAAAAGAATCGCCTGCAGCGGCTCCCTGCCTCCACCCCCAGTATAAAAAGCCGACGTCCCAACGGGGACCGTAATCAGTCGGTCCAGCGTCGCCGCGCCAATAACAAGAGTAGGGTTAGTCAAAAGCCCGGTAGCTCCTGAACTAACACTCGAGATCGATAGCGTTAGCATCCCTGTCTGAGTCCCCGACCCCGCAGCATTCGTCACCGAGCTACCTCCAAGCAAATTCAAAATGCCCGTGCTCTGCAGGTTCGCAGCCCCCCCATTAGCCGGCGTTCCCCCATTCGTCGACGTTGCCCCGGTTCCGCCAACAGTCGTCTGGTTAAGGACTAGCACTGCTGACTGATCAAAAGATTGGTGACTCGCGTCGCTAGCCACAATCAATCTATCCGTCCCCACCACCAAGCCCGTACCTCCCCCGATAATAATTGTTCCACTCGAACCAGTCGACCCACCTGCACCCGACCCACCCCCACCCTCAACCCGCTCCACCACCCTCACCACCTGCCCATCCGGCAAAATCATCGACACCGCATAATACGCCTCCGTCTCTACCCGCTCCACACTCGTCCCCAACTGCATCGGCAAACTGTGCCGCCGCGCCGGCTCAATCAAGCGCTCCGCCAAGTGCCGCCGCCTCGGCTGAAACGCCCGCTTCACCTGCCTCCAGAACCCACCCTTCCCATCCCCCAGATTCCGCGTCTCAAACGGCACCTCCACCCCCACCCCAAACAACCACTGATCCCCAAACAACTGCTCGTTCTCGTGCCACATCGCACTCAGCACCACCGCCGGCACCGGCCTGAAATCCACCCCCACCCGCCACGAATCATACTCCAGACTCCCCACCGTCGGACTCTCAAAACTCGCATACCCCCCAATCACCCGCAAATCCGCCCACCGGTCAATCCCCGTCACCAGCAGCGTCGCATCCATCTGCCACCCCCTCAAACTCTCCGTCAGCAGCGACAGCGTCGTATCCAAAATCACCATCTCCGTCCCCCGAATCCCTCCAAAATTCAAAGGCCGACTGTACGCCTGAACCAACCGCTGCGCACTCTGTTGGCCATCATCCAGCGGCAAATGATACCGCCCCCGCAACTCCAGCCACCGCGTCCCCACCTCCGCCGTCATCGCCAACTGCCAAAACGAATCCCCCACCCCCGTGTTCGCCCCATTCAGAAACGCGTTCGCCCCCACATAAATCCCCTCCTCCAAAAATCCCACCACTCCCTTCGGCTGCTCAGATAGCGCCGTCACCGACTGCTTCCCAAACAAATGCCGGAACCCCGCCCCGATCCCCGCCTGATACGCCCCACCCTCAATCCACTGCCCATACGGCTCCGCAAACAGCAGCGACCCCGAAAGCGTCCCCGCCTCTCCCAGCGTCCCATGCAGCGGCACCAACCCCGAAAAATTCCCAATGCTCTGCCCCCCCGCATTCTCATACCGCATCTGCACCGACCCATTCCCCCACCAAGGTTGCGCCACCGACCCCACCGCCTCCTCCACCTCACCGCGCGCCACAGCACCCGCCAAACTCAAAATCAAAACCAAGGAAAAACCGCGCATCAATAAGCACCAAATTCTAAGCAAATCCCCCAAATCGTCAATCCCAATCTCCACCCCCCATCCATCCATTCCTCTGTCGAACCCCATCCCCATCCATCCCGCCCCTCTCCTCCCCCTCTGCGTCTCCCTCCCTCTCTGCGCCTCTGCGTGCCACGCTCACCCCCCCTCTGCCGCCCCCCACCCAAAATGCCATTGAAAATGCCATTTTTCCTGCCATTCTTCCACCCATGACCGCAACCCTCACCCTCGACAAAGCC
>CANETF010000207.1 GCA_947440575.1 Verrucomicrobiaceae bacterium
CGGTGGCGGACTGATCAGCATCACTCCCGGCGTCGTGTTCCGCAGCTTCGCAATCAACCGGTTCACCTTCATCGCCGGCAACTGCCCGCCCTCCCCTGGCTTCGCCCCCTGCGCCATCTTGATCTCCAACTCCCACGCACTGCTGAGATACTCCGCCGTCACCCCAAATCGACCCGACGCCACCTGCTTGATCTTCGAGTTCGCCCAATCCCCGTTCGCCGATGGCCGGAACCGCCTCGGATCTTCCCCGCCCTCACCCGAGTCCGACTTCCCACCAATCCGGTTCATCGCAATCGCGAGAGCCTCATGCGCCTCCGGTGAGATCGCCCCCAGCGACATCGCCGCCGTCGTGAACCGCACCCGAATGTCTTCAATCGGCTCCACCTCATCAATCGGAATCGGCCCGCTGCTGCTCGGCACAAACTCCAGCAAATCCTTCAACGCCACCGGCGTGTTCTCCAACTGCGTCGCCACATACTTCTGATAATCCTCCGGCGCCCCCGACTTCACAAACGTGTGGAAGTTCTTGATCACCGGCCCCGTCACCGCATGCATCTCCCCCTTCTGACGTGGACGATAGTATCCCGGATCGCCCAACTCCACCGGCTTCGCCGCCTCCTCACTCTCCTCCCCGGGCACCGGCAGCGCATACCCCAGCCCATGACGCGCCAACGCCTCCTCCGCCAACTCCGCAAACCCCACCCCGCCAATCTGCGATGGCGTCCCCGTGAAGCAGTAATCGATCACTTCCTTGCCGATCCCCACCGCCTCAAAAATCTGCGCCCCCGTGTAACTGCTCAGCACAGAGATCCCCATCTTGCTCATGATTTTGAGCACACCCTTCTCCAGCGCCTTTCGGAAATTCGTCGCCGCCTTCACATAGTCCACCCCCTCCAGCGCCGGCTTCCGCGCCGTCTTGTCCGCCTCCAGCGTTTCCTGGATCGTCTCATACGCCAGATACGGACACACCGCCGACGCTCCAAACCCGAACAGCGTCGCCATCTGATGCGTGTCCCGCGCCTCCGCCGTATCCACCACCAAACTCAACCGCATCCGCACCTGCTTTCGGTTCAAATGCTGATGCACCGCCCCCGTCGCCAACAGCGCCGGCACCGCCACCCGCGAATGATCCATCGCCCGATCGCTCAGAATCAAAATGTCCACGTCATCCGCAACCGCCGTCCCCGCTTCATGACAAAGCCTCACCAGCGCCGCCTTCAACCCCGCCAGCCCCTCTTCCACCGGCCACGTCGCATCCAATCTCCGGCACTGGTAATCCGGCAAATTTTTGAGCGTCTCCAACTCGTTCTCAAACAAAAACGGACTCGTCAAATGCACCACCTTTGCGTGGTCAGGCGTCTCATCCAAAAAGTTCCGCTGCCAGCCCAACACCACATCCAAACTCATCACCGCCCGCTCCCGAATCGGATCAATCGGCGGATTCGTCACCTGCGCAAACGCCTGCTTGAAATACCCCGCCAGCAACCGGGGCCGCATCGATAGAATCGACAGCGCCACATCATCTCCCATCGAGTAAATCCCTTCCTCCCCCTTCTGCAGCATCGGAACCAGCGAGAAATCAATCTCCTCCTTCGTCCATCCAAACGCCGCCTGCCGCTGCGACAACCCCAGCACATCCAAATCCGCACTCGGTGGCTCCGGTGCCTGCGCCGTCAAACTCGTCCGCCTCTTGAGCCACTCCCCGTAAGGCTGGCGACTCGCCAACTCCGCCTTGATCTCCGCATTGAACCGAACCCCGCCCTTCATCGTGTCCACCTCCAAAATCTCACCCGGAGCCAGCCTCCCCTTCCGAATCACCTTCGCATCATCCAGCGGAATGATCCCCACCTCCGACCCCAGCGCAAAGATCCCATCCTCCGTCAACTTCCACCGGCTGGGTCGCAATCCATTTCGATCCAGTCCCGCCACCACCCGCGTCCCATCCGTCATCACCAACGCCGCCGGACCATCCCACGGCTCGCTGAAGCACTCGTGAAACTCATAAAAAGCTTTCAGTTCCGCCGACGTCGTCGGATCAATCCCATACGCGCTCGGCACCAGCATCGCCAGCGCATGGGTCAAACTCCGCCCGCTCAAAACTAGCAACTCCAACGCCTGATCCAGACTCGCCGAATCCGAGCTGTTCACATCCAGCAGCCGCTTCAACAAATGCTCGTTGTTCGTCCAAAACTCATGCTCAAAGTCACTCGTCCGGCTCGTCAGCCAGTTCCGGTTCCCCCGCACCGTGTTGATCTCCCCATTGTGCGCCAGCATCCGGAACGGATGACTCAACGCCCAGGTCGGAAACGTGTTCGTTGAGAACCTCTGGTGAAACAACGCCAGTGACGTGTCATACGCATCGTTCTGCAAATCCCCGTAAAACTTCTGCAGCGACGACGGCAACAGCAGCGCCTTGTAAACGATCGTCCGATGCGACAGCGACGCCACATAGAAGTTCGTCATCCGCTGCTCACGCGCCTTGATCGCCAGCTCGCGCCTCACCAAATACAGCGTCCGCTCAAACTCATTGTCCCCCATCTCAGCTGGCCGCTCCAAAAACAAATGCTGGATGTACGGCATCGTCCGCCGAGCCTTGTCCCCCAACTCATTCGGATTCACCGGCACATCCCGCCACCCCAGCACCCGGATCTTGCGATACCGCATGATGCTCTCCGTCACCATCTGAATGTTCATCCGCTCCATCGGCTCATGCGGCAGGAAAAACACTCCCACCGCCAAGTCCATCGGATGATCCAGCGCATGCCCCATCTTCTCCGCCTCGGGCAGCAGCACCTCATATGGAATCTGCGTCAACACCCCCGAACCGTCCCCCGTCACCCGATCCGCATCCACCGCTCCCCGATGCTGCACACTGCACACCCCGCAGATCGC
Organism: Verrucomicrobiaceae bacterium; assembly: GCA_947440575.1. Taxonomy (GTDB): domain Bacteria; phylum Verrucomicrobiota; class Verrucomicrobiia; order Verrucomicrobiales; family Verrucomicrobiaceae; genus JAGRPD01. The sequence continues at coordinate 2,893 of CANETF010000207.1, forward strand.
CATGTCCAAAATCTCCCGACTCCGCTTCCCGTGAATGTTCGCAACAAACCCAACCCCGCAAGCATCCCGCTCCGCCTCCATCAAGTGCAATGAACCTTCGTTGGGGATGTTTTCGTCGTAATGAGGGTAGTTCATAAAGAGCGATGCCCCCAAATACCCAGCGAACGGTCCACCAGGGTTGGGGGCGGGTAGATTGCTACGTTCAATGTCATACGCAAGCACATGGAATGCCGGCTCATTCCACTTTTTTACCCCCGAAAAAAATCCCCTGATTTCATAAGGGAAAAAGTCCCCACCTCACTCTCCCGGCCTAGCCTGGATCATTCATGAACCTCGTCGCGAAACCGCTCAAAAGCTTGAGGCTGCAAGGCGGGCGCTGTTTTGAAAGGCTGAGTGCATAGGTAAATGCTCGATGCCTTTCAAAACGAGCCCAACGCCGCAGACTCGGGCTTTTCAGCGGTTGCAGCAGATTGCTCAGGAAGGATCCAGGCTAAGCGAATGCGGCTCTAGCGCCACCCCGGCACACACCGCCTCTCCCGACAAACAACGCCACTGCCACGTCACCAGCGTCCGCACCAACGGCGCCAACGCCGTCCTCAGCACCGTCACATCCGCCAGCAACTGCGCCCCATCCTCCACCGTCATCCCCTTCGCCGCCACCGCCCCATGCACCACCGCCGTCGGCCGCAAATACAACATCCCCTCACACACCAAATCCCCATGCACCGTGCCCTCGATATCCATCTCCATCGCCCGAACCTGCTGCAAAAACTGCACCTCGATCCCCCTCACCACCCTCAGCTTCCGGCAATACACCGAATCCGCCACAATCGCGTCCTTGAACATCATCCGCTCCTCCTCCGCTTCCACCGCCTCCATAGCATGGCTCTGCACCGGCGTCAGCTTCCCCAAACACATCGGACAACTCGGCGTCCACGCATCGCCCGACGTCGCCACCCCCCACAAAAACTCCCGCTTCCCCTCAGGCAATCGACCCAGGGCCTCCGTCAACGCCACCCCATCCACCATCTCAATCCGATGCCTCCCCGCCGCCTCCCTCACCCCCGGCGAAAAGCCCGCTGGCGCCACCAAAATACCCCGCGCATCCCTCGCCGCCCTCACCTCAGTCGCAAACGCCTCCACCTGCTCCGCCTGCGCTCCCCACTCATTCCACGCCGACAACTTCACCAGCACCCGCTTCATCCACCCCGTCCCCGGATGCTCGATCATCCCGAACACCACCGACGCATCCGCCTGCACCTGCGTCCCCGCCAGCTCACACCCCGCCTCCACCACCAACCCCCGCATCAAATCCGCCAACCGAGCCCAGTCCAAACCCACCACCCGCTCCGCCGTCAGCGTCGCCTCCACGGCACGTGGCTCCCCGAGCCCAAGTTCTTTCAGCCGATCCAACGCGTTCAACATTCAGGGTCGGATCCTACAACCCACAGCCCTCCTTGGCAATCCCGTAACCGCCTCCCATTCAGTCCCGCTTGAACATCCGCTTCACCCGCCCCAAAAACCCCTTCTTCTCCGCCTCCAACTCCCCCTTCATCTGCGCCTCCGGATCCTCCACCACCACCGGCACCTCCACCGGCGTCACCACATCCCAACCGCCCCCCAGCGCCTTCACCAGCCCCACACTCGCCAGCCATTGCTGACCCGCAATCTGCACCGCCCCACGCCTCACCGCCAACGCCGTCCGGTCCGCCTCAATCACGTCCAAATACGGACTCGTCCCCGCCTCATACCGCGTCCTCGCCAAACTCAGCGCCTTCGCCGCACTCTCCGTCGCCCGCCCCTGCGCTTCCGCCTGATTCTTCAAATTCGCAATCGCCGAAAGACTGTTCTCCACCTCCCCAAACGCCACCAAAATCGCCTGCCGATACCCCGCCAGCGCCTCGTCGTGCGCCGCCTGCGCCCGCTCAAAATTCGCCACATTCTTCCCGCCGGAAAAAATCGGAATCGACACCCTCGGCCCCGCATTCCACATCAAACTCGTCGCATCCGCCAGCAAATCGAACTCTCCACTCAGCAACCCTCCGTTCGCCATCAGTTTCACACTCGGAAACGCCGCGGCCTTCGCCACCCCAATCTGCGCGGACGCCGCCGCCAAAGCCCGCTCCGCTTCCGCAATGTCTGGCCGTCTCTCCAACAAGTCACTCGGCACTCCCACAGGAATCCCCGGCGGCGTCCCCGTCCCCCTAGGCACCGACGGCAACCGAAACACGGTCGGATTTTGCCCGGAAAGCACCGCAATCGCATTCTCCAACTGATCCCGCTGCGCCTTCAACGACGAGATCTCCGCCTCCGCCGTCGCCAACTCCGTCTCCGCCTGCGCCAACTCCAACTCACTCCCCGCCCCCGCCTTCACCCGCGCCTGCGTGATCCCCAAACTCTCCTTCCGCAACGCCACAGCTTGCCGCACCACATCCATCTCCGCATCCAACGTCCGCACCCGGATGTAATTCATCGCCACATCCGCCTGCACCGTCAGCAGCACATTCTGCATCGCCGCCGCCACCCCCACCAACTGCGCCCCCGCCGTCTCCGACTGCCGCCTCAACTTCCCCCACAAATCCAGCTCCCAGCTAAACTCCAGCGGCACGTTGTAACCCGGCCCCTGATACATCAATCCGTTCAATGGAAACGCTGACGGCATGTTCTCCGACGTCCTCTGGTTCTCAACCACCATCCCTGCTCCGACACTCGGAAAAAAGTTCGCCCTCGCCAACCGAGCCTTCGACCGAGCCTGATCAAACTTCGCAATCGCCGCCTTCAGACTCTGATTGTGCTGGGTCGCATCCACAATCAACGCGTTCAACGGCCGATCCTCAAACACCTCCCACCACGCTCCCTTAGGCGCATTCTCCAGCGGCCTCGCCTCCCGCATCACCACCGATCCCTTATAACCCGCTGGAGCCTCAGTCGTCGGCCGCTTGTAGTCCGGCCCCACTTCGGCCCAACTCATCCCCTGCCCCAAAAAGACGACCCCTATTGCTGTTCTCAAATGCTTCATGATACTTCGATCCTTCCTAACTTGCGTTCACGCCTGATGGCCCTCTTGCGCGCCTTCTTTTCCCGCCTTGCGCTGCTTTCCTAACTTCATCACCAAAACATAAAACACCGGCGTCAAAAACAGCCCCAGAATGGTCACCCCGATCATCCCCGCAAACACCGCCGTGCCCATCGCCCGCCTCATTTCCGCTCCCGCTCCCGTCGAAATCACCAGCGGATAAACCCCGGCAATGAATGCAATCGAGGTCATCAAAATCGGCCGCAACCGCAAGCGACACGAATCCAGCGCCGACTCCAAAGGCGTGCCGCCCCGGTCATAACGCTCCTTCGCAAACTCCACGATCAAGATCGCATTCTTACACGCCAACCCAATCAACACGATGAACCCGATCTGAGTGAAAATGTTGTTGTCACCGCCCACAATCATCACCCCCGCCAAGGCAAACAACAAACACAACGGCACAATCAAGATGATCGCCAAAGGCAGCCTCAAACTCTCAAACTGCGCCGCCAACACCATGAACACCAGGAGAATGCAAAGCGGATACACATACATCGCCGTGTTCCCGGCAATGATCTTCTGAAACGTCAGATCCGTCCACTCAAACTCAAACCCCGGTGGCAGCACTTGTTTCGCCAGATTCGAGATCACCTCCTCCGCCTGCCCCGAACTCAACGGCGGCAAAGGCCCCCCATTGATATCCGCCGACAGATACCCATTGTAATGAGTCACCCGATCCGGCCCAAACGTCTCACTCACCTTGACCAACGACCCCACGGGCACCATCTCGCCCGCCATATTCCGCGTCTTCAATCGCACAATGTCACTCGCCTCATCGCGATACTCCGGCTCCGCCTGCGCCACCACCTGATACGTCCGCCCAAATCGATTGAAGTCGTTCACATAAAGACTCCCCAGATTGATTTGCAGCGTCTCAAACAGATTCTGTAACGGCACTCCCTGCATCTTCGCCTTCTCCCGATCCACGTCCGCCTCAAGCTGTGGCACGTTCACCGTGTAGCCCGAATACACCTGCGCCAGCTTCTGCGTCCCATACGCAGCTCCCACCAACTGCTGCGCCACCTGATACGTCGCCGCATACCCCTGGTTCGCCCGATCCTCAATCATCAGCTTGAACCCGCCCGTCGTCCCAATCCCGTTCACCGGTGGCGGCGGAAACATGAGCACCATCGCTTCCTGAATGCCCATAAACTCGCCATTGAGCGCTCCCGCAATCGCTCCACCGCTCAACTCCGGTGTCGTGCGCTCCTCAAATTCCTTCAAGCCCACGAACACAATCCCCGAATTCGGACTGATCGAAAAGCCTTGAATGCTCAACCCCGGAAACGCAATCGCATCCTTCACACCCGGATGTTTCAACGCGATCTCCGACATCCGCCGCATCACGTCCTCCGTTCGATCCAATGATGCCCCATCCGGCAATTGCGCAAACCCCACAAGATACTGCTTGTCCTGCTGCGGCACGAATCCCGACGGCACCATCTCAAATCCCTTCCACGTCGCCCATACCAGCCCGCCATAAATGATCAAAGCAATCACACTGAAGCGAATGATCTTCTTCACCATCCCCACATAAAGATTCGATGACCACGCGAAGAAGCGATTAAACGGCCTGAAAAACCAGCCCAGCAACACATCAATGAACCGCGACAGCAGATCCTTCTTCGCGTGATGATCCTTCAACAACAGCGCCGAAAGCGCCGGGCTCAAGGTCAAAGAGTTGATCGCTGAGATCACCGTTGAGATCGCAATTGTCACCGCGAATTGCTTGTAAAACTGCCCGCTCAATCCGCTAATGAACGCGGTCGGAATGAACACCGCGCACAACACCAGCGCCGTCGCCACAATCGGACCCGTCACCTCCGTCATCGCCTGCTTCGTCGCGTCCATCGGATTCAACCCGTCCCGAATGTTCCGTTCCACGTTCTCCACCACCACGATCGCATCATCCACCACAATCCCGATCGCCAACACCAGTCCGAACAACGACAGGTTGTTGATCGAAAAGCCCAGCGCATGCATCACCGCAAAGGTTCCCACCAATGACACCGGCACCGCCACCAGTGGAATGATCGAGGCACGCCATGTCTGCAGGAACACCACCACCACCAGCACCACCAGCAAAATCGCCTCAATCAACGTGTGAATCACCGCATCAATCGACTTCTCCACAAACACCGTCGGATCATACGCAA
>CANETF010000208.1 GCA_947440575.1 Verrucomicrobiaceae bacterium
ACCGCGGACACTCCTGTCCGCCCCAAACCAAAACTGCGGCAAAGCCGCCAACGCCATAAAAAATAGGGCACCCCCATTCCTCATCTTATTCCTTCTCATCGGAAACCACCACGCACACACCCCAAACTCCGTGTGAATTCAACAAGGTATTCGTCCATAACAGTCTTGACGCACTCACCAAAATGTTTCTCATAAGGGCGTTCGTCCAAGCGCTGAACCCAACATGAGAATCGCCCTCGCAATCCTCGTCGCGTTCTATTCGCTTCTTACGTTGGGAGACTATCACGAGGCTGCTGTAGTGAGTCCAATGCAGGTCATCATGGGGCTCTCGATCATACCCATGTGCATCCTTGCAGTTAGTCTATTGTTCTCAGGATTGATGGGATTGTCTTCGAAGGACGCTAGGATGCAGAACATTGTGATTGCTATGCTCGCCGCCACGCTACTCGTCGTGGTCGGCTATCGAGAGCTTCGCCGATCCAATCGCCCCCGCAGCGAAGCCCTTCCCTACAACCCACAATCAGGCAAAAAAACGGACACAAGCACAGGTTCGATTGCCGTCTGTCGCGTCATCAACCCATCCCAATTGCCGTCGCCTGATACAAAGCGTTAGCCTTCCTACACGCATGAGCATCCAAACTCAATTTGAAGAGGAGTTACAAAGGCGTGGCTTCTCCTTCAGTATCGATACCGAGTCGGGCCGCCATGCTGTTAAGATTGGAGGTGAACGAATACTTGTTCGCCTCGACAACCTCCAGAGAGATGTTGCGAGTGATGGCGACATTGATCGGGTTGCGCGTTTCGTTGATGCGGTAGTGGCGTCCGTTGGCTTATCCGAGGCACAAGTCTCAGCCAATCAACTTTACTGGTGTTTAGAGCCTAGCGACTACGAGGAGCCCGCAAATTACCGCGTTGCGATAAGCGGCTGTGTTGACCGAGTGCTTGTCCACCTCTCCACTGATGGACAGCTCGTCACTTGGGTTACGCCCCTGATCCTCGACTCACTTCGCCTTTCTGAGGCGGATGCCGGAGCGAAAGCGTTCTCGAATCTTGGCCGCGCAATGAGAGAGGCAACGGTGGAGTCTCAAGACATTGACGGTGTGCAGCTTGGCTACCTCGCCACATCGCTTCCTTTCAAGGCATCACTAATACTCGCACCCAATTTCCGCGAGGTTGTCGGGGTTGTGCTCGGTTGGCCTCTCATGGCCGTTGTCCCAGACCGTGACTTTCTCTACATTTGGGCAGCGCGACATACGGATTTCATCGGGCGAGTGGGCAATGTTGTCGTCCGGGAATATTCGCAAGCGCCATATCCGATTTCGACCGAGGTTTATGAGATTACAGACAAGACGATCCGAGCGATTGGAGAGTTTCCGAAGGTAGACTCTAACTCAAGTTAGCTTTGAAACGGGATCCGTGTGCGACTGGGGTCAGGCTACACCAGCTCAACAGACCACCCACCATCCCAACCCAGGATAGAGTTCTCTTCCATCTCAGTGAAGCCTCCCTCCCTTATCGGTGAAAGGTCTCTCCCATATTCGCGGAAACCCTCTCCGCGCCTCCTCACCTCCGCGCCTCTGCGTGCCAATCCGCAATCCGAAATCCGCATTCCTCAATCCCAAATTCACCCCCCTACCGGATGCCAAGTCGTCTTGCACTCCACCAACGCCCGAATCTCCTCCAACCCCTGCATCGTCTCCGCCTCCCAGTCCACCGCCTCCTCCGCCTTCCCCAATCGCACCCGCTTCACACTCTCCGCCGCCCCCAACCTCAGCGCCTTCCGCTGCTCCGCATTCACCACCCCGCTGATCGCCCGCAAATGCTCATGCGTCGCAAACGTCGGCACCAACTCCGCCCGCTTCCCCGTCAACAAATTCACCACCCCGCCCGGCAGATCACTCACCGCCAGCATCTCCCCCAGCAAAATCGCCGGATAAGGCCGCGCCTCGCTAGCCAACGCCACCACACAATTCCCACTCGTGATCGCCGGCAAAATCAGCGACACCAGCGCCAGCAAAGGCCGCTCATCCGGTGCCAGCACCCCGATGATCCCCATCGGCTCCGTCACCGTGAAATTGAAATGCGCCGACGCCACCGGATTCACGCTCCCCAGCATCGCCTCATACTTGTCCGTCCACCCCGCGTAATGCACGATCCGATCCACTGCTGCCACCACCTCCTTCGTCGCCTCCACCTTCGTCGCCCCGCCCAGCATCAACGCCTCCGCCATCTCCTCCACCCGCGACTCAATCATCTCCGCCACCCGATACAAAATCTGCCCGCGATTGAACGCCGTCCGCTTCGCCCAACCCGGCCCCGCCTTCGCCGCCGCCTCCACCGCATTCCTCAAATCCTTCCGACTGCACAGCGGCACATTCGCAAAGAACTCCCCTTTCTGATCCTTCAGCTCAAACACCCGTCCACTCTCACTCCGAATGAAAGCCCCACCCACATAACACTTCGGCGTCTTCGTAATCGTCAATCGAGCACTCATAGCTAAATCAAAAAAATCATTCTTCTGTTAATCCTGCCCATCCTGAAATCCTGTCCAAAAAGTTCAACCTACCTTGCAGTAATCCATCAACCCCTGCTTCCCGCCCTCACGCCCAAACCCACTCTCCTTATACCCCCCAAACGGACTCGCCGGATCAAACTTGTTGTACGTGTTCGCCCACACCACCCCCGCCTTGAGCAGCGTGCTCATCTTCAAAATCTTACTCCCCTTGTCCGTCCACACCCCCGCACTCAAGCCATAAGGCGTATTGTTCGCCTTCTCCACCGCCTCCTCCAACGTCCGGAACGTCAAGATACTCAGCACCGGACCAAAGATCTCCTCCCGCGCGATCCGGTGACTCATGCTCACCTTCGCAAACAACGTCGGCCTGAAATAAAACCCCTTCGCCGGCAGCCGGCACTCGCTCTGATGCATCTCCGCCCCCTCAGCCACCCCGCCCTTCACCAGTTCCGTGATCTTGAGCAACTGCTCCTTGCTGTTGATCGCCCCAATGTCCGTATTTTTATCCAAAGGATCCCCCACCCGCAGTGTCGCCAACCGCCGCTTCAACCGCGCCAGCACCTCCCCCGCCACACTCTCCTGCACCAGCAATCGCGACCCCGCGCAGCACACATGCCCCTGGTTGAAAAAGATCCCGTTGATGATCCCCTCCACCGCCTGATCCAGCGGCGCATCCTCAAACACAATGTTCGCCGCCTTCCCCCCCAGCTCCAGCGTCATCTTCTTCTCCGTGCCCGCCAGCGACCTCATAATAAGCTTGCCCACCTCCGTGCTCCCCGTGAACGCCACCTTCGAAGTCAGAGGATGATTAATCACCGCCGCCCCCGTCTCACCCGCACCACTCACAATATTGACCACTCCCGGCGGCAACCCCGCCTCCTGGCAGATCTCCCCAAACTTCAACGCCGTCAGACTCGTCGTCTCCGCCGGCTTCAACACCACACAGTTCCCCGCCGCCAAAGCCGGCGCAATCTTCCACGCCAGCATCAGCAACGGAAAATTCCAAGGAATCACCTGCCCCACCACCCCATAAGGCGCCACCTGCCGCCCCGGCGCCAAATACTCCAATTTGTCCGCCCAACCCGCATGATAAAAGAAATGCGCCGCCGCCATCGGAATGTCAAAATCCCGACTCTCCTTGATCGGCTTGCCCCCATCCATCGTCTCCGCCACCGCAAACTCCCGCGCATGATCCTGCAACAACCGCGCGATTCGATACAAATACTTCCCCCGCTCCTTCCCCGGCATCGGCCCCCAAACCGTCGTGAACGCCTTCTGCGCCGCCTTGCACGCCGCATCCACATCCGCCGCATCACCCAGCGCAATGTCCGCAATCTTCACCTCATTCCCCGGATTGATCGTCGCAAAATACTTCCCCTTCTTCGGCGCCACAAACTGCCCGTTGATGAACAAATCATAACGTTTCTTCAACTTCGGATCCGCCGTCTCCGGCGCCGCATCATACTCCCACAAATCGCCAAAAACGAGTTCACGAGCCGGGTTAGTTTTGTTAGACGCTCTTGCCATAATCATTTCAATACCCCTCCGAGGCCTCGCTAAAATTCCACGGCGCCTGATACGCCCCTGTCCGCTCCTTCTCCAACTGCCGCACCAAATCATTCAACAACGCCGACGCCCCAAACCGATACCGCCCATTGTTTAACCACTCATCCCCCAGCGTCTCCTTCACCGCAATCAAGAACGTCAGTGCCTGCTTCGCCGTCCGAATCCCCCCCGCTGGCTTCATCGCAATCGGCACCCCCGTCTCCAAAAAGTGATCCCGAATCGCCTCCAACATCACCTGATTGTTCCCCAGCGTCGCATTCGCTGACGTCTTCCCCGTGCTCGTCTTGATGAAGTCATTCGGCCGGATCACTCGCATCGCCAAAAAACTCGCCGCCCGGATGTTGTCATACGTCTCCAACTCACTCGTCTCCAAAATCACCTTCAACGTCGCCGCCCCGGACGCCTCCACCACCGCCGCAATCTCATCCTGCATCAACCCGAACTCCCCGCTCAAAAACGCCCCCCGGTTGATCACCATATCGATCTCATCCGCCCCATCCGCCACCGCCGCCCGCACCTCCGCCAGCCGCGTCTTCAACGGTGCCTGCCCCGAAGGAAACGCCGTCGCCACCGACGCGATCCTCACCGCCGTCCCCTTCACATGCTTCGCCGCATGCCGCACCATCGCCGGATAAACACACACCGCCGCTGTCGGCGGAATCTCCCCCACATCATGCGGTCGCAACGCCTTCTGACAAAGCGATGCCACCTTCCCCGGCGTGTCCTTCCCCTCCAAAGTCGTCAAATCCACCATCGTCACCGCCAACTGCAACCCGAACACCTTCGCCCCCTTCTTCACACTCCGCGTCCCATACTTCGCCACCCGCTCCTCAATCCCCACCGCATCCACCGTCCCAATGTCATCAAACAAACGACGGAAACTCGGCGGTGACTTGGCTACAGGCATGACAACTTGGGTGGATTGGGAACAAACAACTTAGGCGTATATCAGAGTAGCAACTTCAAGTCCAGCACACCTTCCAGTTTAGGGCGGGTCGGGTTTGTAAACTCGCCCTAGACATTCTCGACTCGGAACACATGCAGCGCCACCCCATCTGGCCGCAGCCCCACAAAGTTGCTCGCCCCAGCCCAGGTGTACCGACTCCCATGCAGCAAGTCCGTCACTACATAGCTCTGCCCCTCCGCTAACCCCAGCGCCCCCAGATTCACATGCACCATCGTCTCCACCGGATGACTCGTGTTCAAGCTCACCACAAACAAAAGCCGATTGCTCAAATCCGCTGTCACCCGGCTGTAGCACATCACCTCCGAATGATCCGCCTGATGAAACACCAGGTTGTCATACAAATGCAGCGCCGCATTCTCCTTCCTCACCTGGTTCAGTAACCCAATGAATGGCTTGATATTCCCCGGCGCATCCCAATCCCGATTCTTCAACTCATACTTCTCCGACCAGTTGTACTCCTCCTTGCCCGGATACGGCTCGTTCTCACAAAACTCATACCCCGAATACATCCCCCACGTCGATGACAACGTCGCCGCTAGCGCCGCCCGCAAACGAAACACCGCCGGCCCCGCGTTCTGCAAATGCCCCGGCAAAATGTCCGGTGTGTTCGGCCAAAAATTGCCCCGGTAATACCAGCGCATCTCCCCCTGCGTCAGCTCCGTTGCATACGCCGTCAATTCCTCCTTCGTCTCCCGCCAGGTGAAATACGTGTAGCTCTGACTGAACCCGATTTTCCCCAGCACCTGCATCATCTTCGGCTTCGTAAACGCCTCCGCCAAAAACAGCACATCCGGGTCCGCCCGCTGCACCGTCCCGATCAACTCCTCCCAAAACGCCACCGGCTTCGTATGCGGATTGTCCACCCGGAAGATCTTCACTCCGCGTCCCACCCAATACAGCACCACCTCGATCAATTCCTTCCAAAGGTTCTTCCAGTCCGCGCAGTGAAAGTTCAACGGATAAATGTCCTGGTACTTCTTCGGCGGATTCTCCGCATATCGAATCGAACCATCCGGCCGTTGATAAAACCAATCCGGATGCGACTTCACATACGGATGATCCGGCGAACAATTCAGCGCAAAGTCCAGCGCGATCTCCATCCCCCGCTCCTTCGCCTGCCCCAGCAACCAAACAAAATCCGCCTCCGTCCCCAACGCCGGCTCAATCGCCAAATGCCCCCCTGTCGGTCCCCCAATCGCCCACGGCGATCCCACATCATCCGGTTGCGCCACCAGCGTGTTGTTCTTCCCCTTCCGATGCGCCACCCCGATCGGATGAATCGGCGGGAAGTAAATCACATCAAACCCCATCGCCTTCGCATCATCCAGCCGCGCCAAACAATCCCGAAACGTCGAGTGCTTATCCGCCCGACCCTCCGCATTGCGCGGGAAAAACTCATACCACGCTGAAAACCGCGCCCGCTCCCGCTCCACCTGCGCCTTCATCACCACCGACGTCGTCGACTGCGACCGATCCGGAAACCGATCCATCAAGGCCTGCAACTCCGCCGAGAGCAAAACCTCCAGCAACTGCTCCGGCGGCAGCGTCCCCAGCAGCTCCGCGCAATCCCGCAACTGCATCGCCGCATCCGCCGCCCCCGCTCCCTTCGCCCGCTGCGCCGCTTCCAAGAGCAGCCTCGCCCCCTCCCGCGCCTCGATCCCCGCATCCGGATCCTTCGACTCCACCCGCACCGCAAACGTCTTCTTCCACGACCGAAACACATCCCCCCACGCCTCCACCACATACTCCCATCGCCCCGCACTCTCAAACTGGCAGCACCCATGCCACCGATCCCCGTCCACCTGCTCCAATCCCGTTTCCGCCCACCGCCGCGTCCCTTCTTTCCGATGCTTCAACACCGCGCTCATCACATCATGCCCATCCTTGAACACATCCACCCAAACCTCCAAGACCTCTCCCACGATCCGCTTAACCGGATACCTCCCACCCTCCAGGCAGGGGTAAAAATTATCGATGACAACAGTCGGGGCGTAGGTCGGGGCAGACATCAGGCGTGCACTTTGAATTAAAACCCCACGCTTGCAACGCCTCTTCGTCGCTCCCACTTTCCATTTGACCCCTCTCACGTTGCCCCCACAGTACATGACCGTGTCAAAACGATCGCATCGCCTCCTCTCCCTGACCGCCCTCTTGGCTGTCCTATGGGCACAGGCTTTCGGCATGCACATCGGCTACCACTGCGCCTGCGACCTCGAACCCTCCGGCGGTCACTTCACCTTCGTCGACCACTGCCACGGCCCGCAACCCACCGGTCCTGATGAACATCATCACGACTCGGATCACTCCCTGCCGCACGATCACGACGCCCCCCTTCCTGAAGGTTCCCACGAGCACGAACCTGTCGTCGATACCCTCGTTGCCAGCACCGTCTCATTCACCAAGGTCCAACCTCCCGCCCCCTTCGTCTTCCTCCTCGATCCTCTCTCCAACCGGATCGCCCACCCCATCTCCGTGTCTTCTGACACCGCGCCCCTCATCGCTTCGTCCACCTCGCGACGATGTCCCCTAGCCGACAACTGGCCACACCAGCTCTCGCAATCCATCGCCTTGAGGCTTTGAAGAACCCCCTCTGAGTCAGGCACGTCCCTGACTCCTCCGCCCCACCCCGCTCGGCCATCACGCCTACCCGGGTCCCTTTCTTCATTCGCCCTTGCCTTGCTCTACCCATGTCTGCCCGCCTCACACTTCTCAGCCTCCTGCTGACCACATCCGCTTTCGCGGAGACCCTCACCCTCGACGCCATCCCCGCTCGCGTCCGCTCCGGTCACCCGGACCTTCAAGCCGCCCGCCTCCGCATCACCGAAGCCCAGGCCCGCCAACTCGCCTCCGGTCGCCTCGCCAACCCCTCCGTCGGTGTCGAGTTCCAACCCGAAAGCAAAGTCAGCCCCCGCACCTCCACCGTCGCTCTCGAACAAAACTTCCCTGTCACCCACCGCCTCCGCCTCGAAAAACAACTCACCGCCCAGCTCGTCAAAGCCGCCGAACTCGAAGTCCTCGATGTCGAACGCCGCCTCATCGCCGAAGCCCAAAGCCTCGCCGTCAATGCCCT
>CANETF010000209.1 GCA_947440575.1 Verrucomicrobiaceae bacterium
CATGAATTGAAGGAGTTGATGGGGCATGCTCACATTACGACGACGGAGATTTATGCCCATTGCCTGCCGAGGCTGACGGCGCGGCGGGGAAGTCCGATGGATCGCGTGCAGGCGGTGGGGAATGTGTTGCCCTTCCCTGCTGGTGGGGGTGAGGTGAGGCTGGCTAGGGCTTCGGGGGAGTAGGGGTTATCGGTTGGCGAGGTCCTCGAGGGTGATTTCGGCCATGACGGGGACGATGGGGGCGATGTAGTGGTCGCGGGTGATTTGGGGGCCGCTGGCGTGGCGGGCGGCGAGGCTGCCGGCTTGTTCGCCTTCCATGCGGGCGATGGTGCTGATGTAGAGCTTGCGGAGACAGTAGAGGGTGTCGTTTGTGGCATCGCCGACGACGGTGCGGATGCGTTTGGAGTAGTCTCTTCTGAGGAGGTTTTCGCGGGCGGTGGGTTTGCCGTTGGGGTGGAAGATGTAACCGGGGGCGGTGGTGCGGACGAGGTCGGCGAGTTCGCCGGTGATGGGGTAGCGGCCGGACAGGGCATTCTCTCCGGCTTTTTGGAGGAAGGCACGGCGGTCGGCGCTGCCGTCGTCTTTGAGGTTGCGGACAAGGAGGAAGACGCTGTCGTCCTGCACTTCAAACCAGCTCAACTCCACGGCCAGGATCTCGATGGGGCGAAGGCCGCAGGTAGCGGCGAGCCAGAAGGCGATGAGAAAGTCGCGCTCGTTGGCCTGGCGGGCTTCGTCGACGAGTTTGAGCATGCCTTCCCAGTGCTCGCCACGGGGCCCCCAGGCGAGGCCTTTGGGGACTTTGAGGCCTCGGGCGTCGGAGAGGCCCAGCGGCGGAAGGGGCACGCGTAGCGCGGTCAGGTAGTGCATGCGTGACTTTTCCCCCACCAGTGCCTGGGCTCGGCCTAGGATGCTGTTGATGGTGGCGTTGCCAGGGAGGGCGAGGTTGGGGTTGACGGCTTTGAGGTGGGCGCCAGCGGCGCGGAGTTCGTCGATGGACTTTTTGCCGCCTTCGCGGTTGTAGGCGGCGCGGAGGTTGATCCATTCGCGGGCAAAGGGCAGCGAGAGAACGGTCACGGGCAGGGCGCGGGCGGCATCGCCGTCCTTGCCGAGACGTTCCCGCACCATGATCTTGCATTTGGCCAGGTATTCCATGCCGGTTTCTCTCATGTCCGTCGGGAGGCCGGCTTCGAAGGCGTCCCACAATTCGCCAAGGGTAAGGGGGACTTCTTCGCGGCGGAGGCGGAGGCCTCGCATGTCCTCCAGGCGGCGTTCCTTCCAGAGTGTGGCGGCGGTGCGGTGCCATTCATCTGCCACTCTCCGGGCGGCGGTTTGACAGGCGCAATTCGGGCGGATGTCGGTCGGCGTCTGGTCTGCCGGCACAGCGAGGCACTTGGGGCAAATTTCCTCCAGGCTGCTCATGCGCTCCCGATGGCCTCCGGGGAGGCGAAGCATCATCATCCAATGGGGCTTGTATTCGGTGGCGTCAGACTTCCAACGGGACTTCTCGACTTTGGCGCGGACAATGCAGGTGCTTCCAATCATGGCGGGGTAGTGTTTGGGATACACCTTGGGATACCTCACTCATTGCATAATGCAACATAATTCCGCATAATCGCGCATAAATAAATCAAGATGGAATGACAAGAACAAGGAAACCCTGTTGCGTGCAGGCCTTTAACGGCGGGGCTTGGCTGCGTTGCCCGTTGTTTGGGCCTTAAGCGGCGGTGGTTTGAGGTAGTGCGCCCGCCCGGATTCGAACCGAGAACCAAGGAATTATGAGACCTTGGGTGAGTTTGGGTTTGGCCTTGTGGGGCGGGGGTTGGGAATTAGGGCGGGGCTGGGATACCTGCTGGGGGGCGATTTAATGGCCTCGTTCGCGGAGGTATTCGGTGAGGAGGACGTGGTCTTCGGCGATGCGGGAGACTTCGCGGAGGGTTTGCCTTTGGGCTTCTTCTTTGCCGTCTTGCTTGCCGAAGCTGTAAAACACGGTGCAAGCTATGACGGCGATGATGAAGATGATGGCGTCTTGTTTCTCCTTTGCTTTGCGGCGCTGGATCTCTTCGTCTGTCTCGGGGTCCGCAAACGGATTCTTGAACGAGGATCGAAAGTCTGGGCTCATAGCGGGAGGAGTTTACGCTTTCCCGCTTGCTGTGTCACCTCAATTCGCTGACGAGCTGGCGCATGGCGGTGATGCGGGCGGCTTCGGTGATGGCGTTGAGCTGCTTTTGGAAGGCGTCGGTGGCTTGGGGACTGGGGGGGATGTTGGCGGTGGATTTGCGAAGGCGTTCGAGGCCGCCTTTGATGGCTTCGCCTTGGGCTTTGGTGAATTGGTATTGCTGCGCTGGGGTCATGACGCCGTTTTCGAGGGCGGTCATGCCGAGGGCGCGGCGGCGGTCGCTGTCTTCGAGGCCGAGGGCGGTGCGTTCGCGTTTGGGGAGGTAGGTGCCGATTTCGATGGTCTTGTCGAGGGCGGTGATTTTGAGCTTGTGCTGTTGGATGAAGGAGATGTTGGCGTCGGGGCGTTGGCCAGTGGCGAAGCGGCGGACGACGGGGAGGCCTTCGATCTTGACTTCTTCGCCGAGGACGTTGAGGGCGGGGCGGCCGTAGGACTTCAAAACGGGAATGTCTTTGACCAGAGCGCCGAAGATGTCGGCGTCGGAGATCTTGCGGTCGTCGAAGAGGGGGGCCATGTCGCGGAGGAGGCCTTGGGCGGGGATGAAGCCGGGGACGGGTGAGAGGGCGGCTTGTTTGATGGCGCGAGTGTTGCCTTCGCCGGTCCAGAGGTCGATGATGTCTTTCATGCTGCTGAGGACGCCCATGGACATGAAGCTGCTGAGGGCGCTTTGCATGGCGATGGTGCCGCGTTCGACAAGGGTCTTATTTTCGGTCTTGCTGTATCGGGCGGAGTCGAGCCAGGCGCCGACGGCGCCGAGGAGCGGGCCCATGGGGCTTTCGGCGAAGCTGACGTAAGTGCCGTTGATCTTCATGGAGAAGGGGCGCCAGCCTTTGGGCATGAGGCCGCGGCGGGTGGGATCGGGCGGGCCCATGCCGTAAAGCATGAAGGGGACTTCTTCGTCGTCGAGGTCTTTGAGGGCCATGGCGGCGGCAAGCAGGGCTCCGGCGATGCTCATGCCCATGATGCCGGCTGCGAAGCGTTCGCGGCGTTCGGCGGTGTCAAACATCCGGCGGTCTTTGTTGAGGACTTCGCTGAGGTGGGAGCCGACGAGGCCGCGCAGGATGCCGACGCCTGCCCAGTCGAGGGAGCTTTCGAAGAGGTTGGAGAGGATGCGGTTGAAGGGGACGAGGGGGACGAAGACGGGGACGCCTGCGGGGCGGAAGTTTTGCAGGAGGGTGATGATGCCGGTGATCATGCGGCCGATGCCTTCGGGCTGCTGTTGGAAGACCATGCGGTCGGCCCAGCGGACGCTGGCGTCCTGGACTTCCTGACTGCGACGGGTTTGGCGGAGTTCCCAGGCGCGGCGGTTGACGGCGGAGGGGGTGACGGGGATGCCTGCGGCGTTGAGTTCGGTGCGGGCTTGGTCGAGGTCGGCGAGCCATTGGGTTTCATCGCCGCCGAGTTGGCGGATGAATTCGGCGTTGAAGGCTGGGGTGCCGGGTTTGAGGCCTCCGGCTTTGCGAAGGGAGCGGGAGACGGCGAGGTTGGCGTGGCCTTCCTGGGCGGAATACCAGAAGACGGCGTCCATGGCACGCATGGCGCGGAAGACGTAGCGGGTGAGGCCGCCGAGGCTCATGACGTAGGCAAGCCATTGGCTGGCGTTTCTGGGTTTGCCTTGGGCGACGAGCTGCTCGAGGGCGGCGCTGGCTTGCATGTCGTCGCGCTTGAGGATCTTCAATAGGGTGCCGGTTTTGAGGACTTCTTTGGCTTCGCGGAGGCCGGGGCGGACGCCTTCGGCGAGGCCTTTGAGGAGTTTGCCGAGGTCGGCGGGGCTGCCGATGCCGCTGGCGAGGGTGCGGAAGAAGAGGTGGAGGCCGTTGCCCCACACGTTGACGCCTTGGGTGCTGAGGCCTGCGAGCAGGTTGGCATACCAGGCACCGAGGATGACGTCGGTGGCGGGGATGCCTTCGATGAGGGCGACTTGGTTGAGGAATTTGATGGCTTCGGCTTGGCGGAGGACGCCTTCGGGCAGGAGGTTGACGGCGGCGGCCATTTGGCGGAGGCGCTGGCGGTCGGCGGGGGTGAGTTTGGGGAGGGGGTGCTTCTTGTCCCAGGCGTCGAGGAAGGTGCGTTCGTTGATGAATCCGGCTCCCGCGGCGAGGACGAGGGTGTCGAGGATGGCGGGGAGCTTCTGTTTGCGGGATTTGGCGCGGGGTTTGTCGGAGAGGCGGCGCATGACGCGCTGGCGGACGATGTCTTGGGCGGCTTTGGCGATCTTGGGGCGTTTGGCGATGACGGCGTCGGCGAGGCGGCCGGCTTCCATGACGCCGATGCCGATGGCGAGCATGTCTTTGGTGGCTTCGCGTTTGTTGTAGTTGGGATCGAAGGCGAGTTTGCGGAGAATGGGGCGGATCACCTCTTTGACGACGGCGGCGGTGACGGCCTGGGTGAGTGGGGCGACGTCTTGGGTGGGGATCGGGGTGCGGGTGCGGACGACGGCGATGGCGTCGGCGATGGCTTGGGTGAGTTTGGTGCCTTGGAGGAGGAGGGCGCGGGTGGTTTTGAGGACGGCTTGGCCGATGGGGGTGATGAGGAGGGGGTCGGCGAAGAGTTTGCCGGAGAGGGCCTTCAATACGTTGTCGATGGCTTCGACGGTGCGCTGGATGGTGGTGCTTTCGGAGATGGCGCGGGCGGTGGTTTCGAGGCCGCCGAGGAGGCGGTCGATGAGGGTGCCGGTGCGGGCGATGGGGGCGCCGGTCTGGAGGTTGACGGGGGTGGGGGTGTTGCCTTCGTTGAGGACATCCTCGAGCAGGGTGTCGAGGTCAAGGTTGGTCATTTCTTCGTTGACCAGGTCGGTGACTTCCTGCGGGGTGACGCCGGTGTCGCCCCGGACGGTTTGGCGGGCGGTTTTGGTGAGGTCGCGCTCGAGGCGGCGGAGCTGGCCGTCGGGGCTCATGCGGGCCCAGGTGTTGAAGGCGGCGAGGTTGCGTCCGGATTCGTTGCCGAAGATTTCGAGGGTGGCTTTGGCGTCGATGGCGGCGGCGGTGGCGGCATCTGCGGCGGCGCTGCCGGCTTCGTTGCCGCGGCGCTGGGCGAGGGCGGCGCGGGCGTCGTATTGCAAGGCGGCCTGCATGAGTCCGATGATGCGGACGGGCATGGGGAGGCTGGCGTCGTTGGTGAATTGCGCGGTTGCGCCTTCGAGGCCGATGTCGCGAATGAGGGCGTTGGCTTGGTCGAGGGCTTGCTGCTGTCCTTGGACGGCGAAGGTGGAGACGGGGGCGGCGCGGAGGGGGTCGGTGAGGCGTTCGTCGGCCTGGACGCGCTGGCCGAATTGGCTTTCGCGGGTTTGGCCGGAGATGGCTTCGGCCATGGTGGGGGGGCGGGCGGAGATGCGGGTGCCGAGGTTGAGGGCTCCGACTTGGGAGTTTTTCTTGGCGGACTGCCAGGCTTCGGCGAGGTAGCGGCGGATGGACTGGCCGAAGCGTTGGACCATGGCGGCGGTCCATTGGGCGAGGCTGAGGCCTGCGCGAATCCCCTGCTCTGCTAGGTTGACGAGTTCGCCGAAGAGGATGGTGGAGCCGTCGGGGCGATTGCCAACGACGGTGGTGTTGGTAAATCCTGCGCCCTCTGCGGCGCGGTTGGATTCAGGGTTGACCCGTTCAATAACTCGAATGTTGTCGGCTAATGGGTATGGAATCCAAGACGTGTAAACTTGCTGCGTTTGTGTTGGGCCGTCATAAGCGGAATCATCGAGCATTTGCACTGCATCAATTCCTGCTTTGGCGAGGGTTCGGGCTAGTGCTCTGCTGTCAAACTCATTTGCTGCCATCCCTGGGCTAAAAAATGTGTAAACTGGCTCTCTGAAATTGGTGTCGTTATGAAGTTCTCCAGTAACTTTTGGCCTGATTCCAGTTTTCTGAAATACCTCATCCGAAAATTCCTGCGGCGTGTAGTTTTCCTGATCGAGCCGAATCGGGTTTTCAATCTTAACAGCTAACTTTTTGATCGTGTTGCCGTATCCGGTGACTGCTTGCGGCGACGCACCCAGAAAGAAACCTGCAATTCGAGATCCGGGCCGTTGAATACTTACGCGATCTGAAAAGCGGTTGCCCGGATCGGCATCACTCATGATGGCATTGTAGAGAATTGTTTCTCCCGACTCTGTGAGACCGCCCGTCGAAAGCTCTGGATTTTGGGCGGCCCGGGATTCGGATGCCATGGAGGTGACGTTACCACCGATGTCAAGGGCGCCGACTTGGGATGTTTTGCGGGCGGCTTGCCAGGCTCCGGCGAGGTATTGTTTGATCGATTCTCCAAACTGGCGGACGAGGTTGGCGGCCCAGGTGGTGAAGCGGGTGCCGGCTGTGAGGGCGCGGGCGGCGAGGGCGACGAGTTCGGGGTAGAGGATGGTGCTGCCGTCTTCGCGGGTGGCGACGATGGTGGTGTTGGTGAAACCTTGGTTGGCTTCGGCGGCGAGGGCGAGCTGGGCGTTGAGGTCTTCGAGGTCGAGCGGGGCGTTGCTGGTGGGGCGATCTGCGCGGAGGTTGGTTTCGGGGGTGACGCGGACGGTGCCGGTGGGGGTGCGGAGGAGGGCGCGGGTGGTGTAGCCGTCTTCGTCGTATTCGATGTCGGCGACGGTGACGGGTTGGCCGTCGATGCGGAGGGTGTCGCCAGGGGCGAGGTCGTCGAGGTTGACGGGTTGGCCGGTGGTGGCGAGGCGTTCCTGAGTTTGCTCAAATTGGACTTGGGCGCGTTCTTGCTCGTTGAGGAGCCGGGATTGGCCGGGGCCTTGGCGGCGCTGTTGCTGGCGTTTGGCGATGACGCTGCGGACTTCGGCGGCGAGGGCGGCGGCGGTGGGGGCGGGGATGAAGCCGAGGTCGTAGGCTTCCTGGGCGCGTTGGTCGATGTTGGGGGCGCCTTCCTGCATGATGCGGGAGCGGTAGGCGGGGTCGAAGTCGCCGGATTCCCGCCAGTCGTATTCGGCGGCGGCGCTGCCTTCGGTGCCGCGGCGGGGGGCGCGGATGGGGTTTTCGTTGAGGTAGTTCAGTAAATCGAGGTTGCCGTCGGGGTCGCGTGGGAGGGGGGCGGGTCCGGCGCGGCCGACGGTGGTGGCTGGGGCGGCGCGGGTGCCGACGTTGCCGATGTCGCCTAATGTTTCGCGGGCTTCTTGGATGCTCGGGCCTGGTGTGTCCACCAGGGGAGGAGGAGGAGGCCCCACATTCCCAGGATCAGGAGTTCCAGGAGTCTGAAGCGGAGGCGGGGTCTGAGGCGTGGCATTTTGCAGCATGCCTGCGTTGAGGTATTCTTGCAAGTTGCCGGTGGCGGCGATGGTTTGGATTTGGTCGGGGGTGAGTTCGTTGGGGTTGTAGGTGTAAGGCTGGCCGTTGAGGGTGATGGTGGGGGCGGGGGCGGTTGCTGTGGGGAGTGGCGGTGGGGTGGCGGCTGGGTCTGCTTCGGGGCGGCGGAAGGGGCGGGAGGCGAGGCTGACGCCTCCGGCGGCGCCCATCATGAGGCCGGAGATGGCGAGGGTTTGAGGGGCGACGTCTTTGAAGGCTTGGGTGACGCCTTCGACGGTGACGGGGTAGGCGCTTTGGGCGAGGGCGGGATCTTGGCCTGCGGCGATGGCTGCGGCGGCGGCTTGGGGTTGGCCTTGGCCGACTTGGGTGACGGTTTCGGTGGCGAGTTCGGTGCCGATGGCTCCGGCGGCGGCTCGGGCTTTGACGCCGAGTTTGGCGAGGGTGCCTTTGGCGAGGCTGGTGAGTTTGTTTTTGCCGAGGCCGAGGATGACTTTGCCGGCTCCCATGGTGGCGATGTTGCCGATGGCTTCGGG
>CANETF010000210.1 GCA_947440575.1 Verrucomicrobiaceae bacterium
GATGCGGGGGCTGGATGAGGAGGCGGAGTAAAGCCGAACTGACCAAGTTTTATGAGTGGGGAAGCGCCTTTGATTGCCGCGATTGAAGCGGGCGGGACGAAGTTTAACTGTGCGCTTGGGCGCGGGCCGGGGGAGATTTTGGAGACGGTGCGAATTCCGACGACGGAGCCGAAGCAGACGCTGGAGGAGGTGGGGCGATGGCTTTCGCTGGTGAAGTCGCGGCATGGGGCGTTTGCGGCGATCGGGGTGGGGTGTTTTGGGCCGGTGGATTTGGATGAGAAGAGCCAGACGTATGGCTACATCACGACGACGCCGAAGCCGGGGTGGCAGAACACGGATGTGCTGGGGGGATTGAAAAATCGGTTCCAGGTGCCGATGGCGTTTGACACGGATGTGAATGGGGCGGCGCTGGGGGAGTATTTGTGGGGAGCGGGGCAGCAGAAAGATCCGTTGGTGTATGTGACGATTGGGACGGGAGTGGGTGGCGGGGTGTTGGTGAATGGGCGGTTGCTGCATGGGTTGCTGCATCCGGAGATTGGGCACATGCAGGTGCCGCCGCCAAAGAAGTCGAAGGCGGTGATGCGGCGGGGGCAGTGCCCGTTTCACGCGCACTGTGTGGAGGGGTATGTGAGCGGACCGGCGATTGCGAAGCGCTGGGGGGTGCGGCCTGAGCGGTTGCCCGTGGATTCGCCGGCGTGGGAGGAGGTGGGCGAGGTTTTGGCTTATTTGTGCATGAACCTGACGCTGACGTTGTCGCCGAAGCGGATCATTTTGGGTGGCGGGGTGATGGAGCAGGAGCAGGTGCTGTCCATGGTGCATGGGGCGTTCATCAAGTTGATGAATGGCTACATTCGGCAGCCGGAGATGAATGCGAAGATTGGGGATTACATCACGCGGCCGATGCTGGGGGCGAATGCGGGGTTGCTGGGGGCGCTGGCGTTGGGGCGGATGGCGGCGAATGCGGCGGCAGGGAGGGGTTGAGGGGGTGGAGAGTGGAGAGTGGTGAGTGGAGGGCGGGGAGTTGATGGCGGAGTGAGATGCGCAGATTGAGTCGGATGTGAAGGGCGGGAGGCTTGACGATTTTGTTTCTGAGGCGCGGGATGAACTGCGGAGTTTTGTGATTTTTGACGGCTAGAAGCCGTCACTCCTTGGGGGCATAGACGAGGTGGGTGCGGAATCGTGGGAGGGAATTTTGATAAAGGGGATGCGGTGGGGGTCGATTGTGGTTTGGTTGGGTGAACAAAAGTTTGGTATTAGATCATGAACTCCTACGGCGTGCGCTGCATTTTCAAGTGTCCAAAAGCCAGATTCAATAAGCTGGACTATCTCTACGAGGAGCGGATCACACTATGGACAGCGGAGGATGCTGATGAGGCGTTGGACAAGGCTGTCGATGAGGCCGAGGCCTATGCCGATATGAATGGCTTTACCTATTCAGGGCTAGCCCAGTCCTTTTGGATGTTCTCTGCGATCGATGTAAGTGGTGTCGAGGTCTTTTCACTCCTTAGAGAGAGCAACTTGGAGCTTGAGCCCTATCTTGATACCTTCTTTAGTAACGGTGATGAGCGGCAGAAGTCCGATCAAAAAGCACAATCCAAGTCGATGCCTCAATTTTAGCTGACCCGCGCTGAGACGGTAAGGTGTCATTGGTGACTGATGAAGCCGTCACTCCTTGGCCGACAGCGTGGGTAGCTGGTATTCGGTGGATTGACTACAATAACGGGGTGCTGTGGTGATTGTCTTCAGAATCTAGCCTTGGATGAGCCAGAGGGCGGCTAGGAGGGTGAGGGTGAAGAGGAGCCACTCGAAGGATTTTTGGGGGATGCGTTTGAGGATTTGCCAGCCGATGAGGATGCCGAGGATGACGGCGGGGAGGAGGATGGCGTTGGTGGTTAGGGAGCGGGCGTTGATGATGCCGAGGTTGGCGGAGAAGGGGACTTTGAAGAGGTTGATGAAGAGGAAGAAGCGGGTGAAGACGCCGACGTGCTCGCGTTTGTCGAGGCGGCGGGAGAGGAGGTAAACGGTCATGACTGGGCCGGCGGCGTTGGCGAGCATGGTGGTGATGCCGGCGCTGAAGCCCATGCCCCAGGCGAAGGTTTTGTGCTCGGTGAGGGCGAGGAGTTCCTGCTGTTTCCAGTCGAGGAGAAGTTTGAAGGCGAGCAGGGCGATGATGAGCCAGCCGATGACGATGCGGGCGGTGGTGTTGTCGATGAGATCGAGGCACCACCAGCCGGCGATGACGCCGATGATGGCGGGAGGGGCCATGGTGAGAACGGGTTTCCAGCTGCCGGCTTTGCGATTGATGAGGTAGCCCATCAAATCAGCGGCGATGAGGAGGGGGAGGACGAGGCCGACGGAGGCTTTGGCGCCGAAGACCTTGGCCATGAGGACGACGTTGAGGGTGGCGGTGCCGGAGAGGCCACTTTTGGAGAGGCCGATGCAGACGGCACCCAGGGCGGCGAGCAGGATGGCCGTTTGGTTGGGAGGGAGCAGGGTGTGCTGGGTGAGCCAGTCGAAGAGGGGCATGGGAGCGAGGGAGGTCAGAGATCCGTGGATGGCGGATCGGGAGGGACCTCTCTCTGTGCTTCAACTTGCAGGGGTGGCAAGGGCTTTTTCAAGCCAGGAGCGGAGGTCGCTGAGGGAAGGGTCCTTCGCGAGGATGCGTCCGTCTTTGCCTAGCACGTAGAGGGTGGGGAAGTGGCGGAGGTTCCATTCGGAGGTGATGGGACCGGAGGTGCTGCCATCGAGCCAACAGCGCCATGGGACGGGAGAGGCGGCGAGGGCTTTTTTGGCGGTGGCGGGGTCGTCTGTGTTGACGCCGAGGATGCTGACGGGCTGGTCTTTGAGTTGGGCAGCGAGTTCGGCGAGGATGGGTTGGAGGCCGTGACAGCCGTGGCACCAGTCGCCCCAAAAGACGAGGAGAACCGCGCGTCCACGGGAGTCGGAGAGTTTGAAGGGTTGGTCTTTGTCGTCTTTACCGGTGATTTCGGGGGCGATGGCTCCGACGGAGAGATGGGTGATTTCGAAGAGGAGGGCGGCGGCTTGGTCGGCGAGGGGGAAGCCTTGGATTCTGACGGAGGGGTAGTCGGTGATGATTTGCTGGAGGAGTTGGGAGGCGCGTTCGCGTGAGGCATCGCGCGTGGGGGTGTCGGTGGAGGCTTCGAAGGCGCGGAAGTGATGGCCGGCGAGAGCGTAGAGGGCGGCGGCTTTTTCGTCGGGTTGGGCAGTGGATTTGAGGACGGCTTCGAGCGCTGGGGTGGCGAGGGCGGGTTCGACGTCTTCGAGGCGTTTGAGGGCTGGGGCGATGCCGGGGAGGGCGGCGTATTTTTGGGTGATGAGATTCAGAGCGGAGGTGCCTTCGGGGAGATGGATGCACTGGGTGATGAGCCAGTTGAGGCCATCGGCGAGGTCGGGAGCGGTAGGATGGGATTGGATGAGAGCGAGGACCTCCGTGGCGTAGGGACGGGAGTCGGGGATGGAGGCACGAAGGGCGGCGCGTTCTTCTTCGGTTTTGGCTTCGATGATGCGGAGGGTATTGGCGCGGACGGAGGATTCGTAGGCGTCGATGCGGGAGCGGAAGCCAGCGGGTTCCTGAGCGCTGGCGAAGGCTTGAGTCGCTATGAGGATGAGAACAAGGCGTGTCATGACGTGGCGCGTCGGCGGGGGAATATGAGGAGGCAGGCGAGGAGGCTGAGGATCGCGGAGCCGGGTTCGGGGACCACGACGAAACTGGCGTAGGCATTGTCGTAGATCGTGACGGGGACACCGTAATCTGCGACGGAGGCTGAGGCGGTGAAGGAGACGTCGGGAGCGGAGCCGTCGGCGAGGCGGACGGCGTAGGTGCGGCCGAGAATGAGGTCTGGCGTGGTGATGTTGAAGCCGCCTGCGCTGTTGGTGAGGCCGGAGGCGATGAGAGTGGTGGTGAAGGTGTCCCAGACTTGGATCATGGCATTGGCGATGCCTTCACCGGGGGTGTAGAAGGCATCGGCTAGGATGTCGTCGGAGTGGACGACGCCGGTGATGATGGGATCGGAGACGTATTCGGTGCCGGTGTAGCGGTATTGGCTGGCGAAGTGCTGGGTGACGACGAGAGGGCCGGGGGCTTGGCCGTTGCCGGGAGGGATGGAGATGGATTGGAAGCCGATGCCGAGTTCTTTGAAGGCGGGTGACATCATCACCTCGCGGTGAAGGGCTGGGGTTTGGATACCGGTGCCGAAACCGTTGTTGGGGTTGGAGTCGCTGTCGCCCCAATCGATGGCGAAGGCGCTGTGGCCGTGGAAGACGTTTTCGGTGGCGGCGAAGAGGGATTCGCCGACTTCGAGGAATTGATTGGTGTAGCCGCCGGATTGGATGCGGTTGGCGAGGGAGAGACCGTCGAGGGTGTGGGATTGCTGCTGGGTTTGGACCATCAGGTTGGAATAGCTGATGGCGGAGTTGGAGAGTTGGCTGTTCCAAGCGAGAGCGGGGGCAGCGGTGAGGCCATTCCATTGAGTTTGGAGGGCGGAGGCGCTGGTGTTGTAGTAGTCGAGCGCGAACTGGACAGTGGGGTCATCGGATTTGGTGGTGGCCCAGACGCCAGGAGAGGAGAAATGGACGAGGCGAGCGAGTTCGCCTTGGGGATCGCGGCGCATGCGATTGATGAGTTCGAGCCAGTATTGTTGATCGGCGGTGGGATCGGCAGCGAAGAGCATGGCGATCCCACCCGGTGCCAGAGAGAGGAGCGCGAGGAGGGAGGAACGCCAGGAGGCGCGGGGAATGGAAAGGAAGCGCGGCATGAAGCGGGCGAGGGGAAGGTAACGTAAAAACCATAAATATCAAACTTTATGGACTATTTTGGGCGAATGAGGGGGCAGTGAACTGGGCTGGGCGCCACGAGTGGAAAAAATAGTTGACTGATCGTCTAGTGAGGTCAATCAAGTGACGCATTGAGATATGGGAAGAACAAGTGACGCACGCGAACGCCTCCTGGAGGCGATGCTGGAGTTGATCTGGGTGGGGTCGTTTGGGACCACTTCGGTCGATCACATTTGTGAGCGGGCGGAGGTGAAGAAGGGGAGCTTTTATCACTTCTTTGAGTCCAAACATGCGTTAGCGATAGCGGCGATTGAGCATGGGTGGGAGGAGTTTCGGAAAACGTTGGACGATGCTTTTTCGGCATCGCGGCCGCCGGTGGAGCGGTTGGAATTTTGGATTCGGCATTTGCGAGATGAGCAGGTGCAAATGCATGTCAAACATGGACGGGTGCTGGGCTGTCCGATTCACACGTTGGGGACGGAAGTGGGGCCGATGGATGATTTGTTTCAGAAGGTGCTGAAGGGCAAGCTGGCGCAGTATTTGCGCTATTTGGAGAGTGCGATTCGCGATGCGCATGCGGAAGGGGTGGTGCATGCACCTGAGGCAAGTGTGAAGGCGAAGATTTTGTTTTCGTATTCGGAAGGTCTGCTGGCCCATGCTCGGATCTGGAACGACTTGAGCATCCTGGATTCGCTGGAGGCGGGGATGCGGGACATTTTGCGGTTGGAAGAATCGCTGGTGCTGAGCTGAGCTATTTTCATTTCAAATTAACCAACTAGTCAACTAAACCTCAACGAACTGCTGCTTGTGAATCGAATTGTGATCCCCCCGAACGTGTTTTTGCTGATTTTGGCCATGCTGCTGATGCAGTGCAATCGACCGCCGGGAGGCGGGGCGGAAGGAGGAGGGATGCAGATGCCGCCGGCGCAGGTGACCTTGGCGGAGGTGGAGGAGAAGATGCTGGTGGAGTGGCAGGAGTTCACGGGGCGGGTGGAGGCGATGGAGACGGTTGAGTTGAGGCCTCGGGTGTCGGGCTATTTGGATGGGGTTTTGTTTGAGGCGGGGCAATTGGTGAAGAAGGACGAGAAGCTGTTCACGATCGATCGGCGGGCGTTTGAGACGAAGCTGGCGCAGGCGGCGGCGGAGTTGAAGCGGGCGGAGGTGGCTGAGATGACGAGCAAGAAGGAGTTCGACCGGGTGAAAGCGTTGTTGGAGGCGAAGGCGCTGTCGCCGGAGCAGGCGGACACGAGAGAGTCAGTTTATTTGCAGGCGGTGGCCGCGCTGGAAGGGGCGCGGGCGGCGCATCATTCGGCTGAGATTGAGTTATCGCACACGGAAGTGAGGGCACCGATTTCGGGGCGCATTAGTCGGGCGATGGTGACACCGGGGAACTATGTGAGTGGGCTGCCGGGTGGGGCGAGTTTGTTGACGACGATTGTATCGGTCAATCCGGTTTTCGTTTATGTGGACATAGATGAGAACTCGCTGATTCAACTGCAGGGATTGAGGCGGCAGGGCAAGATCCTGATGGACAAAGACAAGAGGATCCCGGTGCGGATGCAGTTGTCAGGAGAGAAAGGTTTTGCGCATCAGGGGTTTATTGAGTCGTTTGATAACCGGCTTGATGCCAGCACGGGAACGTTGGTGGTGCGGGCGCAGTTTGATGATGCGGAAGGGCTTTTGACACCGGGGTTGTTTGCCAGGGTGGAGATACCGATGACGGCGGAGTATCCGGCGCTGTTGATTGAGGATTCGTCGATTTTGACGGACCAGGCGAACAAGTATGTGCTGGGGGTGAATGAGCAAAGTTTGTCGGTGTATCAGCCGCTTGTGGTGGGTCCGACCTTTGAGGGGAAGCGCATCGTGCGAAGCGGGGTCAAGAAAGGAGACAAAATCATTGTGAACGGGCAGGCGCGGTTGCCGATGCCTGGAATGCCGGTGGTGGCGGTTCCGGCTGGCGGCAAGGGCGAGCCGGAAGCGGCGAAGAAGTGAGATAGGTATCCTAAATTGAACAGTCGCGAGGCTTCGGTCTGGCTCATCTAGTATGAATTTTTCCCGATTTTTTATCACGCGCCCGATTTTTGCCGGGGTGTTGTCCCTGCTGATTTTCATCCTTGGGGCGATCTCGCTTTTTCAGCTGCCGGTTTCGGAGTATCCCGAGGTGGCACCGCCGACGGTGATCGTGACGGCGACGTATCCGGGGGCGAACCCGAAGACGATTGCGGAGACGGTGGCGTCGCCGATTGAGCAGATCATCAATGGCACGGAGAACATGCTTTACATGTCGTCGCAGAGCACGGCGAACGGCGTGATGACCCTGACCGTGACGTTCAAGCTGGGGACGGACATTGATTTGGCGCAGGTGCAGGTGCAGAACCGGGTGTCGCAGGTGCTGCCGAAGCTGCCGGAAGAGGTGCGGCGCTTTGGGGTGACGACGGTCAAGTCATCGCCTGATCTGACCATGGTGGTGCATATTTTGTCGCCGGATGACCGATACGATGAGTTGTATCTGAGGAACTATGCGACGCTGAACGTGAAGGACGAGTTAGCGAGGTTGCCGGGAGTGGGACAGGTGCAGTTGTTTGGAGGCGGGGAGTATGCGATGCGGATTTGGATTGATCCGGACAAGGCGGCGGCGCGGGGGTTGACGGCGTCGGAGGTGGTGAACGCGATTCGGGAGCAGAACGTGCAGGTGGCGTCGGGGGTGATTGGTCAGCAGCCGATGAAGGAGCGGGTGCCGTTTGAGCTGACAGTGAACACGAAGGGGCGACTGATTAACGAAGAGGAGTTTGAAAACATCATCGTCAAGGTGGGGGTGAATGGAGAGAAGCTGCGGCTCAAGGATGTGGCGCGGATTGAGTTGGGATCGGGGGAGTATGCGCTGAGGAGTTTGTTGAACAACAAGCGGGCGGTGGGGGTGCCGATTTTTCAGTTGCCCGGGTCGAATGCCTTATCGCTGTCGCAGGCTGTGCGGGCGAAGATGGAGGAGTTGAAGGCGAAGTTTCCAGAGGGCGTGGACTATGCGATTGCGTATGATCCGACGGTGTTTGTGGAGAAGTCGATTGATGCGGTGATTCACACGTTGATTGAGGCGATTTTGCTGGTGGTGCTGGTGGTGGTGGTGTTCCTGCAGACATGGCGTGC
>CANETF010000211.1 GCA_947440575.1 Verrucomicrobiaceae bacterium
CCAAAATAAACATGCATCAAATCCACCTTCCGCCGCTCCAACAAACCCGCCAGCACCCCATACTCGCCCCGATACACAATCGGCGGCTCCTTCTTCACATACTTCAGCCAGAACCGCCGCACAAAATGACTCCTCACCTTCGGCAGCACCTCCACGCCCCCCTCCGGCATCGGAAACAACTCCTCACTCTGACTCTCCTTCGTCACCACCACCGTCTCCCATCGCCGCAGCCCCGTGATCTGCCGATAAATATGCAGCATCTCAGGCTTCAAAAAAGTCGTGCAGTAAGAAGCTACTCTCATGAAAAGGGAAACCCCACCCTGCCCATGCCACGCCCCCATTTCAACCACCGAATCTATCCCTCACCCACCCTATCTTGCGCTGATCTTCCTCCCCCACCACCTCCCTCCCCCGCTTCGGCATCCATTCTGCTGCCCTTAAAACGCGTAACCCTAAACCCCCTCCTCCTCATCATGAACACCCTCTACGATCGCATCGGCGGCGCCCCAGTCATCGAAACCCTCATCCCCGCCTTCTACGCCCGCGTCCTAGCCGACCCCGCCCTCTCCCCCTTCTTCAAACACGCCTCCATGGATTCCCTCCAAGGCATGCAGCAGCAATTCTTCGCCATGGCCCTCGGCGGTCCCGTCGCCTACACCGGCCGCCCCCTCGGCTCCGTCCACCATGGTCGCGGCATCACCACCTCCCACTTCAGCGCCTTCGTCAAACACCTCCTCGAAACCCTCTCCGCCATCGGCATCAGCCCCCAGGAGGCCGACGAAGTCATCGCCCGCATCGACACCTTCGCCAACGAAATCACCGGCACGTCTTACTGAAAAAAACCCTCTCCCAAAAAAAGTTCAAAAACTTTGAACACAATGTCCCCTGCCTCTGACTAAACATTCAACAGTGCTAGAAGGCCCAAGCCTAACAGTGCTGGTCTTGAGAGTGATTGGTTGTTGTCAGCATAAGAATTGCGGAAGCGCAAAACCCCATGCTGAGGTTGATGCCAATAGGAGCCGGGCGGAATCGGGAGCCGCCCGGCTCCAACTTTTTTGGGGGCAACGCCCTCACCCAAACGTCACCGGCATCCGCACCGCCCGCGCCAGCAGATCGAGATACTCCGCGCAAGGAATCTCATGCCCCCCAAACTGAGCCAAATGCTCCGTCGTCCACTGCGTGTCATGCACCACGTAGCCCCTCGCATGCAACCGCCTCTGCAAATGCGTCAACGCCACCTTCGACGCCTGCGGCTCCCGGCTAAACATCGACTCCCCAAAAAACGCCCCCCCAATCGCCACCCCATACACCCCGCCCATCAGCTTCCCCTCGCGCCACACCTCCGCCGAATGCCCAAACCCCATCCGGAACAACTCCTCATACACCTCCAAAATTGACTCAGTGATCCAAGTCGACTCCCGGTCCGCACAACCCCGCACCACATCCCCAAACGCCGTGTCCCACCTCACCTCAAACGGACACCCCTTCAAAAACCGCTCAAAGCGCCGCGGCACATGAAAGTCCGCAATCGGTAAGATCCCCCGCATCGGAGGTCGATACCAAGAAATCGTCCCATCGCCTTCCCCCATCGGGAAAACACCCTCACAGTAGGCGTGCAGAAGTTCGACTGGATCAAGGCGGGTCATAAAACACCCCCTCCATACCACACCCATTTCGTCCTTTCCACCCCGCAACCTCCGCCTTACACTCCTCCCCAACCATCCCGACATGCGACGAGCCATCTACCCCGGAAGTTTTGACCCCGTCACCAACGGTCACCTCGATGTCCTCGAACGCGCCACCGGCCTCTTCGACGAAGTCATCGTCGGCGTCGCCCGCGAAAACAACAAACAAAGCCTCTTCTCCCTCGATGAACGCGTCGACCTCATCCGCTCCGTCTCCGGCCACCTCCCCCACGTCCGCGTCATGCCCTTCGACGGCCTCCTCGTCAACTTCGCCCGCGAACAGGAAGCCGTCGCCCTCGTCCGCGGCCTGCGCGCCGTCTCCGACTTCGAGTTCGAGTTCCAACTCGCTCTCATGAATCGCAAACTCCAGCCCCACCTCGAAACCGTCTTCCTCATGCCCCGCGAAGAGTTGACCTACATCTCCTCGCGCCTCGTCAAAGAAATCGGACGCCTCGGTGGCCAGATCGACCTCTTCGTCCAGCCCCCCGTCGCCACCGCCCTCCGCGCCAAATTCGCCGCCACTCCCTAGCCGTCCCGTGGAGCAAGCCGCTGGCTTGCCTCCATTGCTAGCCCCAGGTAACCGCTCCCATCACCCCACCCGGCCACAACGCCTCAAAATCCCGCGACCGCGCCACCCCCTCATTCGGCGGCCAAAACACCCCCGCCCGCACCCGCCGCACCACCTCCGCCGCGCACGCCACCGCCGACTCCTCCCAGCGCTCGTCAAACCCTTCCCACAGCGCCAGATCCGTCTCCATCACCCCCTTCGGCAGGCACCCATAGCCCACCTGCGTCACCGGCCCCAGCAGATGCCCCCTGAGCGCCGCCGCATACAGCGGCAACTGCACATCCACCCAGCGCAGTACCTTCCCCTCTCCTCCAATCGAAAACACCTTCCACTCCTCCCCCGCCACCACCTGCTTCACCGCCTTGCAATGCGCCGCCATCGGATCAGTGAACTTGTCCATCGTCTTGAAGTCCAGCACCCGCCGCTCACCACTCCCCGCGTGGTGCTCTACCCGGTCAATCTTCCCGGTAAACCGCGCTCCCTCGATCAAAAACGGCGTCAAATCTACTTCCCCTCCCAGCTCCAGTTCCACCGCCACAATCTCCCATCCCGCCCGCCGCTCCCGCGCCTCCACCTCCGCCTGCCAGTGCAACCGCTGCCCCGCCGCATCCACCTGCAACCGCACCAAAGGCGGCAGCCGCTCCCCATAGCGCTGCCTCGCCCCGTCCTCCAGCCGCTCCTGAAACCACTTCTGAATCCGCCCAGCCTCAATCCACTGCCGCGCCTCCGCATCCTCCCCAAAATGCCGTAAAACCTCGTGCACCAGATCGCCAAACTGCATCGGGTCCATCTCACGCCCCACCGTCCCCACCGCCTCCATCTTCAGCCCGCTCCTCAGATAAAACCGGAACGGACAGTCCAAATACGCCGCAATCCTCGACGGCGAAATCGTCTCCATCGCCATCTCCACCCGCCTCGGCTCCAGCCGCCATTGCACCGTCTTCACCGGCGCCCCCCCAGCCTCCTCCGCCTCCTTTTCCGGAAACAAATGCCGCACCCGCCCCGCTAACTCAGCATCCCCGCACAGCGTCAGCAACCTCGACGGCTTCCTCACATCGTCATTCCCACTCCATCGCCCCACCGTCACCCCGAACAGCCCCCCACCCGCACGCTGTTTCCCCAGCGCCGTCAAAAGATACGCATCCCGCGCAAACCGACTCGCCTGACTCGGCAACCCCAACTGATAGCGAAACCGATCCGGCAAAAACGGATGCCCCAGCAGCACCCCCGGCACATTCTCCTCATTCAAACCCGCCACCACCAGCGCCGGCGCATCCTCCCACAGCAACTCCAGCCAGCCCAGCAGCACCAAATCCACCTCCCCGCGCACCGCCTCCAAAACCCCGCCCGACAACCGCTCCATCACCAGCGCCCACGCCTCTTGCCGACCCAGCGCCACCCCTGTCCGCTCCAGCACCGCCGTCACCGCCTCCACCTCCTCCAGCCAGGCCCACCCCAGTTGCACCCGCTCCCGATCCCCCGGCGCCTCCGTCTGAAATCCCCTCTCCCCATACAGCGCGATCAACCACTCCCGCGCCACCTCCACAAATCCCTCGCTCCCCAGCTTCCGCCGCCAACGCAACGCCGCACTCACTGCCTTCCGCAACTCCTCCAGTTTCTCTTCCCCCTCCTCCAACAACGCCTTCGCCATCTCCAAATTCCCCGGCAAATGCTCCGCCGCAAACTCATCCATCCTCCGCACCACACCCACCCCTCGCGACCCACACCACGCCCCCCACACCTCCTCAATCCGCATCAACCCGCAAAACGCCCGCCAACTCCCCGTCCCCATCAGTTCCCCCGTCAGCGTCAGTAAATGCCACAACCCATCCCGCGTCATCGGCACCCCGCCCGGCTCAAACACCGCCAACCCCCGCGCCTCCAACTTCTCCGTCAACAACGGCCCCACCTCCGCATCACACACCCCCACCGCCACCGGGAATCCCGCACCCGCCGCCTCACCCAACCAACGCACCACCTCCTCCGCCTGCCCCACCGGATTCCGGCACAAACGAATCGGCGCCTCGGTCAAACCCACATCCACCGCCGCTTCCTCACCCCACCGCTCCGCCGTCGGCCGCCCCCACCCATCAAACCCTTCCGCCAAAGCCTCCGGCGCCTGCACCGCCACCACCACCTCCACCCCGGCCCGCACACACCCCTCCATCCAGCGCGACATCAAAGGCGGCAAATCAGGCGCCGCCAGCGCCACCACCCGCTTCACCCCCTCCGGCAACCACGGATCCCCCGCCCGCTCCCGCTTCAACCGCTGCGGATTCGCCTTCCCCATCGCCGCCAACTCCGCCTCAAACAACCCCTCCAACCGCGCCAAATCCCGCCACCGCGCCAGCTCACTCCCCGGAATCCCCTCCGCCTTCGCCACCACATCAGCCATCCCCAATCCCCCCGCCCCCAGCAACTCCTGCAACTCCGCCAGCGTCACCGCCAAATCCCACAACCACCGCCACGAAATCACCTCCGGCACACTCGGCAGCAACGCCTTGAACGCCCCCACCGGCCCCGCCTTCAACACCCGCGTCCAAACCAGCTTCACCTCCAAATCCGACGCCACCCCCACCCTGTCCGCCACCGGCGACAGCGCCAAATTCGGCGGCCAGACATGCGGCACACTCACCGCCCCACCCCGCTCATCCGCCCACTCCGCCAGCGCCCGCCTCAACCGCCGCCCCGCCTCCGCCGTCGGCACCACCACCACCGTCTCCTCCAACTCCAACGCCACCCCCTCACCCGCCAAAAAAGCCACCGCCGACTCCAAAACCGGCCGCTCCCATCCCCAAAACACCCGCCTCACGCCCGCCTCACTCATCGCCCGCACCCTCCCTCTCCAAACGCTCCACAATCCCCTGCGCGATCGCCTCCACCGACCCCTCAATCGACACCGCCATCAAATCCTCCGACCGCTCCAAAATCGCCAACTGACTGTCCAGCAAACTCAACGGCATGTAGTGCCCCACCCGCTTCCCCATCCGCTCCGCGATCAACTCCCGACTCCCATCCAGCAGCACAAACCGCAGCACCCCCGCCTCATCCTCTCCCCGCAGCTTCTCCCGATACACCCCCCGCAGCGCCGAACACGCCAAAACATACCCCTTCCCCTCCGCACGAATCTCCTCAATCCGCTGCCGCAACCGCTCCAGCCACGGCCACCGATCCTCATCCGTCAGCGGCACCCCCGCCCCCATCTTCGCCTTCGCCGCCTCCGTGTGAAACCCATCCGCATCCTCAAACACCCCACCCATCAACCCCGCCACCGCACGCCCCACCTCCGTCTTCCCACACCCACACACCCCCATCACCACAACTGTCTTCGGCAAATCCAAACGCATCCCCCACCCAACCCTATTTCACCCACCTCAACAAATCAAAAATCCCCCTCCTCGTCCTCGACCTCGCACTCGACCCAAAACACCTGCATCCCCACTCCTTCTTTCTGCCCCCCTTTTTTCTGCCAGTCATCCCCGCCACCCCTCATTCGCTCGACATCCCCCATTTCCCCTCCACAATCCAAAATCCCAAATCCGCATTCCGCAATCCCCATGTTCCGTTCCCTCCTCACCCAGCGCCTGCAGACCGCCTTCGACAAAGCCGGCATCACCGTCCCAGACGACTTCACCCCCGCCGTTGTCCTCGCCTCTGACACCCGCTACGGCGACTACCAATCGAACGCCCCCATGGTCCTCGCCAAGCAAATGCGCACCAACCCCCGCGCCCTCGCCCAGCAGATCGTCGACGCCCTCGACGTCACCGACCTCTGCGAAAAAACCAGCATCGACGGCCCCGGCTTCCTCAACTTCACCCTCTCCCCCGCCGCCCTCGCCTCCCACCTCCTCAAGTCCGTCACCGACCCCCACCTCGGCGTCCCTCCCGTCCCCACCCCGCGCACCATCGTCATCGACTTCTCCGCGCCGAACATCGCCAAACCTCCGCACGTCGGCCACATCCGCTCCACCTTCATCGGCGACTCCCTCGCCCGCATCGCCCGCTTCGTCGGCCACAAAGTCATCACCGACAACCACATCGGCGACTGGGGCACCCAGTTTGGCATGATCCTCCACGGCTGGAAAACCCTGCTCGACACCGCCGCCCTCGACGCCAACCCCATCGCCGAACTCCTCCGCCTCTACAAAACCATCAACGCCCAAACCAAGGCCGACCCCGCCGTCCTCGACACCTGCCGCCACGAACTCGTCAAACTCCAGCAGGGCGACCCCGAAAACAAAGAGATCTGGACCCGTTGCGTCGCCCTCTCCCTCGACCAACTCCGCACCATCTACGCCAAGCTCGACACCCACTTCGACCACTACCTCGGCGAAAGCGCCTACAACGACAAGCTCGCCCCGCTCGTCGACGACCTCCTCGCCCAAGGCATCGCCGAAATCAGCGACGGCGCCGTCTGCATCTTCTTCCTCGACCTCGAAGCCCTCGCCGACAAACCCTGCATCATCCGCAAAACCGACGGCGGCTTCCTCTACGCCACCACCGACCTCGCCACCATCGACCACCGCATCAACGTCTGGAAAGCCGACGAAATCTGGTATGTCGTCGGCGCCCCCCAGGAACTCCACTTCCGCCAAATATTTGAGGCCACCCGCAAACGCGGCCAACACGCCAACCTCGTCCACATCGCCTTCGGCAGCATCCTCGGCCAGGACGGCAAAATGTTCCGCACCCGCACCGGCGAATCCGTCGGCCTCATCGAAGTCCTCGACGAATCCATCGAACGCGCCGCCACCGTCGTTGCCGACCGCGAAGGCTTCACGGCCGAAGAAAAAGCCACCATCGCCGAAGTCATCGGCATCGGCGCCATCAAATACGCCGAGCTCTCCCAGAACCGCCTCACCGACTACAAATTCAGCTGGGACAAAATGCTCTCCCTCCAGGGCAACACCGCCCCCTACCTCATCAACGCCTACGTCCGCACCCGCTCCATCTTCCGCAAACTCGCCAGCGCCACTGACAGTGGGGCGACCGGCTCGGTCGCCTCCTACACCCCACCCACCGAAGTCACCATCACCGAAGTCACCATCACCGACCCCGCCGAACGCGCCCTCGCCCTCAAGCTCGCCCAGTTCGCCGAAGCCACCCACGACGTCCTGATCGACCACCGCCCCAACACCCTCGCCAACTACCTCTACGAACTCGCCAACGCCTACCACAGCTTCTACGAAGCCTGCCCCGTCCTCCGCAGCGAAGGCACCATGCGCGACACCCGCCTCCTCCTCTGCCAAACCACCTCCCAAGTCCTTCGCACCGGCCTCAACCTCCTCGGTATCCAAACCACCGACCGCATGTAATTCCAAAACCCCATCCGGATCCTCATCCTGTTAATCCTGCCCATCCTGCAATCCTGTCCAAAAAAGACGCCGCCCACTCAGTGCTCCAAATCTCCCAACACCTCCTCCCCGTCGATCACACCGACACCGATCTGCGACGCAGCGTGTTGACCCTGCTCAACATTCGCGACGAGCACCTCCTCTCCCTCACCGTCAAACAACGCGCTATCGACGCCCGCCGCGGTCGCGCCCAGTTCAGCCTCACCCTCCTCGTCGAAGTCACCAACGAACCCGCCGTCCTCAAGCACCACGCAAAAACCCCCCCCCCCCCCCCCCCCCCCCCCCCCCCCCCCCCCCCCCCCCCCCCCCCCCCCCCC
>CANETF010000212.1 GCA_947440575.1 Verrucomicrobiaceae bacterium
CTTCCCATGCCCCGGAGCAAAACCCTGGTCCACGTATTTCACATACTTGCTCTCCGCAAACATCTTCTCCCACTCCGCATTCCCCATCTCCACACTCACGACTAGGTTGCCGTTCAACCAATGCTGCAGGGTCTTGCCCTTCACTACCAACTGACTCGAATTCCACTCCCCCGCCGGCTTCACAATCTTATCCGCCGCTGCTCCCTTGATATCGTAAAGCGCTCCCGTCTGCCGCTTCACGCCGTTCTTCGCATCCGCATGCCGCTCGTCATCAATCAACTGATACTCGAACCCCAGATTCTGCTTCGCAATCGCATTCACCCAGTACTTCACCCCGCTATTGCCCCCCTCCGCAATCTTCCACTCCCACTCCATCTCAAAATTCGCGAAAGACGCCTTCGTCACCAGATCTCCGGTCTTCTCTTTCCGATGCAGCGCTCCATCCGCCTCGATCACCCAACCCGCTCCAGGCGCCCCACCATTGCCACTCTCCCAGGCATCCAAATTCTTGCCATCAAACAACATCACAGACTCTCCAGCCCAGGTCAGTCCGGCAAACAAAGAAACAGCAGCACCCAGAAACAGCGATCGGTAAGAATGAAACATCATGGCAGCCCAGATAAACGCAGCCCAACCCCCACTTCCAACCAAAGTTTTTCAAAACCTCACTACCCGCCACCTACCCTCCCCTTGGCCCCCTCCACCCGCTGAGCCCGATAAATCCCCCGCTTCCCGCTGCACGCATAAGCCACAAAACACGCCACTCCAAACGCAACAAGGTAGTGCCCCCCAAACAACTCCACCCCCATGACCGTGCAGGCAACCGGCGTATTCGAAGCCCCCGCAAACACCGCCAAAAATCCCAGTGCTGCAAACAAAGCCACCGGCGCTCCCATCCACCCGCCCAGCGTATTCCCCAGCGTCGAGCCAATGTAAAACAACGGCGTCACCTCCCCTCCCTTGAATCCACTCCCCAGCGTCACCGCCGTAAACACCGTCTTCCCCAGCCAATCCCACGCCTCCACCCCACCCGCCTCAAACGCCGACAAGATCGAAGCGCCCCCTCCCGGCCCCGCCTCCACCCCCAACCCCAAATACTCCCGCGTGCCCGTCACCCACACCAACCCAATCACCACCACCCCTCCCACCACCGGACGCATCGGCGCATAACCGATCCCCTTCGCGAAAACCCGCTGCAAACCATGCGTCAGCGCCGCAAATCCCCGCCCCACCAATCCAAACACACCACCCGCCACCGCCACCTTCAACAGCAGCACCCCATCAAACCAAAATCGCCCTCCCACCTCCATTCTCCCCTCAAACGGAAACACCGTGTGCTGCGCCCCCCACGCCGAACACACCGCATCTCCCCCCCAACTCGCCACCAGCACCGGCAGCCAGGCCCGATAGTGAATCCGCCCTATCGTCAACACCTCCAACGCAAAAATCGCTCCCGCCATCGGCGTCCCAAACACCGACCCAAACCCCGCCGCAACCCCGCACATCAACATCACTCGCCGACTCTCCTCATCCACCTTCAACACACGCCCCAACCACCCCGCCAATCCTCCCCCCATCTGCACCGCCGTCCCTTCCCTCCCCGCCGACCCTCCAAACGCATGCGTCACCAGGGTCCCGATCAATACCAACGGCGCCATCCGCCCCGGCACCCCGCCGCCCGGCTCATGAATCTCATCCAAGATCAAATTACTCCCCTTCTCGGCCTCTTTGCCCATCCGATGGTAAACCCACCCCACCAAAAACCCCGCCACCGGCAAACCCCAAAGCGCCATCGGATGCCCCCAATGCCAATCCGTCACCACCTCCAAGGCCCACAGAAAAAAAGCACTCGCCGACCCCGCCGCGACCGCCACCATCAAGGCCAGACTGCACTGCCACGCCTGCCGCCGCATCAGCAAAATCATCGAATCAAAAGGCCGCATCATCGTCACCCCCAATTCCCTTCTTCACTTCCCCCGAATCAAAGCCCTCACCTCCCCGGCCGCGATCGCATGATGAAACACGATTTGAGTCCCCAGTGCCACCCCCTCAGCCTTCGCTCGCTTCCGTGCAGGAAGATCCTCCAGCACCGTTTGAATCTCCGAAACATGCCCCACACAATTGCCCTTGGCATCCACCACCGCCGACCCACTGGACCCTGGAGCCCAATCCACCGTCGTCTCCAGCCAAATCGGCCTCGGCACCTCAGCCCCCTTCGGCAATTCAGCCAACTCCTTCTTCCGCAAAAATGGCCGCTGCACAAATCGACTCACCACCCCGCCGCTGTAATACCCCCTCTTCCCCGCCGGATCACTAAAGCACCAAACCTCATCCCCCGGTGAAACATCCGTCGCCAGGGCCAGCGGCGTCAAAGCCGCCCCCTTCACCCGCACAATCGCACTGTCCCGCCCAAGACTCACCGCCAACACCTCCGTCACCGGCATCACCACATCGTCATCAGTCGCCACAATAAGATAACCCTCCTTCATCTGCGCAGGTTCAGTCAGCACATGCGCGCAGGTCGCCACCGCTCCATCCGCAGTGATAGCATAGCCCCCGGCCAAATCCAAATGCCAGTCATCACACTTCAAACACTGATAGTAAAATCCCACCCGCATGTGCACCGCTCTCGCTTTCTTCCAAAGCTCCCGCCCCTCCAGCACCTCCACCCCAACCTCAGGCAGCGACAATTCGCACCTCTCCCGTTTCATCTGCTCCCCCATCGAACCAAACGCCACCAATTCCCCGGCCTCCCGCAACGCCTTCGCCTGAACAAGCAGCCCCTTATCCCCCTGACTTCCCCGCCCCTCTTGATACACCGGCACCCCCAACCCCTGAGCACATAGTCCACCCGCCATCAAGAAACACAGACCAAAAATTCGAATCATATCACAACCCGTTCGGGCCCTAAAACCATACCCTTATCCGTTCACTTCACAAAGCCTTTGCAGTCGTGTCCTCTGCTCCGCGGTCCATGCCAACGACGGCTGCTCCAGCGCCTCTCGCGCCGCCGCCGCGATCTCCATCTGCATCCCCGTTTGCCCCTCCACACAATGCTCCCAAAGCCCCACCAACTCCTCATCCGCCCCTCTCCGTAAAAGTAACCTAGGCACCATCATCCGGGTCTCCCCATCCTTCGGCGGATCCAAATGCAGCAGCGTCAGCATCTTGCGATACATCTGACTCTGCGATGGCAAATCTGCCGTCAGCCCGGACAAAAAGCCCGCGTTCTCAGCCCAACCCGATGCCTTCACTGCTCCCAACCGTCCCACATGCACCAGCTCACCCGCCAACCGCTCCCGCTCCTCGTTGCACCACGTCACCGCCTCGCTGCCCTCCTTGCGCACCACCGTCCCCACCTCGGACGAATCCACCGTTTCCACCTTCTCCTTGCCATCGCCCCCTGCCATGACCTGAAGCAAAACCGCCGCCAAAGCTCCGGTCACTCCCCCCGCCAAAAACCATCCCAACCTCAGCCGCTGCTCCTCATTCACCACCCCCTCTTCCTCGCCGTTGAACTCTCCCCCCAGATCAGTCCCCTCAGCGCTCAAAAGTCCACCTGTCCACGGAGCCACCTCCTCACTCCGCTCCACCACGTCCACCTGCTGGCTCTTCACCCACCAAAGATCCCACCACACCACCGGCACGATCTTTTCAAATTCACTCGCCGCAGCATGCTCAGGTGTCAGCCACTCGCCCAACTCCCTCAAGGCCTGCCGCTCCTGCGGCCCCGTCCAATCCCACTGCTTCGTCGGACTCAAAAATCGCAAATCCCACATCTCCCGAATCGACTGATTGGATGCCCCAATCACATCCGCAATTTGAAGTCGCTGCCTCGCTTCCTTCAGCAATCCCTCATCAATGTTCGCCCCCTCCTTCTGACACTCCAACACATGATTCACCAGCGAGACCGCCCTGGGCTGCTTCACCAGCGCCAACGTCGACGCCATCGCCAGCATCAGCACCAAACAATCCTCAGACTTCAAATGCATCTTCGCCGCCAGCATCCCATCCGCTAGCCGAATCAACCGCGTAAAGTCGCGTTGCACCACCCACTCTCCCGCCGCCACACACGTCAGCATCGCCTGTCCCGTCGCCATCTCCTGCACCAATTCCGGTGTCCCCACTCGCTGCGCCAACCACGGTTCCCTCCCCTCAAAAGTCCGCGCCAAAAACGCCGCTCCTTCCGCCACCATCTCTGGCCGATTGAAAACCTCCGCAAAGAACATCCTCAGCGCTTCTTCCTGCCGCGCCTCGTCCCCGCTCCCTATCGCCTTGAGCAAAGCATCCGCCATCCCCCTCACACCCTCAGACAACCCGACCATCCTCGGATCCTCAAGACCCGGGAGAGTTGCGTCGGTTAGTTTTCTTTTTGCCATCGTTCGGCCTTCAGCCTTTGAAGACTGGACGATGCCAAGAACCGCATCAATCTCAAAATGCTCGGCATTCCACCTATTCCCTTACCTCATGGCATGACAACCCTAGACCAGACTGAGCACGCCACTGCTGTCCCCAATCCTCTCCGCCTTCACCCCCAGCCGCTCCAAAATCCCCAGATGCAGATTCGTCATCGGCACCTCCCCCTCCAGCACCCAGCGCCTCCCATGCTGCACCCCATCCGCCTTCCCGCCCGCCAGCAAAATCGGCAGGTTGTCGTGATTGTGCCGATCCCCATCTCCAATCCCGCCGCCATACGTCACCAGCGTCCGATCCAGCAACCGCTCCTCCCCCACCGTCACCGCCTTCAACTTCTCCAGGAAATATCCAAACTGCCTCACATAAAACCGATCAATCAACGCAATCTTCCGCAACTTCTCCGGGTTCTTCTGATGATGCGAAATCGCATGGTGAGCGTCCGCCACTCCCAACTCCGGAAAGCTCCGGTTGCTCCCGTCATGCGCCAGCAAAAACGTCGCCACCCGCGTGCTGTCCGTCTGAAACGCCAGCACCAGTAAATCCATCATCGCCCGGATATGATCCTCATACCTCTCTGGAATCCCCTCCGGCCTCGCCACATCCGGCATCGAAACCGACATCGTTTCCGCCTGTTCAATCCGCCGCTCAATCTCCCGCACCGAATCCAAATACTCCTCCAGCTTCCGCCGATCCGCCTCTCCAGCCTTCGCCTGCAACCCCTTCGCTTCCCCCATCACAGCATCCAGCACACTCCGCCTTGTCTTCCTCGCCCGCTCCGCCTCCGGCCCGCTCCCCATCGTCACACTCCCCAATCCAAACAACCGCTCAAACGCCAACCTCGGATCCATCTCCGGCGCCATCGGCATCGTCTCCGACTTCCACGCCAAATTGAACTGATACGCGCACGAATACCCCGAGTCACACCGCCCCGCGCTCCGCTGCCCATCCGTGCTCAACTCCAACGACGGCAACCGCGTCTGCCGCCCAATCTGCCGCGCCGCAATCTGATCCACCGATTCCCCCACTCGAATGTCCGCCCCCGCCGTCTTCTTCGGCATGCATCCCGTCAAAAACGTTGCCGTCGCCCGCGCATGATCCCCCCCACCATTCCCGTGCGAACGCGCCATGTCATGAGCCAACCCCGACACCACACTGAACTCCTCCCGCAAACCCGACAACTCAGACAGCGACGCCGAAAGCTGATAATCCTTCCCGCCCCCCGTCGGCATCCATTCCTCCACATTCACCCCGTTCGGCACATACAACCAAGCCGCCCGCATCGGCACCCCCGCCTTCGCCACCGCCGCCCGCACCTCCCTCGAAGCCAAAGACTCCAGCCAAGGCAACGCCATCACCGTCCCAAACCCACGCAACCATTGCCGGCGGGTCACCAAAGCGGAGGAAGTCGTGTTCAAATCATGCATCCTCATTACTACGCCACTCAAACCCCAACCATATCACCCCATCCCAAATTCACCCCACCACACAACACCCCCAGCCAAAGTGCCCGAAAGCTTCAGCTCGCAACACCGCCCCCAAAGTAGTCGTGAGCTTCAGCTCGCAGCACCCGCATCCAGCCAAATCCCCTCCTAGCAAATCACCCCAAACTCAGCAGTAAGGCAATAATGCCATTCATGCTCTTCATGCCACTCATCATCCAAAAACTCCCCACCATGTCTGAATCCCACCCCCCACCTTCAAACTTTCTCAAAAAAAATCGCTCAACCCCTGTAACAAAATCCGAAAAAAATTGAATACACAGTAGGGGCTCAGTTAATCTCCCCTCAAGAGTCACCATTTTAACCGAATGATCACCATGATTCTTCACCGGCATCACCCTTCCAGCCTTCGGTCCCTCCGCCGTCAACACTGGATCAAATGGCTGCAAATCACGACCG
This sequence comes from Verrucomicrobiaceae bacterium, assembly GCA_947440575.1. Classification (GTDB taxonomy): domain Bacteria; phylum Verrucomicrobiota; class Verrucomicrobiia; order Verrucomicrobiales; family Verrucomicrobiaceae; genus JAGRPD01. Next base: position 6,315 of record CANETF010000212.1, read on the forward strand.
TCTTCCTCTGGTCCCTCTTCCCGCCATTCTACACTCCAGCCCCCGCCGCCTACACCCCCGACTCCCAGTCCCCGCCTCAACCCGTCTGGGATGGCAACGGCGACGAACCCGAATCCGGCCCCAACCTTAGCGACGACGACTCCGACGGTCTCCCCAACTGGTTCGAACAATGGCTCGGCTCCGATGTTGGCAACCCAGACACCGACTACGACGGCCTCTCCGACGCCGACGAACAGTACCTCACCGGCACCGACCCCATCAACTGGGACTCCGATAACGACGGCTACTCCGACCACGACGCCTACTACAGCTGCTGGGCCGTCAATCATAACGCCGTCGGTTTCGGCCAATCCGTCTACGACTGGGACGGCGACGGCATCTACAATCCCCAAGACGCCTGGCCCTTCGACGCCAACAACGGCTCCTACGACCCCTCCACCTACGACTCTGATGGCGATGGCTATGCTGATGCCAATGACAGCCACCCCTACGACTACAGCGTCTGGGGTGACTGGGGCACCGGCGACGACTCTGCCAGCGACCCAGACCCAGGCGAAGGCGACCCCGAACCCACCGACGACGACTCGGATGATGACGGATTCCCCGACGGCCAGGACAGCGACCCCATGGACTCCAGCCTCTGGGACGACGCCAACCGCAACGGCATCAACGACAGCACCGAAACCGACCCCTGGACCCATGACTCTGACAACGACGGCTTTGTTGATGCACTCGATTCTAACCCCTGGGATCCTGCCCTCTGGTCCGACTGGAACTCCAACAACCAAAATGACCACGACGAAATATCAGACACTGGCCCTACGGATGATGACAATGACGGAGTTCACGACTCCAACGACTCCCACCCATCAGACCCCAGCCTCTGGTCCGACTGGAACAACAACAATCGAAATGACGATGAAGAGCAGCCCGACAGCGACGGGGACACCATCCCAGATGCGTTAGACACTGACCCACACAACTCAGCCCTCTGGAACGACTTCACTCGCAACGGCATCAACGATGACGACAACGACCCTTTGTTGCTCGACTCCGATTTGGACGGCGTTCCTGATGTGCGCGACTCCCACCCTGATTCAGGCCTACTTTGGAACGACTTCAATGACAACGGATTCAACGACGATCATCCCACCGACGATCTGGACGGCGACGGCCATTCCAATGAAACAGACAGCCACCCCACCAACCGTGATCTTTGGGAGGATTGGGACAACAATGGCATCAATGATAGCGAAAGTGGCGGCACTGGAGGCGGTGGAGGTGAATACGATGATGCCGATAGCGATAACTACCCAAACCACCTCGACAGTCATCCCCATGAATCCACCCTCTGGAGCGACTGGGACTTCGACTCCCTGAACTTGGATGACGAAATGGCGCACCAAACCGACCCCGAACGTCCCGACACAGACCAAGACGGCCTCACCGACGGAGAGGAAGTCAGTTACTCCACCAATCCAACCCTTTGGGACACGGACAATGACGGGTTGTCAGACTTCGAAGAACTGCGTGGAACCTTTGGCAGCAAC
>CANETF010000213.1 GCA_947440575.1 Verrucomicrobiaceae bacterium
TGAGGACTCTGGCCAATCGGTCGGTCACGCTGCGGGAGGCAGAGGGCTGGGGTGTTTGCAGGTCGGAATCCGCCAAGATATCGGGATCGCCCGAATCGAAATCTTCTGCGCGGGGCAGGCTAAGAAAGGTCGGGGGAAGGGTTTGCTCTGTAAGAGAGGCGGAGGGGTCAGCGCCAACTTCTGCGACGGCTTCCGCAGGTTGGGACTCGTTTGATTGCACCAAGGGGCGCTGGTTGAGGGGAGCGATGCCTGCATCGGGGACGAGGAGACCTCCAGAGAAGATGAGTTTCATGGCGTCCTCGATGGAGAGGGGGGCATCGGTGACTTTTTCGGAATCGACAACGAGGAGCAGTCCGGTGGTGGGATTTGGCGTGGTGGGGATGAAGACCGAAGTGAGAGCCTTGCCTGATTTAGCGTCGGTGAATTGGCCGGTGACGAAGGCGACGAGGCGCATGCCGGGCACGGGGTAGTCGATGTAGGCGACGCGTTTGAAGCTTTGGGCACCGCCAATGGTCTTGAACGAGTCGATGACTTGTTTGAGGGATTTGTAGATGAAGGAGACGAAAGGGATGCGGAGCATCAGGCGGTCGAAGGCGGTGACGATGTGGACACCGATGAAGTTGGTGGCCATGAAGCCGAGGGCGATCAGGGCGACGATGGGGATGAGCACGCCGATGAAACGGGTGGCCATGAGGTAGCGAGGGTCTTCGGTGCTGATGACCGATTTGCCGGCGAGTTCATTGGTGAGATCTGCAAACCACTTGACGATGGGTTCGCTCGAGCCGTGGAGGAGGCTGTAGATGAACTGAAGGATGACGAAGGTGATGATCAGCGGGAGCGCGAGAGCGAGGCCGGCGAGAAACTTGTTTCGGATCCACACCATAGCGCCACCGGCTGCTGGAGAGGCGTTGGGAGGAGCAAGGGATTCGGGTTGGAGCGGCGGGATCACGGGGGCGCTGAAAAGTGACGTTCAATGGGTTACGACAATCGAAACGTCTTTTCTCTTCAAAAAAGGTTTCGCGATTGTAACCTGGAATGGCGAGAGAAGCAACCGCGCCGGAAACGGGAGCGGGTGGCAAGGGGGCTCCGGACAACAGATCACTGCTATCCGGATGCACTTGAGGGGTGTTGGTCTGCCGACTAAGCGCCGACGAGCATGCGGGCAGGGTTTTCGATGCAGTCTTTGACCCGCAAGAGGAAGGTGACGGCTTCTTTGCCATCCACGACGCGATGATCGTAGCTGAGGGCCAGATACATCATGGGGCGGATAACGACTTGTCCATCAATGGCCATGGGGCGCTGCTGGATGCTGTGCATGCCAAGGATCGCGCTTTGAGGCGGGTTGAGGATGGGAGTGCTGAGGAGCGAACCGTAGACGCCGCCGTTGGAGATGGTGAACACGCCGCCGGAGAGGTCGCTGATTTGGAGTTTGCCGTCTTTGGCTTTTTTGGCGTAGGCGAGGATATCGAGTTCGAGGTCGGCGAACGATTTTTGATCGCAGTCGTGGAGGACGGGGACGACGAGGCCGCGTTCGGTGCCGACGGCGACGCCGATGTCGTAGTAGTGCTGGTGGACGATTTCGTCGCCCTCGACGCGGACGTTGATGCCCGGGACGGCTTTGAGGGCTTCGACCACGGCTTTGATGAAGAACGACATGAAGCCGAGTTTGACGCCATTTTTGGCGAGGAAGCCGTCTTGAAGTTTTTTGCGCATGTCCATGACAGCGGTCATGTCACACTCATTGAAGGTGGTGAGGATGGCGGCGGTCTGCTGGGCGCTGACGAGTTGGTCGGCGATTTTGCGGCGCAGGGGTGTCATTTTTTTCCGGGTGACACGGCCTGAGGGGGGGGTGGATTGAGGGGCGGGGGCGGAAGGTTTTGGGGCTTCGGCGGGGGCCTTGAATTCGGTGATGTTTGCGGGCTCGGCTGGAGCGGGAGCCGGAGTGGGCGCTGCGACGGGAGGAGTTGGAGCGGCGGCGACTGGGGCGGGAGCGGGGGGCTCTGGTTGGGCTGGGGCAGGAGCGCCGGAGGACTCAGCGATGGTAGCGACGACATTGCCGATTTCGACATCCTCCCCTTCACTTTTGAGGATGGTCAGGGTGCCGGAGGCTTCGGCGGTGACTTCGGCGGCGACTTTATCGGTCTCGAGAGTGAGGAGGACGTCACCGACTTTGACCGCGTCTCCGGTTTTGAAGTTCCATTTGGCGATTTGACCACCTGCGACGGACTCGCCGAGGGCTGGGATTTTGACTTCTGTGGACATGAGTGATGGAGGGGAAGGATGAAGAGGGGCGGTGGAGAACGATGGCGTGGGTATTAGACTTCGAAGGCGTCTTCGACGAGGCGTTGTTGTTCGTGGAGGTGAACGGCTTTGGAGCCCGCGGCGGGGCTAGCGCTGCGTTCGCGACCGGCGTAACGGACGGGGTGATTGCTGACCTCTTGGAGGCGACGAGAGATGTAGGACCAGGAGCCCATGTTGCGGGGTTCTTCCTGACACCAGACGAGCTTTTTCTGAGCGCGAGGGTAGCGTGAGACGATGGCCTTGAGCATTTCCCAGTGGAGAGGGTAGAGTTGCTCAATGCGGATGATGGCGGCATTTTTGATGCCCTGCTCTTCGCGATATTTGATGAGGTCGTAATAGACTTTGCCTGAGCAGAGAATGAGGCGGGTGACTTTTTCAGGGGCGACAGTGAGTTTGTCGTCGTCGAGGATTTCCTGGAAGGAGGTGCCTTCGGCCATGTCTTCGAGTTTGGACTGGCAGAGGGGATGGCGCAGGAGGCTTTTGGGCGTCATGACGACGAGCGGCTTGCGAATGCCGCGCTTCATTTGGCGCCGGAGGGCGTGGAAGTACTGCGCCGGGGTGGAGAAGTTGCAGACCTGCCAGTTGCCTTCGGCACTGAGTTGGAGGAAGCGCTCGAGGCGGGCGCTGGAGTGCTCAGGGCCTTGGCCTTCGTAGCCATGAGGCAGAAGGAGGACGAGGTGGCTGGCTTGCATCCACTTGCTTTCCGCGCTGGCGATGAACTGGTCGATGATGACCTGGGCACCGTTGATGAAGTCGCCGAATTGGGCTTCCCAGCAGATGAGCACGTTGGGTGTCAAGAGAGAGTAGCCGTAGTCGAAGCCGAGAACGGCGGCTTCGGAGAGCAGGCTATTGTAGACGCAGAACCGGCCTTGGTCCGGGGTGAGGTTCTGGAGGGGGATGAAGCGCTCGCGAGTCTCGGTATCGTAGAGGACGGAATGGCGCTGGGAGAAGGTGCCGCGACGGCTGTCCTGGCCGGAGAGGCGGACGCCATGGCCGTCGGTGAGGAGTGTTCCGAAGGCGAGGGCCTCGGCGTGTGCCCAGTCGAAGCCTTCACCGGTTTCGATGGCCTTGCGGCGGGCGGCGAGGAATCGGCGCTCGATGGTGGGGTGGAGGCGGAATTCGGTGGGGGTGTCGAGGAGTTTGGTGCCGACGGAACGCAGGGTGTCGATGGGGACCCCGGTGGGGATGACATCGTAGCAGTAGCCGGGTTGAGGGATGAAGAGGAAACCTTCGAAGGGGTTGCCACCGGCGTCTTTCTCACGTTTTTGAAGGCCTTGGACGCCGTCTTCGAGTTCCTGGACGAGTTCTTGTTCGAGGGTCGCGGCTTGTTCTGATGTGAGGACGTTGGAAGCGATGAGTTGATCGCGGAACAGGGTGGCGGTGGAGGGATGGCTGGCGATGGCGCGGGCCATGTTGGGCTGGGTGAATGCGGGCTCGTCGGTTTCGTTGTGGCCGTAGCGGCGGTAGCAGACGATGTCGATGACGACATCACGGGCGAAGGTTTGGCGGAACTCGAGGGCGAGTTGGGTGACCCAGGCGATTTCGAGAGGACAGTCACCATTGACATGGAAAATGGGGACTTCGAGGAACTTGGCGATGTCGGTGCAGTAGTCCGAAGAGCGGGCGTCGGCGGGAAGGGTGGTGAAACCGATCTGGTTGTTGACGACGAGATGGATGGTTCCGCCGGTGCGATAGCCGGGGAGTTGGGAAAGGTTCAGCACTTCGGCAACGATGCCCTGGCCGGCGAAAGCGGCGTCACCGTGAACGAGGACGGGGATGACTTTTTTGCGTTCGAGGGTGTCATCGAGAGCGCGCTGGCGTGCGCGGGCCTTGCCTTCGACGACGGGGTCGACGGCTTCGAGGTGGCTGGGGTTGGCGGCTAGCATGATGCCGACGCTATCGCCAGTTTCGGTTTGACGAACGGTTTCGAAGCCGAGGTGGTATTTCACGTCGCCATCGCCGGCGACCATGTTGGGGACGTAGTTCTCGGTGAATTCGTAGAAGAGAACTTCGAGGGGTTTGCGGAGGAAGTTGGCGAGCACGCTGAGGCGTCCGCGGTGGGCCATGCCCATGACGATTTCTTTGCCGCCGAGAGGTGGCAGGCCTTCGAAGATGGTGCCGAGGGCGACGAGGAGACCTTCACCGCCTTCGACGGAGAAGCGTTTTTGGCCGACGTAGCGGCGGTGGAGGAAACGCTCGAAGGTTTCGGCTTCGAGGAGCCAACGGAGGGCGCTGATTTGTTTCTTGGCAGGGGGGACTGGGCGGTCGAGGCGATTTTCGATGCGATCCTGAAGCCACTGGCGGACTTCCGGGGTGTGGATGTGCATGTATTCGAAGCCGACGCGGTCGCAATAGATGGCGCGGAGGTCGTTGAGCATCGCACTGAGCGGCATGGACTTGCCTTGGCGGAAGAGTTGAGTCTGGACGGACTCTGACATGTCGCTCTCGCTGAATCCGAGAGAGGCCAGGCTGAGGATGGCTGGGCTGGGAGCGGTCTTGCTGAGAGGGTCGAGCCAGGATGCGGTGTGGCCGAGCGAACGGAAAGTGTGGAGTGCGTTGGAGACGCGCATCCGGAAGTTGAGCGTTTCTTCCGAGAGGGATTGGGGGAGGCTGGAAGAAGCGTTTTTCTTGGTGGCCAAGTGGGCCATGCCGAGTTCGAAACCCTCAAAGAAAGAGGCCCAGGTGGCGTCCACGGATTTCGGGTCTGAAGACCATTGGGAGTATTGGGATTCGAGGATGTCCTGATTCGAACGGGACGGTAAAGTGGCGCTCATGGATGGTGCTGAATATTTTTGGGGGAGTTAATCATCTACCGCAATCAGGTGGTGTGCAACTGCCGAGGTGGTAGAAAATGAGCCCAAAACTGGTGATTTTGGGATTAGTGAAGAGTCAATTCGGATTGACCTTGGTGAAAGGGAGGGGAAGAAGAGGGGAATGGCAGCATTTGTTGACGCATTGACGGTGAGGACGAACGGGAAGGGGACCTACGAGATTACGGAGGCGTGCGAGGAGGTGGTTCGTAAGAGTGGCATTAGAACGGGAATGGCGACGGTGTTTGTGCAGCATACGAGTTGTTCCTTGGTGATCTTTGAGAATGCGGACCGGTCTGCGAGGACGGATTTGCATGCGTTTTTTGATCGGTTGGTGCCAGAGGACGCGGACTATTTTGTTCATACGCACGAGGGAGCGGATGATATGCCGAGCCATTTGCGGATGGTGTTGACGCGGACGTCGGAGATGATTCCGGTGAAGGAGGGGAGATTGGCGCTGGGGACGTGGCAGGGGATCTTTCTTTTTGAGCATCGCAGGGCTCCGCATGTGAGGTCGGTGGTGGTGAGTGTGGTGGGGTAAACCCGAACTCCGAAGTTGGAGGCAACGCATTCGCCGCGCGCATTGGTCGCACAAGTCGCCGGGAGATCTGGGGCAGTATCGATAGGATACAGCCGCGGCGATCCCCGACGTCTTGTGCAGCCAAGCCTGGCAACGCCTGCGGCACCTCGACCTTCTGAAATCCGGGATAAACGGAGCAAGATGTCTGGAATGGCGGTTGACCTGGGGGGTTCGACGGGTAGGTTCGGCGCTCTCTAAATGAAAACCACCCTTCAAGCTGCCGTCGCAGCCACGCTTGCCGTTGCCGCACCCCTGTTCAGTCAAACTCCAGAACCTGCTGCGCCTGCGGGCGAACCTGCGACTGCTCCGGCGCCTGCTGCTGGGCCCGTTGAAATGGACAAGGTGAGTTACTTTATTGGCACCAACATTGGTGGTCAGATGAAGAGCCAAGGGATCAAGATCGACATGGTCGAGTTGGCTGCGGGCATTAAAGACGCGTTGGAAGGTGGAAAGCCGAAGTATAGCCAAGAGGAGTTGGCGAAAGCGATGCAGGCGTTTGAAGGTGAGATGCAAGCAAAGCAGGCTGCGATGCAGGCTGAGGAAGCAAAGAAGTTCGAAGCCGCGAAGGCTGAAGGCGAGAAGTTTTTGGCTGAGAACAAGAAGCGCGAGGGCGTGACGACGACGGCGAGTGGCCTGCAGTATGAAGTTCTCACGAAGGCTGACGGTGCCAAGCCTGCGGCGACTGACCAAGTGAAAGTACACTATCATGGCACGCTGGTGGACGGCAAAGTGTTCGACAGTTCGCGTGATCGTGGAGAGCCAGTGACCTTTCCTGTGCAAGGGGTGATCAAGGGCTGGGTTGAGGCCTTGCAGTTGATGCCTGTTGGGTCGAAGTGGAAATTGTTTATCCCTTCGGAATTGGCTTATGGCAAGCAAGGTGCAGGGGCTGACATTGGTCCGGATTCGGCACTCGTGTTTGAGGTCGAGTTGCTTGAGATCGTGAAGTAGTCTTTTCTGACCACTTTTTTGAGAGGGCGAACCGGGTAACGGTTCGCCCTTTTTTGTGGAGTTCTATGAGGAGGTGAGGAGTTTGCGGAAGGCTCCGCTTGGGTTGGCGTAGTTCGGGTAGGCGGGGTCGGGGTTTTCGGTGGGGAGGTAGCGCCAGTGTTTGTACATCCACATCCAGCATTCGGGATGTTCGCGGATGGCTTTTTCAAAATGGTCCCAGACCTGCTGGGTGATGGCGGTGACGTCCTCTTCAGGGGTGGGGCGGATGGCGCTGAAGATTTGGACGCGGTAGGTGCCGTTGGGCCAAGGGATGCAGACGCCGGTGATGATTGAGAGCCCGAGTCGCTGGGCGAGCGTGGTGTGGAGGGTGGGGACGCAGGTTTTGAGTCCGAAGCATTCGATGACGGTGGTGGCGCGACCGGGCTTCATGTTGAGGTCGGTCAGGAGGCCGGCATGACCCTGGCGTTTGAGGCTCTTGATGAGGCGGAGCATGGCACCGTCTGAGGAGATCACTTGGTGACCGGAATGCTGACGGAGGGTGGTGAAGATTTCGGTGAGGGCGGGGTTCTTGAAGTCCTGGGCGACGACGTTGAATTTGATGTCGCGAAAACCCCAGATGAGGCTGACGAACTCGAAGTTACCGAAGTGAGGGGTGACCCAGATGGCACCGGTTTCGCGGGCTTGATTTTCAGCGGCGGGGTCGTCGAGTTGGATTTCGACATGGGATTGCCAATTGGTGCGGGTGAGGCTGCGTGCCCAAAAGAGGTCGATGAAAGTACGGGCGAAGGTTTGGTAGGAGCGGCGAGCGATTTGGGTACGTTGATTGGGGGTGTATTGATCACCGAAGGCAACGCGAAGATTTTCGAGGGCGGTGCGTCGGCCGCGAGCGTCGAGCCAATAGGCCAAGGTGCCGATGGTTCGCGCGAAAATGAGGATGAGGCTGCGGGGCAGTCGCGGGATGAGCCAGGCGAACGACCGGACGAGTTGGGCCTCCAGAAAATATCGAATCCTTTTCACGTTGTCATTTGGCAGTTGGTTAAATCGCGGTAGGTTGGAGCATGCCAGTGCCGACCCTGACGACGATTCTCAAGCGCATCTTGAAGCAGCCTACTGCACCTTTCCACGAATACCATGTGAGGGGTGAAATCCAGAACATTTTGGAAGGCTGTCCCCA
>CANETF010000214.1 GCA_947440575.1 Verrucomicrobiaceae bacterium
GACCAATCCCCACCGACCCGAACGACGGGAGCCCAGAGCAAAAAAACGAAGACCAAAAACGCACCAACTGTTGACCCAACCCCGCCACGAATTCCAAGAAATTCCCCATCGCGAAAGATATCGAAAAGCCGCTTAATCGAGTGCCATTCTCGCCAGGCATCCTATCAGGAAAAAATCCCTCTCAATCTAAACCCACACCCTGCCAGCAATCTACCCAGAATCCCACAGTCCCACGGGAGGGATCGCCATTCTCAGGTGACCCCTTCCACAAAAGCACACGTCAAATGCTCTTCCGCCCCGTTGCGTCTCGTAATCTTACAGATGAATGGACACACAGGCACGCAACAGAGCCCCTCAACCTTTCTCAAAGGATGGCCCACTAGCCTCCTGTGGACGGGTGGATTTTTGATTCTCCTCGGCGTCGCACATTCAATCGTTCAAGTAACCTACCCCAGAGACTGGGGTAGCCCCATTGGCTGGCGAAAGCCCATCTTGTTCGGCATCTCCACTGGCACCACCCTTCTCAGTCTTGCCTGGGTCATTAGCAAATCCCAGCCGCGAAGCCATTGGCTCCCTTGGACCCTAGCGGGATCATCCCTCATCGAAGTCCTCATCATCACCATCCAGACTTGGCGCTCCGTTCCGGCACATTTCAATCAAGGTGCCCCTATTGACCGTGCCTTGGGTTTCGTCGTTGACCTATTGCTCATTCTCCTCTCCATCGCCGTCTTTGTTCTATGGCTACGAACCCTCAAAGGAACTGTCGTAGCGCCAGACTATGCTAGCGCCATCCGCTGGGGCATGACCTTTCTCGTGCTCAGCTGCGGTTTCGGATTCGCCCTTGTCGTCTACGGTATGGCTAGATTGGACGTGGGGCAAGCTCCTGATCTCGTAGGTCGAGCAGGAGTGCCCAAGTTCGTCCATGGAATCGTCCTCCACGCCTTACAGATCCTCCCAGCCTGGGTATGGGCACTTCGCCTCTTGGGAGTGGGAATCCATCAGAGACTCGCTAGCTTGCGATTCGCCGCGCTAGGCTTCTGCCTCCTCGCTAGCTATGCCCTCTGGCAGACGCTAAACGGCTACGCCAGATTCGAACCCAACCCCGTCGGTATCCTCCTGTTATCCGCCGTGGCAGCTAGTGGCGTTCTCGCCACAGCCCTCTCTCTGCACAGTTTTTATCCTAGAAACGGGAATGGAAAGGGATGAAGATGGCGTCGTGCTTGGTTCCACAAGCCTTTCCGGTTCGCAGCGGTTGCATCGAAAAGGTGATGCCACCCGAGAAGCGGGATGCCTTGTGGGGCCAATGACGGCGGCAGATTCGCCCTCAGCCATTTCCGTTTTTAGGATAACGAGCAAGCCGTTGACGCAGCCGATGAGGCCACTCAACCGCTGGGCAAGGTGACAAGCATTTCGACAACCGATCTAAGCGCCAGATGTCTCACCCGTTCACCGTATCACTTCCCTTTCCCCGCCCCCACAAACGCCGCCCGCAAAAACGCCCCTCTCGTCTCCTTCCCCGCTAAATCCCCCTTCACCCCCAGCTTCTCCGCCATCGCCACCCACCGCTTCCGCGTCACCTCATCCAGCGGCTTCTCCAACTCCACCGCATGCCCTGGGTTCGCCTTGTAATACTGCCCGTGCAGATTCTCCCCTCGCTTCCCCGGCTTCTCCGGCATCGGATTCAACCCATGCCACCCACCTGCCACACCCCACCACTGCACCATCGCAAAATCCGCATCCCCTGGCAGCACATCACTCACATAAATCAGCGCCGACCCATCCTCCACCAACCGCTTCTGCAGCCCCTTCACCTCCACCTTCTGCACCACCCCGTCCCCCTTCGCCGCCATCGCCGCCGCATGACCCGCCGCCTGCCCCAGTGACATCCAAATCGGCTCCAACCTCAGCGCACAAAACCCCACGTGCGACGACGACACCGCCACCGGCACCAACAAATTCTCACAGTCCTCATTCTTCGGCACCAGCACGCCATACGGCACCTGATAAGGCGGCACCGCATTGTAGAATTCCCCGCCATGCAGCCCCCCAATCTGCGGTCCCTCATGATTCGTCCCATGACAATTGTTGCCGTAGTCCCCCATCGCAATCGCATCCCCAAATAGCTTCGCCCGCGCATCCCCCGCCGCATGCTCACTGTCCGCCTGCACATACACATGCTTCCCAATCATCCGCCTCGCCTCTCGCACATACAACTGCGGCGGCAAATGCCCCGTCTCCACAAACTCATCCTTGCACCACCCCCACGGCGCCGCCATCTCCCGATACTTCACCGCCACCGCCTCATCATGCTGCAAAAAATACAGCAACCCCACATTGTAGCGCAGATGCTCTTGAAACACCTGTTGCCGCGTCACCGCATCCCCTTCCGGCCAGTCCAAATTGTAGCCCGGCATCGAAAGCCTCACCATCCCCCGTGACACATCGTTGATGTCATACTTCCGGTTCGGCAACGCCGGCAAATGCGCCTTCACAACGCACCCCGACGGATACCCAAACACCGTCTTAAATTTTCCCTCTTCAAGCATCGGCAACACCGCCAAAAAATCCTCCCGCTTATACCCCTCAGGCGCCTCAATCGGCACTCGATTCGCCGGATCATCCGTCGCGCAAAACCGGAAATTGTAAGCCTGCAACTGCTCGTCCGCCACCTCCGGCGCCAGCGACTCCCCATACAGCATCGACCCCTCTCTCCCCACATGAAACGGCACCCCCGCCTGCGCCATCAGATCCCCCTCATAACTCCCATCCACAAACACCTTCGCCTTCACCGTCATGCCCTCACCCGCCTTCGACTCAAACACCGCCTCCATCAACCGCGCCCCCTGTTTTCCCACCGACTTCAAATGCCACTCCTTCTTCACCTCCACCCCCGCCTGTTCCGCCAACATCCCCTCCAGCACCAAATGATTCACCTTCGGCTCCCCAAACGTCCCCTCATAACTCGCCTTCACCTGCTCAGACTCCGCCCCATACTCCTTCACGTAGTGCGCCTTCACCCGCTGGCTGAACTCGAGAAAAGTCCCGCTCAAAGACTCCATCGAATGAAAATCCGTGTGTGACAACCCGCTCGTCACCAGCCCCCCCACCCGCCCCGTCGGCTCCACTAAAAGCACCTTCGCCCCCGACTCACCCGCCGCCACCGCCGCCGCAATCCCCCCCGGCGTCGCTCCATACACCACCACATCCACCGTCACCTCTTCCCCCCTCAACCACGACACCCCCAGCATCCCAATACAAATCAATCGCTTCATCATCCCCCCATCTAAGCACATCCACACCCCAGTGAAAATCCAAATTCTCCCCACCACAAAAACCTTGCCTCGCCCCCCCGCAACCCAAACACTCCCCACAACCAACAACAATAAACCGAAAACTGCGAACCGAGAACTGCGAACTGCGAACCGAGAACTGCGAACTGCGAACCGAGAACAAAAAACCCATGCCCCCCACCCCCGTCCGCCACCACATCCTCGCCACCGCCACCGTGGTCGCGTTCCTGATGTACCTGGACCGCATCTGCCTCGCTCAAATCATCTCCTCAGACTCCTTCCAACAAAACATCCAACTCTCCCCCGGCCAGATCGACTGGGTCAAAGGCGGCTTCTTCTGGGCCTACGCCCTCGCCCAAGTCCCCGCCGGCTGGCTCAGCGACCGCTTCGGCGCCCGCCTCCTCATCACCCTCTACATCGCCCTCTGGTCCCTCTTCACCGTCGCCACCAGCTTCTCCTGGAGTTTCACCACCCTCTTCCTCGCCCGCCTCGGCTGCGGCCTCGCCGAAGCCGGCTACTACCCCGCCAGCTCCAGCCTCCTCACCCGCTGGGCGCACATCGACGCCCGCGGCTTCGCCAGCAGCCTCATCTCTTGGGGCGGACGCATCGGCGGCGCCATCGCCCCCGGCCTCACCGCTTTCCTCATCCTCCAGGCCGGCGACTGGCGTTGGGCCGGTTGGATCTACGGCTTCACCGGCCTCGCCGTCGCCGCCCTCTACTGGACCGTCTTCCGCGAACACCCCCTCCTCCACCCCCGTTGCAACCCCGCCGAAATCAATCTCCTAGCCGAAGGCCGCGGCACCTTCCTCCCCACCGCCGATCCCCCGCGCAGCTTCCCCCTCCGCGCTGCCTGCACCAGCACCACCCTCTGGCTCACCAATCTGGTCCAATTCTTCAACAACATCGGCTGGGCCTTCCTCATCCTCTCCCTCCCCGACTACCTCAAAAAAGTCAAACACCTCGATGAAGGCATGACCGGCCTCATCACCACCGCCGCCCTCACCATCGGCATCGCCGCCCTCCCCCTCGGCGGCCTCATCACCGACAAACTCACCCGCTCCCATGGTCGACGCCTCGGTCGCATGCTCCCCATCGCCCTCTCCAGATTCGCCGCTGCCGCCAGCTACACCCTCGCCCTCTACACCGACTCCCCCTGGGCCATGGCCTTCGCCTTCGGCCTCGTCGCCTTCTTCGCCGACATCGGCCTCCCCGCCATTTGGACCACCCTCCAGGACATCAGCGGCAAACACCAAGCCCAACTCTTCGGCTGGTCCAACATGTGGGGCAACTTCGGCGCCGGCCTCCAACCCCTCCTCTTCACCGCCGTCCTCTCCGCCTACGACTCCAATCACGACTTCCAGGAAGGCATCTACCTCTGCGCCATCGCCTTCACCCTCGCCGGCCTCGCCGCCCTCTTCATCAACGCCGAAAAACCCCTCCCCCTCAAAACAAATGCGGCGTGAACCGGCTCACGTTCGAGGTGATCCGCCCGCGATCCTCCCTCACCCCAATCCCCCCAGGCTCACCCCCGATCACCCACGATCCAATCACGGGATGTTGCCCCTCAAACACCACCTCAGGATGCAGCCCCTGATACACCACCGGTTGTCTCCCCCACGGCCCCTCCTGCAACGCCACCACCTCTCCACCGTCCACCAATCTCACATTCGCACCCTCCCTCCCAAAAATCGGCTTCTCAGCATACCGTCCCCCCAATCCCTCCGCTGAAAATCCCGCCGGCAACAACAGCGGATGCCCTTCAAACGTCTCCCACAACAGCACCAAAAACGCCTTGTTGCTCCATAGCATCTTCCAGACCGGCTCCAAAAACATCGCCGTCCTCCCCACCAACTCCGGCCCAAAGCTCTCCGCCCACATCCACTCCCACGGGTACAGCTTGAAAACCGCCTCCAAATCCTCTCCCTCCCCACCCACAAACCGCCGCTTCACCGGATCCCATCCCAGTTCCTCCATCGCCATATTCGCCGTCAGCTTCCCTCCCTGCTGACACGTGTCCTCCAAATACAACAGCGTCCTCCAGTCCTCCTCAGACTCCGCCTGCGCCGCAAAATGAAAGCGCCCCTGAGGCCACTCCTTCCACCCCGCCACCAGCATCTCATGGATCAAATTGAACTGATCCCGACGCGGATGACACTCCTCCAGCCAATGCCACTGCACCACCGCCGCCTCCAACAACCCCGTCGGCGTGTCCGCATTGTACTCGAGCAACTTCGGCGACCCCCTTCCATCCCACATCAAATCAAATCGCCCATACACTGACAAATCATCCCTCTCCCACGACGCCACCACCTCCGCCCACGCCGGCTCCGGAATGCACAAACGCGACCGCCAATTGTCTCGGATCGCCACCTCAGCTCCCTCCACACACATCGCCTGCAAATCCCGCGTCGCCGACTCCAACACCTCCACCTGCCTTCGATCAAACTCATAGCACACCGACTCATCCCAATACGCCACCTCATCAGCCGTATGAAACGTCAGCCCCAAGGCCTCCACCTTGGCTCGCCAATCCGATCTCACCTCACACTTCAACCGACGCATCCTTACGATCCTCCCGAAAAAAACGATGACCACGAACGCCCTGTCGAACCGAACCCCCCACGACTCACCAAAGCCGAGCGCTTCGCCGTCGCTTGACCCTGTGACACCCCCTCATGCACCGGAGCACCCACCGGTTGCGTCGTGTAATCCCCCACCCCACTCCCAATCGAACCCATCCCTCGCCCGATCCCTCCAAAGCCTCTCACACCACCAGACGACGAGTGTCTCGACCACTTCCCACACCGGTAATACCCCCACCGCGCATCATAATAATCATACGGATACGGATACCAAGCCAAACACGGCCTGTGGTAGTAACCCAAATGCGGATCATACGCATTCAAAGGCGGGTTCTCGGCAGATGGATTCTGACCCGGGTAAAAAACCGGAAGCTTATCCCGCATCTCCGCCGGAAGAGCCTCCTTCTTCATCACCCCAAGACCCGCCGGCTCAGCCGCCCGCCGACATCCCGTCAGACCCAGGCTGATGCCCGCTAACGTCACCACCACAGAACGACTTCGCTTCATCAACTCAAAGCCCCTCCTTTCAGGACCCCATCGCCGCCGCCAAAATCAGACTCAAACCAATGATCACGCTCCCCGCTAAAATCGCCGCCGCCACATTCTTCTTCTCAAAAATCTCCCCATGCAAATCCCCTGGCGTGAACCGGTCAAACAGCTTGTAGCCCCCAAT
Source organism: Verrucomicrobiaceae bacterium (assembly GCA_947440575.1). Taxonomy (GTDB): domain Bacteria; phylum Verrucomicrobiota; class Verrucomicrobiia; order Verrucomicrobiales; family Verrucomicrobiaceae; genus JAGRPD01. Next base: position 6,546 of record CANETF010000214.1, read on the forward strand.
CATCATCACAAACCCCGCCAAACCAAACACCGCAAAAAGCACCAACCCTTGACCAACGGAACCCATCGAGACATCGATAAAACTCAAAAACATGGCATCAATCATTGTCTTAGTTAGTTAACGAGGCTCCACCCCAACTCGGGCCACGCCTCACACTCAGGATCGACACTCCCACTCAAGGAGCGCCTGTCACTTAGAAAATGCACCCCGATTTATATCGAAAACCAGTCCACATCAAACTTTCCCTCCCCCCCTTTGTGTGATTGCATGCCCTTTCCACTCTCAGCCCCATGGACCTCCGCCACCTCCGCTACTTCCAAGCCGTCGCCGAGGAACTCAGCTTCTCCAAAGCCGCCCGCAAACTCCGCATCGCCCAGCCCGCCCTCAGCCGCACCGTCCAGGAACTTGAACTCGAACTCGGCTGCCGCCTCATGGACCGCGACCGCCGCAGCGTCCGCCTCACCCCCGCAGGCTCCACCCTCCTCGAAGAAACCGGCCTCCTCCTCGATCGACTCGAAGAATCCCTCCGCCGCGTCCGCCGCGCCGCCTCCGGCGAGGACGGCGAACTCCGCCTCGGCTACATCGGCCCCCCCACACGCCCCTTCCTCGGCCCCCTCCTCCTCGAATACCGCAGCCGCTTCCCCCGCATCACCGTCATCCTCGAAGAACGCACCCCCGAACGCGTCTGGGAAATGGTCTCCCGCGGCCGCCTCTCCATCGGCCTCACCCGACCCGTCATCGCCCATGAAGCACTCGACCTGAAATCCCTCACCCTGCGTGAGGAAACCCTCTGCGCCGTCGTTCCCGCCCAACACCCCTTCGCTCAAGAATCCTCCCTCCCCTGGGAAAAACTCGCCAACCAACCCATCATCCTCCTCGCCCGCCGCGAAGGCGCCGGCTCCCACGACACCATCCTCGCCGCCTGCCAAAAAGCCGGCTTCACCCCCCGCATCGCCCACACCCCCAGCCTCATCGGTACCATCCTGCAATACACCGAAGCCGGCGCTGGCATCGGCATCGTCCCCGAAAGCGTCCTCCCCCTCGACCCCAGCCTCAAACTCCTCCCCCTCACCCCCCGCCAAACCATCCCCCTCGTCATGGTCTGGTCCAAAGACGGCGACGACCCCGCCGTCATCGCCTTCCGCTCCCTCATCGAATCCCACCTCCAAGCCCAAACCCTCTGGCCCCTCCCTGACTCAGTCACCCACTGACCACTGACCACTGACCACTGATTACTGCTTACTTCCCCCCTCCCCATGCCCCCC
>CANETF010000215.1 GCA_947440575.1 Verrucomicrobiaceae bacterium
CGTCTCCGTCATGAAAATCTCCTGCACCACCAGGAACTCCAGGCCGTTCATCGCCTCTTTGACATGCTCTGAATCCGGATCCGTCTGCACCACATCCTCACCCATCAGCCACAGCGCCTTCAACCGCCCATCAATCGCCGCCTCAAACATCTGCGGAATCTTCAAGCCCGTGTCAATCGGTGTCGGCACCCCGTAAAAATCCGCGTAGCGCTTCTGCACCGTCACATCATTCATCTCGTAATACCCCGCCCCCTGATGCGGCTGACACCCCATGTCCGCCGCCCCCTGCACGTTGTTCTGCCCGCGCAGCGGATTCACCCCCACCCCTGGCCGCCCAATGTTGCCCGTCATCATCGCCAGGTTCGCGATGAGCATCACCGTCCTCGCCCCCATCTGATGCTCCGTCACTCCAAGGCCATGAAAACTCATCGCCGCTTCCGCCGTCCCATACTCAATCGCCGCCGCACGCACCTGCTCACGATCCACCCCCGTGATCCGCTCCATCTCATCCATGTCCAGCGCCTTCAACCCCGCCTCAAATTCCGCCCAGTTCTCGCACCGCTTCTCCACAAACTCCCGCTTCACCAACCCCTCATCCAAAAGATACCGCGCCATCATGTTCAGCAGCGCCACATTCGTCCCCGGCCTCAACTGCAAATGATGCTTCGCATACGGCACCAGCTCAATCTTCCGAGGATCAATCACAATCAACGGCGTGCCCTTCATCACCTGCTGCTTCAGCCGCGCCCCCGTCACCGGATGCCCCTCCGTCGGGTTCGCCCCGATCACCATGATGCACCGCGTGTGCTCGATGTCCTCAAACGAGTTCGTCGCCGCCCCCGTCCCAAAACTCTTCTGCATCCCCCACGCCGTCGGCGAGTGACACACCCGCGCGCAGCAGTCGATGTTGTTCGTCCCCATCACTGCCCGAATGAACTTCTGCATCAGGTAGTTCTCCTCGTTCGTGCAACGCGCCGAAGAAATCCCCGCCACCGCCTGCCCGCCATGCTCCGCTTTGATCCGTGTTAGGTTCTCAAAAATGTGCTCATAAGCTTCCTCCCACGTCGCCTCCTCAAACTGGCCGTCCCTCCGGATCAACGGCGTCCTCAACCGGTCCGGATGATTGAAAAACTTAAACGCATACCGCCCCTTCAAACACGTGTGCGCATGGTTCACCTCTGCATCAACCGGCGCCTGAATCGACAGCACATCATTCCCCTTCGTCGCCACACTCAAATTGCACCCCACCCCGCAGTACGTGCACACCGTCCGCGTCTTCTTCGTCGCCTCGATCGACTTCGACATGAACCGATCACTAATCGCCGAGGTCGGACACGCCTGCGAACACGCCCCGCAGGACACGCACTGACTCTCCTCAAAACTCTGGTCCAAACCCTTGATGATGCGCGCGTCAAATCCCCGCCCATGCATCGACAAAACAAACTGCCCCTGAATCTCATCGCACGCCCGCACACAGCGCGAGCAGTTGATGCACTTCGACAGATCGCTCGTCATGTAAGGATGCGAGAGATCCTTCTTCCGATCCAAATGGTTCGCCCCCGCCGGATACCGCACCCCGCGAATTCCCACCTTCGCCGCCACTGTCTGCAACTCGCAGTTCCCATTCACCTCGCAGGTCAAACAATCCAAAGGATGGTCCGTCAGCACCAACTCCACAATGTTCTTCCGCAGCTTCCGCACCTTCGGCGACTCCGTAAAAACATGCATCCCCGCACTGATCGGCGTATGACACGACGCCATCACCCGCCTCGGTCCGTCCGCCTTTAACGCCACCTCCACCGAACACACCCGACACGCCCCATACGGCTCCAACTGCGGCGCATCACACAACGTCGGCACATGCCCCCGACCCTTGTGCCGATCGATGAAATTCAAAACCGTGTCGCCCGCCTGAAACCGCATCGGTTCACCGTCAAGATAGGCAGTAAGTGTGGATAGATCCTGGACCATGGGAATGAGTGGATTGAAAGGTAAAATCGAATATCAACCGGCCGTCGCCGCTCCTGCATTGTAAGGCTTGCGCCTCTCGTGAATGTTGCCCTCAAAGTAGCCCCGCAACTCCTCGTCAAAATGCTGAAGCGCGTTCTTGATCGGCAACGGCACCCCGCCACCGAGCGCGCAAAGACTCGTCTGCTCCAGCGTCTCCAGCAGATCGTCCATCAGTTCGCGATCAATCTTAAACCCCTCATCCTCCCGCGCCTTCGCAATCAATTCCTTGCCCCGCGTGCTCCCCAACCGGCACGGGAAACACTTCCCGCAACTCTCGTCCGCCGTGAACTGAAACAGATGCTGAATGTACTCAATCATCGGGAACCGCTCCGGAATGCTCACCACCCCCGCATGCCCCAGCAAAAACCCCTCCGCCCTGAACGACTCAAAATCCACCGTCAAATACCCGATCCGATCCACCGGCACAATCCCCCCCAACGGCCCCCCGACTTGCACCGCCTTCACCGGCTGCCAAAACCCACCCGCCAAATCCCCAAACACCACCTCCAACGGCGTCCCCATCGCCACCTCATAAATCCCCGGTTTCTTAAACCCCGAGTCCAGCGACAACAACTTCGGCCCCGTGCTCATCTCCGTCCCAATCTTCGCATATCCCACCCCACCCAGCATCAAGAGCGGCCTCAGATTCGCAAACGTCTCCACATTGTTCACCACCGTCGGCCGCCGAAACAATCCCTGCTGCGTCGGAAACGGCGGCCTCACCCGAACCTCCGGCCGCTGCCCCTCAATGCTCGCCAGCAACGCCGTCTCCTCCCCGCAAATGTAAGCGCCCGCCCCCTTGATCGTCTTAAACTCAAAATCAAAGCCGCTGCCCTGAATGTTCTTCCCCAACCACCCCGCGGCCTTCAACTCCTCAATCGCAGCGTTGATCCGCGTGATCGAATCAGGATACTCCGCCCGAATGTAAAGCACGCCCACGCCCGCTCCACAAAACCATCCCGACACCATCATCCCCAGCAGCACCCCATGCGGCTGCTCTTCCATCAGATACTTGTCAATGTAAGCCCCCGGATCCCCTTCATCCGCGTTGCAAACGATGTACTTCACCGCGCCTTCCGCTTCCCGGCACGACTGCCACTTCAAATGCACCGGAAACCCCGCTCCCCCGCGCCCCCTCAACTTCGACTCCTTCAACTCCACCAAAAACGCGTCCCTTCCCTTCTCAAACAGTTCCCTCAACGGAGCATAAAACGCCTCCACTCCCGGAAACGCCGCCGTCAGCAACGGCTCCTTCAACGCCGACACCACCGCATACCGATCCCGCGAATCCCCCTCTCCGGTCTCACACAAATTCTCGATCTCCATCGCATTCAGTCCCGAGTAATTCCTCTCCTGATACTGAAACGCCCCGCCCGAATGACATCTCCCCAGGCAGCAAATGTGCCCGATCTCCTTCGCATCAAAATGACGCTCCAACTCGTGATGCAACCGCTCCTGCGTCCCCGCGCACAAACACGCCGACCCATTGCATAAAAACACTTTCTTCCCCTCATTCTCCTTCTTCAAGAAATCATAAAACGACACCGACCCCAGCGTCACAGCGTCCCCAAACAACGTCGCCTCACCCATCGGCCGCACCACCTCAGCCCCCGCCGCACTCCCAGTCGCCGCCGCCGCATCCACCATGCGCTCAAACACATTCTTTTCGATCCCATGGCGGAATGACAAATGACTCAAGTTCTTGGACATAACAATATGGCGTTCACTGATTACACCCGTCCATCAGCGGTTATTTCGGCATCCTAATAAATCCGCCCACTCAGAGCGAGCCAAAAAGGCAGCCCCCTCCCTCAAATTCCGCGACCGCCACTTCTCCCAGGCCCTCTCCCAGGCCCTCTCCCGAGCGCCTCATCCCCCAAAATGCCCCCCAAGGTAAGTTTTTTGTAGCGAGCGATTAAATTCATTGATTCTATAAATTGAATTGCTATTATAATAACATTCTCGAATCTGATAAACAAGATGCTCGCCATGATTCTCTTCCCCCGCCCGCTGCGTCTGCCACGGCTCGTGATCGAAGCCCTCGCTCTCATCGCCTTCTTCCTCGCCATCCAGTCCGCCTCCTCCGCCCCGCTCCAACGCCCCAATTCCCGGCTCTACGTCGATTTCTCCCCCGCTCCTTCCCCGTCCAACATGCTCGCCTACGACCTCGTCTTCCTCGACGCTGAAGCCAAAGCCGAACTCGGCCCCGGTCGCTCCCTCGGCCACACCTACTACGCACGCCTCAACACCGTCTCCGTCACCCCCGGCTCCAAAGCCGGCACCAAAGCCTCCGAACTCGGACTCCCCGTCCGCGGCCACGACTCCGCCTGGGAAAACCTCATGGTTGATGTCCTCCACCCCGATTGGATCACTTGGGTCGTCTCCCAGCAAGCCCAGCCCGCCGCCGAACAAGGCTTCGCCGGTTTCCTCCTCGATGGCGCCGCCGCCCTGTCCGAACTCGACCGCCTCCACCCCGAAAAAATCCTCCCGCATCGTCAGGCCTTCATCAACCTCGCCGCCGCCCTCCGCCGCGAGTTCCCCGACAAACCCATCGTCCTCCGCGGCGGCTTCGAATTCGCCAACGTCCTCTGCAACCACCTCGAAGGCATCCTCGCCGAAAATATCCTCACCCTCGAAAACGCCGAAGTCACCATCCGCAAAGCCCAAGGCCACGGCCTCAAAATCTACGCCATCGAACACGGCAACCCCACCGACTCAATCGCCAATCAAAACGCCGCCTCCAAACTCGACCGCATCGGCTGCCTACCCTTCATCACCACCCCCGCCCTCGACGGCACCGTCCTCGGTCCTATCGTCGCCCAATCCCGCCACACCCTGGTTCTCCACGGCTGGGACAGCCAAAGCGAAGCCCGCCCCGCCCAATCCCCGGACTCCACCTGGACCGCCCGCACCCTCGCCCCCGCTCTCCAGTGGCTCAACATCTCCCCTCGCTATGTCGGCGTCACCGACTGGCTTGCCCAACCCGCCGCCCTCCTCCACCCCCGCCCCGCCGGCATCATCATCGACCCCGGCATGATTCTCCCCGCCTCCAAACAAAGCGCCGCCGCCTCCTGGCTCGTTCAAGCCCACGCCAATCAAATCCCCATCGTACTTGCCGGCCAACCCTTCACCGAATCCGCCGCTTGGTCCACCCTCGCCTCCGCCCTCAACCTGAGCGGCACCGGCCAACCCACCCCTTCCGCCACCCGCTCCAGCCTCTCCCAATACGAGGCCTCCTGGTTCCTCGCCAACCAACTCCCAGCCACCCACACCCTCCGCCCCCTCGACCTCCAATCCCCAGCCATCGCCACCCACCTCCTCTCCTACCGCCTCACCAACGCTCCCACTTCCTCTTTCCACGCCGCCTTCACCACCACCTGGGGCGGCGCCTGGCTCGACACCTCTTCCCGCACTCCCATCGACACCTTTCGCTTCCTCGAAGCCGCTCTCCAGCGCGACGCCTCCGGCCCCGTGCCAGACACCACCACCCACGCCGGTCGCCGCATCTACCTCTCCACCGTCCAGGGCAAAGGCTTCACCGAAACCTCCTGGAAAGCCGGCTCCCCTTTCTGCGGCCAAGTCCTCCAATCCGAACTCGAAAAATTCCCCAGCCTCCCCGCCACCATCGCCGTCTCCGAAGCCGATATCCGCGGCTGGTCCTCCGATTCCAATCCCGCCGACGCCACCCGCTACGAGGCCGCCGCCCGCAGCCTCTTCTCCCTCCCTCAAATCGAACCCGCCGCCAACTCCTTCTCCCGCCCCATCAACTGGTCCCCCGACGCCTTCCAATCCGGCCCTCTTCAAGACCTCGTGCCCGATACCCGCTCCGGCATCGAACGCGAAATCACCGGCTCCTTCATCTACCTCAAGCGCCGCCTCGTTCCCCCCGGCAAAAACCTCCGCTTCTTCCTCTGGCCCGAAGGCGCCACCCCCAGCCAGGCCGCCCTCGATCACCTCGCCCAAACCGGCGCCACACAGCTCCCAGGCTCATGGTTGAGCGGCTGGAACGTCTCCCCCATGACCACTCCCGAACTCTCCCCCGAACAATCCGCCACCCTCCAGAAGCCCGATTCCGCCGAAGCCATCGCCGCCACCTGGTTGCAAACCCACAACGCTCCCACCGCCCGCCGCATCGCCCCCATCCACCTCGCCTACGCCTTCGCCGACCTCAAAAAAACCGCCACCCTCGAGGCCCTTCGCCAAATCTGGACCTGGTGCGCCGAACAGCCGCTGCACCCCATGATCGCTTCCACCTATGCCAAATTCGTCAAGGACGCCGCCAAAATCGAAGTCTTCCCGGTCGAATCCAATCGCTGGCGCATCGTTTCCTCCGGCCGCCCCGCTACTCTCCGTATTCCCGCCTCACGCGGCATCCCCGACCTCGCTCGCAGCAGCGGCATCACCGGCTACACCACCCACCAAGGCCAAACCTACATCCACCTCGGTAGCCTCCCGCTCAGCGAACTGGTCATCCAACCCGCCGCCGAAAGCACCCCTCACCTCCACCTCGTCGACGCCGATCGCCCCCTCGACTTCTACGAACTCCGCCCCCAATCAGCCCGCTTCCGCACCCAGGATCGCGACACCTCCATCGTCACCCTCGGCGGCCTGATCCCCAACACCTGGTACCAACTCAACGCCGGCGGCCTCCAAAACCGCCTCCAAGCCAATCCCGCTGGCCAACTCACGCTCAAAGCCCCCGCTCTCGCCACCGTCAGCATCGAACCCGCACCCGAACTCGGCAAACCTTATGCCTCACGTTAAAACCAAATTCCGAAGTTCGAGGTGCCTGAGAGGCGCAGAGGCTTGGTTGCTCAAGGCTTTCCGGTCCGCAGCGGCTGCATCTTCTACGATGCCGCCCAAGGAGCGGGAAGCATTGAGCGGCCAATGCTCAAGCCTATCAGGTGCCTCCAACTTCGGAGTTCGGTTTAAACCCGCTCATCTGGCCAGATTCGTCGTCTACGGCAGCCTCGTGCTCGCCCTCGGCATCGCTCTCTTTCCTCGCCAAGGCCAGTCCCGCTCGGCTCAAAACAGCACGGAACCCCTCGACGCCAAAACACGCGCCACCTACGAGGCCATCCTCACCCGTTACCTCTCCTCCCTCCCCGCCGGTGCCCCTCCCGCTGCCCTCGCCGCCCTCAAAACCACCGCCCCCGACACCCTGGGCCGCCTCATCACCTGGCTCCCCACTCCCAACGACCAACGCCCCAGCCTCCTCTTCGACTCCGCCCTCCCGCTCGCCTCCCCCCTCTTCCCCGCCCTCCTCGAGGCCTCCTTCATCGGCCACCTCCCGCCTCCCCTCGCCATCACCCCCACCCTCCTCCAAAAACTCCCCCTCGACAAATCCGACCCTCTCCGCCTTCAAATCCTCCAGGCCCTCGCCACCCGCGCCGCTAGCGACCAGCAACCCCGCGTGCAGCACTACCTCCTCTCCGAAGCCGCACGCCACCCGGCCGCCACCTGGACCCAAGTCCAAACCCTCATCGACCACGCCATCGCCACCCAGGTGACCGACGAAGCCATCGCCCTCCTCAGCGATTGGCTCGACGACCCTCCTACCCCGCACGACCCCAAACAAATCAACACCGCCCGCCTCGCCCTCGCCCACCTCCATCTCACCGCCAAACACCCCGACGAAGCCGCCAAACTCCTCGCTCCCCTCATCGAAAATCAAACCCAGCCTGATCTCGAAGCCCTCGACCTCGCCTGGACCCTCGACGGCCTCACTCAAAACCCCGCCCCCCTCATCGCCCCCATCGAAGCCCTCCTTCGCCGCTACCCCCAGCA
>CANETF010000216.1 GCA_947440575.1 Verrucomicrobiaceae bacterium
GCCCGAAGCCCCCCCAGTGACGCCGCAAAACCCATCTGCCCCAGATTCTCCCACAAGCCCAAATCCAAAGTCCCTGGCAACATCCTCGCCTCCTTCATCTTCACACTCACCACCTGCTCAATCGGCAGCTTCACCACCCCAAACAGCAGCAGCACCACCAAAGCCTGGACCCGCCGCGACCTCATAGCTCCTTCTCCACAAACAAAAGGTGCGCCACCACCAGATACCCCGCCATGTAAAGCAGCCCCGCCCCCGTCATAAACAACGCCGCCCCACCCGCCACCTCATCTCCCGCCACCACCTGATCGATCACATCAAACAACCTCAAATCAGGCACCAGCACCGCAAACAAGCCCGACGCAATTTTCTCCCCCGCCGCATCAAACGTCCGGTGAAAGAAAAACTCCCGAATCAACTCCTGCCCCTGCCCGATGATGCACACACAAAACGTCGTGATCACCGTGAACAGCGTGCTGCTCGCAAAACACGAAATCATCAACGCCAGCGCCGTCACCACCCCCGCCTTCAAAAACACCGCCAGCACCCCGATCTGCAGACTCCACCCCACCCCCTGCGCCTCAATCCGCGCCGCCTCCACCGCCAACTCCTCAGCTGTCGCATGCCCCTGTTTCAAAAACGCCAACTCCTGCGCCAGCACCAGCGACTGCCTCAAATGCAGCACCGCGCACAGCAAAACATCCATCAGAAGAAGCCCCCCGCCAATCAGCAGCATCACTCCAAAAAACTTGCCCAGCAGATACTCCACCCTCGGCACCGGTTTCGACAAAATCGTGTACAGCGTCCGGTCCTCCACGTCCTTCGGCAGCAGCAGCGCCGTCGCAACGATCGCCAGCACCAGACTGAAAAACTGCAACGCCCCGAACGATACATACTTCAGCATCTTCAATTGCTGTTCCGCGCTGAAGACCGGAAACAAAAACCCCGCCGCCACCACGATCGCACTCAACACCACCAGGAACACCAAAATCCGCATCCGCACCAGTTGCGTCACCGTCGCCGCCGCCATCGTCCACACCCGGCTCACCGAAAAACCACTCCCGCTCTTCATTTCAGTCGTCATTCACTTCTGCCCCTTTCCACCTTCGTCGGTCGATTCCAAAAACAACCGCTCCAGCGTCGTCCGCGGACTTCCCGTCCGCACCACCCGCGCCCCGTCCCCGCTCGCCGCCACCATCTCCCGAATCCGTCCCAACAGCGCCTCATCCACATTCTCCAACACCAGTTCCGTCTGATTCTCCACCGCAATCAAATCCTCCAACCGCCCCTCCTTCACCATCACCCCGTGCGCCATGATCCCCACCCGATCACACACCTCCTGCATCTGCTCCAGCAAATGGGACGTCACCAAAACCGTCAATCCCCGCTCCCGAAAACTCAAAATCAAATCCCGGATCTTCCGCGACCCCGCCGGATCCACCCCCGCCGTCGGCTCATCCAGCACCACCAGTCGCGGCTCATGAATCAATGCCTGCGCCAGCCCCAGCCTCTGCAGCATCCCCTTCGAAAACCCACCCACCCGCCGACCCGCCGCATCCTCCAAATCCGTCAACGCCAGCATCTCCGCCGCCCGCGCCTTCAATCTCGCCCCGCTCAACCCGCACAGCCGCCCGTAAAAAAGCAGCGTCTCCAAACCCGTCAAATGCTTGTAAAAATACGGGTTCTCCGGCAAAAAACCCACCTCACTCCGGCTCGTCACCTCCTTGCTGTCCCGGCCAAAAATCCGCGTCTCTCCCGCCGTCGGCGCCAGCAACCCCAGGATCACCTTCATCGTCGTGCTCTTCCCAGATCCATTCGGACCGATCAACCCATACACCTCCCCCGCCTTCACCGTCAGTGACAAATCACGCACCGCCACAAACGCGCGCTTCGTCAGCCCGCTCTTAAACACCTTCGTCAGACCGGTCACCGTCACCGCATCCAGCGCCCGGTTGGCTGAGGTCTGAGTTGCAGCTTCCATCATCGCACAATCGTAAACCCGCGTTGCCCGGTCAACACCGGAATCGAAGTCTCCTCATGCTCCTTGATATGCGAACTCAGGCTGCTCTCCAAAATCTCCGCCAAAAAAGCCCGCACCTCATCCCCCTCCCCCATCGCCTGCAACTCCACCCGCCCATCCGGCAAATTCTTCACCCACCCATTCACCTCATACCCCGACGCGATCTGCCGCGTCGTGAAACGAAACCCCACTCCCTGCACCCGACCACTGTAAATCACCTGTTTCGCTACCATGCCACGCCTCCTACCAATTCGCCAAATCCGCATGCAACAGGTCCATCGCCAGGGACTGCTTCGCCCGCTCAGGCATCGCTTCCACTCCGAACGGCACAATTTCCACCCGATTGTTCCGCAGCGCTGTGATCCCATTCTGGCTTGTCGGACTCATGATCTCCTCCCACGCCTTCTCCGCAAACCGCGCCGCCAGCATGCAGTCCGCCGGCGTCGTATGCCCCCCGCGCTGCAAATGCCCCAGCACCGATGGCCGCACCTCCAAATCCGGGAAAGGCCCGCCCTCCCGCTGAAAATACCGCTGAAACGCATCCATCAAAACATAGGCCCGGTTGCGCGTCTGCGGTGGCTCCGTCTTGACTCCCTCCGCCACCAGAACAATCGCATGCCCCCGTCCCCGCGTCATCGCCCCCTCAATCTGCGCTGCCAAACTCGCCATCCGCTCCTCCGTCAGCGGCCCGCCCTCCGGCGTGATCACCATCTCCGCCCCGGACGCCAAAGCCGCCATCCGCGCCAAATCCCCGCTCTCCCGCCCCATCGTCTCCAAAACCATCACGCGCCGATGACTCCGCGCCGTGTCAATGAACCGGTCCACGGCCCAAACCAGCGTCTGCACGGCCGTATCCACCCCCAGCGCCATCTCCGTGAACTGCAAGTCATTATCAATCGTCGCCGGCACCCCGATGATCCGCAAATCACTCTCCTTCGCCAACCGATCCGCCCCCGAAAGCGACCCGTCCCCCCCCACCACGACCAAAGCCCGCACCCCCAGCTCACCCAGCAACTGAATCACCCCCTGCCGCACCTCCGGCTTGTGAAAATCCAAACACCTCGCCGACCCCAGCAGCGTCCCCCCCTTCCCCATGATCCCGCTCACCGACCGATGATCCATCTGAATCAAATACTGGTCCTGATGAATCAACCCCGCCATCCCGGGCCGCTGCTCAATCTCCGCTTTCAACTGCGCCACCTTCTCCACATCCCCCCCAGTCAACTTCGCCGTCCGCACCAACCCGCTGTAACCAGACCTCACCCCCACCACCGGCACCCCATGCCGATTCAGCCCCAGCCGCACCACCGCACGCAAAAAGGCGTTCATTCCAGGGGAATCCCCCCCGCTAAACAACACAGCTACAGGACGTTGAGAAAAAAGAGCAGAAGACATGGGCAAGAAAAATGCTAACGAAACACCCCCAGTCTTAGCCAGACGTTTCGCCACCGCAAGCCGTCAACGTCCCCAAATTCATTCCATCCTTTCACTTGACGACTCCAACCACGATAAGCGACTATCCCCCATTATGAAACGAACCCTCCTGCTCCTCGCCATCACCCTAGTAGGTTATACGAATCAAGCCGAGGCCCGCCTGGGAGAAACCGTCCCTCAATGCATCGAACGTTACGGTCCCGTCGTCGAAAAACGCCCCGCCCGCATCGACAAGAGCGACCCCGAATCCTGTGTCTTCTCCAGAGCAGGCATTTCCATCATCATCGAATATCGCGCCGGCCTCGCCTGGAACATCCGCTACCGCACCATCGACCTCATCCTCGCCCAGGTAAACGAACTCCTCAAAGCCAACATGACCGAAGGCGGAGGCTGGAGTGGCGCCTACGAAGTCGCCGGCGTCCAATACCGCCTCTCCACCGACCGCCGCTCCGTCGCCGCCTACGACCCCGGCAAACGCGGCGACCTCGGCATCCTCGAAATCTCCTCCCGCGAATTCAACAAAGCCTGGCGCGAAATCTACGGCGCCAAACTCAACAACGTCATCCTCGAACCCGCCCAAAAAGCCGGCACCAAAGAACTCAAAGGCTTCTAGCCCCATCTCCTTCCCGACACCATCCCCTCCTCTGCGGCCCTCCAATCTCTGCAGTGCCCCACCCAACCCCGCTCCCCCCTTGCATCCGGGCCAAAACAGATGAATAGACAGGGCACATGTTGACCCTGAAAAACGTTACCAAAGCCTTCAATGCCCGCACCCTCTTCCAGGGCGCGAACATGACCATCAACTATGGCGAGCGCGTCGCCCTCGTCGGACCCAACGGCGCCGGCAAATCCACCCTCTTCTCCCTGATCATGCGCCAGGACGAACCCGATGCCGGTGAAGTCATTCGCGACGAATGGACCACCCTCGGCTTCCTCCCCCAAATGAGCGAACCCACGGCCAACGAAACCGTCATGGAAATCGCCACCGGCCGCGCCACCGACATCCCCGAACTTGAAAAAATCCTCCGCGATTGCGAGGAAAACGGCAAAACCGACCAACCCGAATACTTCGAAGCCCAGGCCAAATACGACTCCCTCCAGGACCCCAAAGTCGAAGCCCGCGCCAAAAAAATCCTCCGTGGCTTCGGCTACAAGGAAGAACAGTTCGACCGCCCCGCCCGCGAATTCTCCGGCGGCTGGGTGATGCGCGCCCATCTCACCCGCCTCCTCGTCATGGAGCCCGACCTCCTCCTCCTGGACGAACCCACCAACCACCTCGACCTCCTCTCCCTCCTCTGGTTCCGCGAATACCTCAAAGGCTATCCCGGCGCCATCCTCATGATCTCGCACGACCGCGACTTCATGGACCAAATCATCCAGTCCGTTTACGAAATCGACGAAGGCAAATTCAACTTCTACCAGGGCAACTACACTGAGCACCTCAAACAGCGCGAGGAAAACTACGAGCGCGCTGTCGCCGCCTACCGCAATCAGCAAAAAGAAATCGAAGCCATCCAGGAATTCATCGACCGCTTTCGCTCCGTCGCCTCCAAAGCCTCCCAGGCCCAAAGCCGCGAACGCCAGCTCGAGAAAATGGAAAAAATCGAAAAGCCCCGCCCTCTCCGCAAAGCCTTCCGCTTCCAGTTCCCTCAACCCCAGCGCAGCGGCCAGCGCATCATCGGCCTCGAAGGCGTCGAACAGGCCTACGGCGAAAAAGTCATCTACTCCGGCCTCGATCTCGACATCGAACGCGGCGACCGCACCGTCCTCGTCGGCCCCAACGGCGCCGGCAAGTCCACCCTCATTAAGATCCTCTCAGGCGACCTCCCCATCCGCAAAGGCGCTCGCAAACTCGGCACCAACGCCCGCATCGGTTACTTCTCCCAGCACCGCAGCGACACCCTGAACCCCGAACTCAGCGTCCTCGAAGAAGTCCGCCGCTGCGCCCCCGAGTTTCGTGAGGACGACGCCCGCTCCATCCTCGGCTCCTTCCTCTTCCGCCGTGAGGACGTCCACAAAAAATGCAAGGTCCTCTCCGGGGGTGAGCAAAGCCGGCTCAACCTCGTCAAGTTCCTCATGGACCCGCCCAACCTCCTCCTCATGGACGAGCCCACCACCCACCTTGACATCTGGAGCATCGAAGGCCTCGTCGGCGCCCTCCAGCGCTTCGAAGGCACCCTCGTCTTCATCTCGCACGACGTCCACTTCATCCGCTCCCTCGCCACCCAGGTGCTTCACATCAACAGCGGCCAAGTCACCCGCTACGCCGGCGGCTACGACTACTACCTCGAAAAAACCGGAGCCGAAGAAAACGCCCGCGCCGCCGTCACCGCCGACTAACGCCTGGAGCATTTTAAGAAAAGATGTAGCCGATTATTTGGGAGTGCCTGAGTTGGAGGTGGGCCGTTGCCAGCGCCGGGGCATATCAATGCATACGTCCCAAGCTGACAGCGGCCCAGATCCGCCTCAGCCACCCCAAAGGAGCGGTTACAGTTTTGCTTAAATTGCTCTACCTCCCCAAAACCCAAAGCAACGCACCCGCTGCGATCAGCACCGCATCCACCCAGCAGCGGTAGGCGATCGCTGACAGCTGTGAGCGCTTCCGATGAATCATAACCATCGCCGCAACCCCCACCAAAACCGCCAGCGCTAGCAGCCGCAAAGGCCTCACCTCCTCCACCACCGGCAACCAAACCAAGAAAACGCCGCCCAAGGTCAAAAAGCCGACCATCCCATAGGCATGCCTCAATAAACGGACCGCCCCGGAACCCACCACCTCTCGCTCCACAATCGCCAAGCCCAAAAGATTGACCGCAAACAATCCCGTCAGCAAAGACTGACCCGTCAAAAACGCCCAATCAGGATAGCGATGTTCACTCGTGTTCACACCCGCGAAGACTCCCAGTGCAAAAAGCGCAGCTGCCGTCATCGCCTTGGGCACTTCCCTCTCATCCGTCCCCCTAGTTTTCGATCCTAAAATCTGCCACCCCAGATACCCGACCACCAGCCCCCCCACCATCAAACAATGCCTCACCAAAAACTCAGGCAGCCGAAACATCGCCAGCCACCCAACGACCACCAAAAAAAGCGGTAACCCCACCCACCCCAACCATCTCTGGTATCGCGCGCAAAACGCATGCCGCGCCGTCCAAGGCACCTCAGGATCCCACCGCCTGGCATCCAGAGTCCGATCCACCAAATAGATCCCCCACACCATCAATCCCAAACCCGCATAGACCTCAGGCATCAATTTCAACCCATGAACCTTCGCCAACGCCCCCAGCCAAACCACCGCCACCAACGGCGCCTCCAAACTCAACCTCTGCGGCCACTCCCAAATGAAAACTGGGGGTGAATCGCTCTGAGCACTTCGATTCTTGAACATCTCCCACCCTTCCAGCCACCGCCCAGGGATTCAACCAGAACTCCCTCAGCCACCCCTCCTTCCCTCAGCCTCCCGCTGCTGCCGCCTCAAACAAGGCTTCCTTGACCAACCGTTCACTCTCCTGTCCACCCGCTTCCAACAAAACAAACTCCCGAAGTCGTAGCCGGGCACGGTAAAGCGCCACACGGACCCGCCCAGACCGCGTCCCGCCTTCCTCAAATGTGGGCGATCCAAACAAGGCTTCCTCGATCAGCCGCCATTGCCGCTCATTGACCGTCACTCGAAGCCGCTCCAAACTGCGCCCCAGCAAACCCGTCACCCATTTCCGATCCTGTCTCGAGACCGGTGTCTCATAGGACGCCAATTCCTCTCCATTCTCCATCATGAGGTCCAAAGACGAAGCTGTGTAACCCGCACCACGACCCGCTGATCTCCGATGTCGATGAAAATTGCTCGTCATCCATTTCAAAGTCTTCCTCAAGACGATCCTTTGCCTTTCAACCGGCTGGGTGCTCAACATCGGTAGCATGCCCCTCTTGAATAACCTCAAGAAAAGCTCCTGCACCAAATCCTTCGCATCCTCCACATCACATCCCCCACGGATCGCTAGCCCCACGAGGTCTCCATGATGATTCCGATACAACTGCTCCCACCCCGCTTCCATATCAGCGGGATCATCTCGGCACTGTTCAAAAACCAATAGCATGGACCAATCAATTGAGGTTCCAACTTCTCAACTGCTCACGGTGCGTCGACGAGTTCCAACTGGAAGAACTTCGGAACTGAGCCGCTAGCCAGGACACGGTAACGATAAGTCGTCTCACCTCCAGACGTGATCACACTGATCACTTGATAGTCAGTCCCCTCAACCGCATCCTGCCAGTTTACCAGATTGCCCGTCACCCGCAACACGCCCGAGTAAAC
>CANETF010000217.1 GCA_947440575.1 Verrucomicrobiaceae bacterium
CCCCAGCAACCCATCGATCCCCCACTCCTCATACCCATGCACCAGACACTCCGTATCCGTGTGCGTCCGGAAATGGTGCCCCTTCGCCTCCAACTCCGCCCGCAACTCCACATAGTTGTAGCACTCCCCATTGTAACACACCGCCACACTGTGATCCTCATTAAACAAAGGCTGCCACCCCGTGTGCAAATCGATGATGCTAAGCCGCACCATCCCCATCGAAAACGCCACCCCCTCCGGCGCCTCATAAATTCCTTCCCCATCCGGCCCCCGATGCCTCATCGCCTTGGCCATACGCGCCAAAACCCGCTCGTCTCGAAAACCCGAAAATCCAAAAATGCCGCACATGATAGAGAAAAGCCAACTGAGCCCTAAGGCAGGGCCGAACATTCAACATCACCCACCCCAAAACGCAAGCCCCTCAGCATCACCCGCCCCCCTCAATCATCATCCCCATCACTGATGTCCCGGTACACATCCGGAAACCGCCGCTCCAACGTCTTCGGCGTCAAAAACCCCACCAACTGCGCCTCATTCCAGTCCGTCAGCGCCCAAAACTCATTCGGCAGCGCCATGATCGCCACCGCACACGTCGGAAACTTCGGCACCCGCGCCCGCGCCAGCAACCGGTTCACAAAATCATGCAGCCCCGGATTGTGCCCGAACACCACCGCATGTTCCCAGGACTCATCAAACCCCCGCACCGCCGAAATCAGCTTCTCCTCCGTCGCCAGATAAAGCCCCTGATCCAGATACAAATGCTCCTTCGGCATCTGAAACGTCTCCCGCATGATCTGCGCCGTCGTCAGCGCCCGCAACGCCGTGCTTGAAATCAACCGCTCCGGACGCGGCAGCAAAGGCTCCGAATTCTCCCCGCCCAAATACGTCGTCCACAGAAACTTCGCCATCGCAGGCGCCGCCCGATTCCCCCGCTCATTCAAACAGCGATCATGGTCCGCCAGCCCGGGCTGATTCCAGCTCGACTTCGCGTGACGAATCACCGTCAGATACTTCATGGGACGCACCTCAGACACCCCCAAGCCCTGCCATGCCCCCCACCCCCGCGCAATCCCGAATCCATCAAAAAACCACCCCCAAAGTACCACGCCTGTCCCAGGCGTGTCCCTCATCCCCCAAGTCCCCCACCTGTCCCACCCCCGTCCTGCCTCCCCCAAAACTCCGCCAAAGTACCACGCCTGTCCCAGGCGTGTCCCTCTCTCCCCCAAACCCCAAATCCCCCCATTCTCCCCCACGAACCCACTTGCACTTGCCCCCCGTTCCTTTTAGCCTCAATTCTACCTCCAATGCCCTCCCCAGACTCACGCCTGCTCATGGACCCCGCCACCATAGCGGATAGCATCCACCGTCTGGCCACCGAAATCCTCAACGGCAGCACCTGCAAAGAAGACCAGCCCCTCGTCCTCGTCGGCATCCACAAACGCGGCGTCCCCCTCGCCGAACGCCTCGCCCGCTCCCTCGAATCCCAGTCCGGCGCCCCCGTCCCCGTCGGCACCCTCGACATCACCCAATACCGCGACGACCTCGGCTCCCTCCGCGACCTCCCCACCCTCATCGGCTCCGACATCCCCTTCGACATCGACGGCGCCCGTGTCGTCCTCTGTGACGAAGTCATCTTCACCGGCCGCAGCATCCGCGCCGCTCTCGCCGAACTCCTCGACTTCGGCCGCCCCGCCTGTGTCCAGCTTGCCGTCCTCGTCGACCGCGGCGGACGCGAATTCCCCATCCAGCCCGACTTCACCGCCCACACCATCCACATCGCCGAAAACGAACGCATCACCGTCCAATTCACCGAAGTCGACCCCGTCGACGGCGTCTTCATCGAATCGTCCGCCTCCCATTAAAGCCCATGTCACCCCGCAAAGACCTCCTCGACATCGCCTCCCTCCAGGATGAGGAAATCGAGTTCATCCTCGCCAACGCCACCCCCTTCAAAGACCTCTTCAAACGCTCCGTTAAAAAGGTGCCCACCCTCAAAGGTCGCACCATGCTCACCCTCTTTTACGAGCCCTCCACCCGCACCCTCTCCTCCTTCGAAGTCGCCGCCTCCCGCCTCTCCGCCGACGTCACCCGCTTCGACGTCGATTCCTCCTCCGTCGTCAAAGGCGAGTCCGTCGTCGACACCATCGACACCCTCGAAGCCATGCGCCTCGACTACATCGTCGTCCGCCACAAACAATCCGGCATCCCCAACCTCATCGCCCAAAACACCCGCGCCAGTGTCATCAACGCCGGCGACGGCTGGCACGCCCACCCCACCCAGGCCCTCCTCGACGCCTTCACCCTCCGCGAAGTCACCCACAACGAACTCCCCGGCAAACGCATCCTCATCGTTGGCGACATCCAGCACTCCCGCGTCGCCCGCTCCACCTCCCTCCTCCTCCGCCGCCTCGGCATGCAGGTCGCCTACCTCGCCCCCGGCACCCTCATGCCCCGCGACACCCCCGCCGAAATCACCCGCTTCGACAACTGGACCGACGCCCTCGACTGGAACCCCCACACCGTCTACCTCCTCCGCGTCCAAATGGAGCGCCAGGCCGACTCCCTCTTCCCCAGTGTCGGCGAATACCACCGCCTCTTCGGCCTCACCGACACCCGCCTCCAAATCCTTCGCGACCGCAAAACCTGGCTCATGCACCCCGGCCCCGTCAACCGAGGCGTCGAAATCACCGACGCCGGCATGAACTACGACCGCAGCCTCATCAACCAGCAAGTCGAAAACGGCATCGCCGTCCGCATGGCCGTCCTCTACACCCTCCGCCCCAACCCCGCCTAGTCCCCCCCTTCGTCCTCCTCCTCCTCCTCGTCCTCCTATTCGTCCCCCCGTCCGACTCGTCCGACTAGTCATACCCGTCCTACTACCCATCTCCCCCTCTCCGTTTCCTCCGGTCTCCTCCTGTAAAAATTCCCCATTCTCCAGTCTCCCCCTCCCCCCCTCCCAACCATGCCCCCCCGCCCCCCCTCCGAAGTCCACGAAAAAACCCCAACAGTGCTCTTCCCCTCCTCCACCGCCGCCGCTCAAGCGCTCGCCCAGGAAGTGAAGACCCTCATGGAGGAAAACACCCGCACCGGCCGCCCCACCGTCCTCGGCCTCGCCACCGGCTCCACCCCCGTCCCCTTCTACCGCGAACTCATCCGCCTCCACCGCGAGGAAAAACTCAGCTTCCAAAACGTCGTCACCTTCAACCTCGACGAATACTACGGCCTCCCCGCCGACCACCCCGAAAGCTACGCCCGCTTCATGCGCGAGCAGCTCTTCGACCACATCGACATCCCCGCCGAAAACATCAACATCCCCTCCGGCACCATCCCCTCCGACCAGGTCTTCGCCCACTGCAAAGCCTACGAAGACAAAATCCACGCCGTCGGCGGCATCGACTTGCAGATCCTCGGCATCGGCCGCACCGGCCACATCGGCTTCAACGAACCCGGCTCCTCTCGCGACTCCCTCACCCGCCGCATCACCCTCGACCGCGTCACCCGCCAGGACGCCGCCTCCGACTTCCGCGGAGAGCAGAACGTCCCCCACTTCGCCATCACCATGGGCGTCGGCACCATCCTCCGCGCCCGCCAGCTCGTCCTCATGGCCTGGGGAGAAAACAAAGCCGCCATCACCGCCCGTGCTATCGAAGGCGCCGTCTCGGAGGCCGTCTCCGCCTCCTTCCTTCAGGACCACCCCAACGCCCGCTTCTTCATCGACACCGGCGCCTCCCGCGAGCTCACCCGCATCAAGCTCCCCTGGCTCGTCGGCCCCGCCTCCTGGACCCCCGCCGAAACCCGCCGCGCCGTCGTCTGGCAGGCCCTCAAAACCAGCCGCCCCGTCCTCAAACTCATCGACGAAGACTACAACGAGCACGGCCTCTCCGACCTCCTCTCCGAACAGGGCCCCGGCTACCAGCTCAACATCCGCATCTTCAACCGCCTCCAGCACACCATCACCGGCTGGCCCGGCGGCAAACCGGATGCCGACGACACCTTCCGCCCAGAGCGCGCCAAACCCTACCCCAAACGCTGCCTCATCCTCAGCCCCGAACCCCAGGACGCCATCGTCGGCATGGGCGGCACCCTGGACCGCCTCATCGAGCAGGGCCACGACGTCCGCCTCATCGCCCTCACCTCCGGCTCCCTCCGCGTCCCCGACTCCGAGGCCGACAAATTCGCCTCCACCCTCGCCGAACTCGGCAGCGCCGTCGTCACCCCCGCCGAGTGGAAAGAACAAACCCAGTACGCCAACACCATCCTCCGCATCCTGGATGAAAAAGGCGAGTTCGGCGAGGACCCACCCGCCCTCCGCCAATTGAAAGCCCTCATCCTCCGGGGCGAACTTCGGGACGCCGCCCACACCCTCGGCCTCACCAGCGACCGCGTCCACCTCCTCGACCTCCCCTTTTATGAGAAAGGCCGCTACCGCCGCTTCCACAGCACCCCCGACGACCTCGCCGCCTTGGTGAGCCTCCTCGCCCAACACAAACCTCATCAAATCTACTGCACAGGCGACGCCGCAGACCCCTCCTCCGTCGCCGGCATCACCTTCCGCCTTCTGGAAACCGCCCTCCGCCAGAGCGAAGGTGAGGACTGGGCCGCCACCTGCTCCTTGTGGAGCTACCGCGGCAAAGAAAAACCCCTCGAAGCCCACGAGATCGACATGGCCGTCCCCCTCAGCCCCCTCCAGCTCGAGCGCAAAACCCGCTCCCTCGCCCGCTACAACTCCCTCTCCACCCTCGAACTCAGCATCGCCGACCAAAACCGCCAGCACGCCAAAGACTACGACGCCCTCGGCCTCGCCGAATACGAAGCCATCGAAGCCTTCCAGCGCCGCTCCCGCCCCTAACTCCTCCTCGCCCTCCTCCCCCCTTCGACGTTCAAAGTTCAACGTTCAGCGTTCGACCTTAATCCCCCCACAGGCCCTTGGACAGCGGCACCCCGCTGCCGCTTTCCCCAAGCCAGCCCGCTAGCCCCCCCAAATGCGGCCAAGCCGTCGCTGGCCCGGTTCACCAAATCGCACAAATGCTCACGCCCGCTCGCCTGCACCGGCGCCTGGCCGAGGATGTCCGCGGAACGTTGGCCAAAAAAGCCTACAAACTGATACCTAGCCGTTCGAGACGTTCGGCAAGGTAGCCATCGGCGTGAATCACGTCGTCCCACTGTTCAGCATACGCCACTAATGACGTCGCCCAGAACTCCCTGACTACAGGTTCGATCACCCGGAATGCAAAACGAAGCACATGGTCAGACAGTTCACGATCAGGAACTGCAAAGTGCATGATTTGATTTCTCAAACGACCGAATTCTAGAAACTCCTTAACGTTTGGGAGGCGAAAACCAGTTGCTGCCCAAAGTTTCTCCGGAATATCTTCATAGCGGAGCGTCCTGCCAATCGTCAAAAGCTCTGCGACCGACAACTCTCCTTGCACGGTTGACGCTCTGGGCAGCGCGTCAAAAATTAGTAATGGGTGTTCTTGGGCAATCCGTGCCTTCATAAGCACCTCTGCCCCATGTGCGGCATGCACGACCGCTAAAGCGTGAGCAAACGGCTTCATCATTTCATTGAACGTCGCGTCAAAGATTGCCCTCCCAAGAATGGCCATTCCGAACTGCTTCATGTGTTCAGCAACTAACCGCGTGTCTGGGTGCATATCCCAGAGTCTAACTCAAAAATTCGAGCTGGCCTTTGCTTTCTGGAGAGCACGTGAACTTGCCATCGCCATCCCAAACGAGGAGCACACCTCTATCTTTTACCAGATACTTGTCCATCCAAAGCAGCTTCTTTGGTAGGGGTTGCTCAATCACTAAGACAAGCTTTCCTCGAGGCACGTTCTGGATGTATCGGTACTCATAGAGCTGGGACAGCCCCTTTCGGATCTGGCTATGAGGATTCGCCTCAGTCGTTGACTTCATTTCAAACAAGAAGTCACTCCCGTTTAGCCGTGCCGAAAGGTCAACATACCGGTTCGCTTTCGGTAAGGCTCCGTGCTTTCGGAGTTGTTCCGCCATCAATCGGACAAGCGTCTCGTGGCTTTCAACAGCCCGCTCACGTTTTGCCTCATCCACAAAATAGGTGATTGTCTCTCCTTTCCCGGAGATGCGTTTGGCTTGATCATCATACTCCTTCAGATCGTAGCGGTTCGGAAAGATTGGCTCAACGTCTGACGCATACTGCACCATGGGCACTGCCGCTGGAAGACGATCTAGCACTAACTGGCTTCCATTCAATTTGGCCAGCCCAAGTTTTGTCAGCCAACTAACGTACGACGAAATTCGCCTCTTCACCATGCTCTCCGCGCCTAGTTCAGCAACGGCACTCAAAAACACCTTCATTTCATCACGTGTGGCACCTTGCGTTCCCTTGGACTCCAAAAACGGCAACAGACGTTGAAAGAGTGGATTTGAAAGCACTGCCCGAATGAATAACACCTGTTTTTCTGCCTTTTTGGCTTTTGCAAACTCGATTCCAGCAGCGGTCGCGATGGAGCGATGCTTCGACGTCCGAATTGTAAAGCCGAGCACTTCGGCAGCACGACGATAATAACAACGAGAATCTAAGTCCGCCAATTGCCGCAGCGCGATTACTGTGCCACTCTGGCAAAACACTCACCACTCACCACTCGCCATCCCTCGCCGGAGCGAGTTCCTCTTTCCAAAATTCGGCTGTCTTCTCTCCGAACCTCACGCCGATCATCGGGTCATCTGGGAATGTCTGGCCGCAACCACAGGAATACTCGAAATAGAGAACTGCACCTCGGTAACCCAAAAATGCTTCATCCGCTGAGTCGTCCGAGAATGAAACCACCTTTACCATGTCGCCAATCTTGAATGGCGCACCCTCCACGTTCTGGTAAATGCCATCTTGTGCGCCCATACCTTTCAAGAAGCTGGCAGTGATAGATTGATCGCGAAGAATTTGCCGTGATTCATTGATCACAGAATGGCGTATTCTCATATGTTCGTCATGCAATTTATGGGACGGCTAGCCAGAGATTGCCGCTTGAATCAGCACCATCACGCTAGTCTAATCGTGGGATGAATCTGAAGATGAACGGCGAACTGGCAGCGGAATATAAAAGCGCATCGCAATGCGCCCGAGTCGTGACCGAATCTTGGGCTGAGCACAATCTGTATTGCCCGAACTGTTCTTCTCCAAGACTCTCGAGGCTGAGCCATAATGCTAAGGCGAATGACTTTGCATGCCCCATATGCAAATGTTGGTATCAGCTCAAAGGACAGAAATCGCCAATTGGAAGCTCAGTTCCCGATGGAGCTTACGAAACGATGATGCGCGCAATTCGGAATGGTGAAACACCGAACTTCTATTTCATGCATTATGACCTGTCGACTTGGCGCATACGGAATCTGCTGTTGATTCCACACTTCGCTTTTCCACCTTCAGCCATCATCAAACGCAAACCGCTAGCTGCCACTGCGCGACGTGCTGGCTGGATTGGATGCAACATTGCAATGAACCTCATTCCGATCGAAGCGCGAATATCCGTTGTCGCAGAGAACGAAATCCTCCCAGAATCTGAAGTTCGAGCAAAGTTTCGGCGCGTAAAGCCGCTCGGTGAAATCAAGGGCAAGGAACGCGGTTGGACGCTCGACGTGCTAAGTTCCATTCGCACACTGGGCAAAGTCGAATTTACGAACGACGACGCATATACACTTGTCCCTCAATTGGAAAAATTGCACCCCGGCAACCGCCATGTTCGAGACAAGATTCGCCAGCGACTTCAAGTTCTCCGCGACG
>CANETF010000218.1 GCA_947440575.1 Verrucomicrobiaceae bacterium
CCCGTGCTCGTCCCGCTCGTCTGACAAAACCGCGTGTACCGCTCCGGCCCTTCCAGCATCTGCGATCCAAAAGGCGCCCGCTCCAACCGATCCGCCAGCAGCTCCTCCTTCGTCGTGCAACGCACCCGCCTCACAAACGACTCCAAATCCCCAACCTCATCCACTCCATCTGCCGCCATCCGCCGCGCATAAAACGAGTCCGTCTCGCCAATCCGCGTCAACAATCCCGCCAGCTTCCCCCACTGCAATTCACGCAGCGCAGTTCGGTCCAGTCGGTTCTCGGCATCCATCCCCCAACGGGAACGAGGATTCCACCGGGGTCAATCAAAAGGCAGTGTATCCCCTCAGCTCCGCCAACCGCGCCGCCACATCCGCCTCAGTCACTTCCTGCAACCGATGCGTGCTAAACGCCTCGCACGTGTAACTCGCCAGCACACTCCCGTGCACCACCGCCGTCCTCAAATCCTCAAACGTCGGCTCCGTCTTTCCATTCGCCGACAACCAACCCGCCATGCCACCCAAAAATGAATCGCCCGCCCCGGTCGGATCAAACACCGAACTCAGCGGATACGCCGAGCACGCAAAAAACTCCTCCTCCTTCTCCCCAAACAAAAAGCTCCCATGCTCTCCCCGCTTCACCACCACAAATCGCGGCCCCTTCGCCTGCAACTTGCGACCTGCCTCCACCAGATTCGTCGTCCCCGCAAACTCCTTCGCCTCGCTCTCATTGATCACCAGCAGATCAATCTTCTTCATCACCTCATGCAGACGCTCGTTCGCAATCTCAATCCACAAATCCATCGTGTCCGCCGCCACAAACGTCGCCGCCCCACACTGCTCCAGCGTCTGCAACTGATTGTCCGGACTCATGTTCGCCAACACCGCGATCTTCGCCTCCGCAGCCGCCCCCGAAAGCTTCGGCACCCAATTCTCCAGCACATTCAATCCCACCTTGTGCGTCGTCCGCTGGTTCATGTCGGTGAAATACTCCCCGCTCCAGGTGAACGTTTCGCCCCCCGTGTGCTCGACTCCGTCAATCTTCACCCCACGCCCCTCCAGCATCGCCAAATGCGCCGCTGGAAAATCCTTCCCAATGATCCCCACCAAATGCACTTCCTTCGAAAACACCGCCGCCGCCAGCGACGCATACGAAGCCGAGCCACCCAGCAGGTTCTCTTGATACGCTTGCGGCGTTTTAACGTGATCTAAGGCGACGGTTCCAGTGATGACGACGGACATGTTCGGGTAGGTTGGGAAGAAGGGTGGGTTGGCACGCGCATTGAAAGCCCTTTCAGACCTCAAAACCGCCGCGGAGTATCCCGCGCCCCGCCCTCCTGTCAATCTCAGAACCACGCCCCCTCCCCGCCTCAATCCCCTTGCACCTCCGCACCTCCCGATGCACCCTCACACGCCGCTTTTCTTCAAACCCCTCCCCTCTCGCTGACCATGTCCTCCTCATCCTGGAACCAGTTCAATCAATCCTTCGTCCGCTACCCCGATCTCGGCTTCTCCATCGACTTCAGCCGCATCAACGTCCCATCCGGTTACTTCGACCAAATGGCCGGCAAAATCAGCACCGCCGAGGCCGCCATGCGCGCTGTCGAAGCCGGTGAAATCGCCAACCCCGACGAAAACCGCATGGTCGGCCACTACTGGCTGCGCAACGCCTCCCTCGCCCCTGCCGATCTCCAATCCGAGATCACCACCACCCTCGCCGCCACCCTCCAGTTCGCCGCCGACGTCCACGCCGGCAATATCGCCCCCGCCGCTGGTGGCAAATTCACCCGCGTCCTCATCGTCGGCATCGGCGGCTCCGCTCTCGGCCCCCAACTCGTCGCCGAAGCCATCACCCCCGCCAATCCTCCCCTCGATATCTCCTTCTTCGATAACACCGACCCCGACGGCATCAGCCGCGTTCTCGCCAAGATCGGCGATGAACTCGCTTCCACCCTCACCATCGTCATCTCCAAATCCGGCGGCACCAAAGAAACCCGCAACGGCATGCTCGAAGCCGAAGCCGCCTACCGCGCTGCCGGCCTCGACTTCGCCCGCCACACCGTCGCCGTCACCGGCCTCGGCAGCGAGCTCGACAAACACGCCGTCGCCCAGGACTGGCTCGCCCGCTTCCCCATGTGGGACTGGGTCGGCGGCCGCACCTCCGTCATGAGCGCCGTCGGCACCCTCGCCGCCGCCCTCCAAGGCGTCGATGTCCCCCAATTCCTCGCTGGCGCCGCCGCCATGGATGAAAAAACCCGCTCTCTCCCCGCCTCCCAAAACGCCGCCATGATCCTCGCCCTCATGTGGTATCACGTCGGCCAAGGCAAAGGCGCCAAAGACATGGTCGTCCTCCCCTACAAGGACCGCCTCGTCCTCTTCAGCAAATACCTCCAGCAACTCGTCATGGAGTCCCTCGGCAAAGAGCTCGATCTCGACGGCAACGTCGTCAATCAAGGCATCGCCGTTTACGGCAACAAAGGCTCCACCGACCAACACGCCTATGTCCAGCAACTCCGCGATGGCGTGAACAACTTCTTCGCCACCTTCATCGAGGTCCGCAAAGCCCAGGATACCCCTCCCCTCGAAGTCGAGCCCGGCTTCACCAGTGGCGACTTCCTCCAAGGCTTCCTCCGAGGCACCCGCCAGGCCCTCTCCGGAAATGGCCGCCAATCCCTCACCCTCAGCATCGCCGAACTCAACGCCTTCTCACTCGGCATGCTCGTCGGCCTCTTCGAACGCGCCGTCAGCTTCTACGCCTCCCTCGTCAACGTCAACGCCTACCACCAGCCCGGCGTCGAAGCCGGCAAAAAAGCCGCCACCGTCTTCCTCAACAACCTCACCGCCGTCCGCGCCGCCCTCCCCTCCGACGACGCCGGTCTCACCGCCGAAGCCATCGCCTCCTCCCTCTCCATGGAACCTGAGGACGCCTTCCACATCCTCAACCACCTCACCGCCAACGGCAGCGCCCGCCAAACCCATCTCGGCGCCACCCCGGCCGAAGACCGTTTCGCACGCGCTTGATCCACTTCTCCGATCAATCCTCTTGCACCTTTTCCGCCTCACCCCTATCCTTCAAATCAACCTATTACTCGACCGAGTGATAGTCTGAAGCCATGGATGATCGTCTGCCACTTCCCTTCCAAATAGCCTGCCTCATCCTGACGGCACTCTTCGTCTGCGCCTTCAATCTGTCACGCGAACCCCGCAGCTGGCGCCGCCTCTACCAGTCCACTTTCACCAGCCCGGATCGCATCTCGGTGAACAAAAACAAATCCATCGACGCCAAGCTCAAAAAATGGGGCATTCGGATCGCCATGCTCATCCTCGTCTTGGATGTCGCCGTCTTCCTGTTCGGCATCACCGCTCAGTCCAGGAAACGACAAAATGAAATGAACCTTGATGACTGGAATCGGTTCAACGAAATGAAAAGACTGGAATCCATACCAGCACCCAGCTTGTAAATCGTGCCGGATCGTTTCGTGATTTGGCCGCCATCCTGACCGGGCCAAAACTACTCTTTCCGTCGAAGCGATTCCAAATAAGCCACCAAGTCGCGAATCTCCTCGTCAGTCATGCTCCCGGTCAGGTCCCCAGGCATCACCGTCACAGCAGCAGACTCCCGCTTCGCAATCTGATCATGCCCCCACTCATAGACTCGTCGCTTCATGTCCATGTAGCGCCGCTTGTCTCCTACTCCGGCCAGCTCAAAAACCAGGTGTGAGTCCCCCTCTCGGGTCACAATCGTCCACCCCGAACCCCGTGTCCCTACCTGACGATTCGGCTGCAACAGACTCTCCAAGATCGATTCCCGGCTCGCCTCTTCACCCTCCCCCGCAATCGATAACCCGTCCACGTTCCCCAACCCCTCGGCGTGATGGCAAACCGCACACCCCCCTCTCACCTGGGACAAAAACACCTGCCGTCCTTGCTCCAGGTCCGGCTCTCCCTCTAGCCTCTCCAAATAGCTCTTCCAAGCCGTCAGATTCGAAACAGCAGGCCTTTGCAACGGCACAAAAACCTCCCCCAACACTCGCTTCACCGCCATTTGATTCTCACTTCCCTCCAAAGCTTTAAGCCTCTTCTGCTGATCAAACGACAACCGCAGCCCCTGCATCCCGGCCAGCACCGCCCCACGCAACAACTCCCCCGCCGACTCCGCCATCTCCAGCAACTTCGGCGCGTCCTCATCACTCATCGTCAGATGCGTCAACGCCGCCGCCCGCACCGCCGTAATCTCCCCCGCATCAAACGCCAACCCACGCAGCATCGCCCCCTTCTCATCCCCCGACATCTGCCCCAAAAAGTGCGTCATCCAAACTCGCCGCTCATCTTCCGCTTTCTTCAGCACCCCCAACACCACCTCAGGCGTCACTTCTCCCCGAATGCCGGGAACCACTTTCAAAGCCAACACTTGAACCCCCACATCCACTTTCTCGTCTCGAATCAATTCCCAAAGCTTCTCCTTCAACCGCTCCTCCGTGAACACCGCTTCCTCAGGCCGGTCAATGCGATCCAACGCCGTCAACGCCGCCACAAACACAGCCTCACTCAGTAGCGGATCTTCCGAGATGCCTCGAACCACGAATCGATGCCGCTTGATGCCATGATCCGCCACCCAATGCAACGCCGGCAAACTCACCTCTGAATCAGCATCCAGCAAGGACGCCCGCAAAAGCTCATCCACTTCGGGCGGCAAATAGTTCATGTCCAATCCCTCGCGCTCCGTCCCCAATCGCGCCGCAAGCAGCAATCCCACCCGCACTCTCGGATCCGGCTGATACCCCACCGCCGCCATCTTCTTCGCCAACACTCCATCACGCGAGAGCCTCCGGATCGCCGCCCGATAAACCACCGGCTTGTCGCTTCCTAACCACTCCAGCATCGTCTCCTCAGTAGCTGCCGGACCCTCCAAAATCGTCTCGCACAGGGCCACCACCGGATCCGCAATCCCCACCCACTTAGGCGCTTCCGCCAGTGACATCGCTTGCTTCTTTCGAATCAACCAAACCGCTCCGGTTCCATCCATCTCCCCCCCTTTTCCCGCCCAGTCCAACACATAAATCGCACCGTCCTTTCGAGTCGCCATTCCCACCGGCCAAAACCCCGCGCCACCCTGGCACAGCGTCTCACGCTTCATCCAAAACGTCCCGCTCATCACTCGTCTCGACACCTCACACGTCTCCACTCGATGCTCCCCCGACAAGGCCACCAGCATCCTCCCGTTCAAATCAACCGGTAACCCCCGATACATCGGCGAAGCTTCCACCCGATACCACATCATCTCCTCTGGCTGCTCTCCCAATCCCCCCACCATCGGCATCGTCCCAAACCGACTCCCGTCCCAAGACAAAAACGGATGCCGCTTATTCAACGCATAGCGATCCTGAATCCCAAAGTCCCACCCTTCCCCCACATGCAACAATCGGCTGGGCCAATCAGCTCCCCACCCTGCATCCGTCGCAAACACTTCTCCCGTCCCGTCAACCGTCAACCCCACGGGCTCATAAAATCCCGTCGCCACACGCTTCAATCCAGACCCATCCAGCTTCGCCCGCCAGACCTGCCCGCCTTCGCACGCATCCTCAAACATCATCCCATCCGCTCCCCGAATCTGATACCCCTTCCCACCATTCTCCCCCATCCCAAAAACAAACCCCCCCTTGTGATCAAATGCCAGGTCCGTGAATCCCTTCACCGGAACTCCCTCCTCCATCTCCATCCAAATCAACCGACGCTCCACCTGCTCCGCCCGGCCATCCCCATCCGCATCCCGCACTCGAAGGATCTCATTCCGAGTGACCAAATACACCCAACCCTCAGCCCCCTGCGCGATGCCATTCGTGAACTCACTCCCCGCAAAAAAAACCTCCCGCCGGTCCGCCACATCATCCCCATTCTCGTCAACCAACACCACCACCTGATCCCGCTCCGGCCCCTTCCATGATTGCGGACGTCCTTGCGTCTGATTCTCCACCACCATCAACCTGCCCGCCCCATCCACCGCCGCCGCCACCGGATGCTGCACCAGACTTTTGGAAGCAAACAAAACAGCCTCCATCCCCTCCCCACTCACCACCACAGCCTCTCCCTCAGCCGCCCAAATCACCCCTGGCAAACTCCAGAGTCCGTGCCCCAGCACCCACAGAACCGCCAAAGCAGCGCTTTGATTTCGAAACCTCATGCCGTCCATCATCAACATGAACCGCCTCATGCCAAGCCAATTTCGTCGCCTCACTTCGCACACCGGAACTCCAGGCACCGGTCAAACCCGCGCCGCCTTCGCAAAACTCGACACCAAATGCCCGGGATAATCCGTCTTGATTCCGCTCACACCCAGGTCAGAAAACCGCCGGGCACTCGGCGCCCGATTCACCGTCCAAACATGCGTCTTGACCCCTCGTTGCTTCATCACCTCAACCATCTCCGGCTCAGCCGCCAAACTCCGCGAATCAACCGCCACAGCTTCCGCTCCCAACGCCAAAGCCACCGTCATCATCATGTCGATTTCAGGAAGCCAAAGATCGGACTTCTGCGTCCATCGCCGCTCGCAGTGCAGAATCAACCCGCAATCCGGTAGCGCCTGCTTCACCGCCATCAAGGTCTCAACCTCACCACTCATCATCCGCACCCGCTTGTTCAATTCACCCACCGCCTTCAACTGCTCAATCAACGGCGTCAACCCATCCGGTCCCATCTTCAAATGCAAATGCAGCAGCTTTTCCTCTGGCATCATGCCCAGCACCTCTTCCAAACGCGGCATCCGCTGACCTTGCCCCCTCCTCGTCTTGACTCGCCCCACATCCAAGGCCCGCAACTTCTCCAATGGGGTCTTCGATACTTTCAAACTCACTCCCGAAACCCGCTTCGTGTCCTCGTCATGCACCACCACCAAGTGCCCGTCACTCGACATTCTCACATCCGCCTCCACAGCATCCGCCCCTTGCATGAAAGCCAGCAAAAAGGCCATCACCGTGTTTTCAGGAGCTTCTGCAGATGCACCGCGGTGCGCAATAATTAAGGGACGTTCAGGCATTGGAAAGCTCGGAAGTAGAAGGGTTACAGCTGCGCGCTTTCGACTTGCTGCCATGCGCACTTTCAATGTGACAACCCCATTAAGAATGTGTTGAAACATTTTGCAATTTCACCATCAAAATACTTAACAGTCAGTTAGCCGAATGTTTATGAATGGAATCACTCACGGCCTCCAGCTTCAAAGTTCCAGATCACCAATCCAAACTAGCCTGACCATCCCTCAAATACCACGCACCGCGCCGCGTGCGACCCGCAGTCGCCACGCGACCACCTTTTTAAAGACGGCATGTTTTCGGTGTTCGTTTCTCTCTATCAAAGTTATCCTCCCCCACCCGTTCATACTCGCTCCAAGCCCCCTTAGCATTCCCAGAAATGGATCAAGTTAATCTCACCCAAATACAAAAAAAGTCGGTGACTCTTCGTCACCGACCCTTCACAAGAAATCAATCTGAGGAATCCGCTCTACCTCACTCAGCGTTCTCTTCGATGTAACGCACCACGTCACCCACCGATTGCAGCTTCTCAGCTTCATCATCGGGAACGTCGATCGAGAACTCCTCTTCGAACGCCATCACCAATTCCACCGTGTCAAGAGAGTCAGCTCCCAGGTCTTCGATGAATTTAGCTTCAGGTGTGACCTGCTCAGGGTTCAC
>CANETF010000219.1 GCA_947440575.1 Verrucomicrobiaceae bacterium
GACGGGCGTCCTTTGGGTTTCCCAGAAGGTGGTTTCCCGGCTCCTCAAGGCCCTTATTACACGGGTGTGGGCTTCAAGAACGTGGGTGATGTGGCGCGTCAGATTGTTGAAGAGCACCTCGAGCTCTGCCTGGACGCTGGAATCAACCATGAAGGGATCAACGCTGAAGTGGCGAAGGGTCAGTGGGAATTCCAAATTTTCGGCAAAGGCTCCAGAAAAGCCGCTGATGAAATGTGGGTGGCCCGCTACCTATTGGAGCGTCTTTGCGAGAAGTACGCGATCGATGTGGAATACCACTGCAAACCTCTTGGAATGGACGCGGACTGGAACGGGTCCGGCATGCACGCCAACTTCTCGACGAGCTACATGCGCGAAACGGGCGGCAAGGCCTACTTCGAAGCGCTCATGGCCGCGTTTGACAAGAACAAGGAAGAGCACATTGCGGTGTATGGACCTGATAACCACCTGCGTTTGACGGGTTTGCATGAGACGCAGTCGATCGACATGTTCAGCTACGGAGTGGCTGACCGTGGCGCCTCGATCCGCGTGCCGCACAGCTTTGTGAACAACGGTTACAAAGGCTACCTTGAGGATCGTCGTCCGAACTCGCAGGGCAACCCTTATCAGATCGCAAGCCGGATCTTGAAGACCATTTCGGAAGTGCCAACTCCCTAATTGGGGATAGGCAGTTCCATCGTTGATGGTGAAACGAAACAGCGACGCCGCTCCTGCTTGTCAGGGGCGGCGTTTTGCTTTTCGGCATTGCTGAGGATTGAATATGGGCTTTGGTGCCGGGGATGTTAGAAGAACTCAAAGCTGCAGTGTGTTTGGCGAATCAGGCGCTGGTCCCGTCCGGATTGGTGAGGTTGACCTGGGGGAATGTGAGCGGGATTGACCGTGAGAGCGGGTTGTGGTGCATCAAGCCGAGTGGCGTGGAGTATGAAGATTTGAAGCCGGAGGACATGGTGGTGCTGGATTTGGAGGGGCAGGTGGTGGAGGGGAAGTTGAAGCCGTCGTCGGACACGAAGACGCATTTGCATCTTTACCGGAGTTTTTCGGAGATTGGGGGGGTGACGCACACGCACAGTCCGTATGCGACGATTTTTTCGCAGGCCTGCCGGCCGCTGGCGTGTTATGGGACGACGCATGCGGATCATTTTCATGGGACGGTGCCGCTGGTGCGGATGCTGACGCCGGAGGAGGTGGCAGCGGATTATGAGCATCACACGGGGGTGGCGATTGTGGAGCGGTTGATGGAGTTGGGGTTGAGTGCGACTGAAATGCCGGCGGTGCTGCAGGCGGGGCACGCGCCGTTTACTTTTGGGAAGACGGCGATGGACTCGGTGAAGAACAGCATTGCGCTGGAGATGTGCGCGCGGATGGCGTTGGAGTGTGAGCGATTGAACCCGAACCTGGTGCCGCTACCGGAGTATTTGCTGGAGAAGCATTACCTTCGGAAGCATGGACCTGGGGCGTACTATGGGCAGGGTTAGCTTTTGCGTTGCCAGCGAACCTTACAGTTTTGTGGAACGGAGCCTGAGAGCGTTGGTGATCACGGAGAGGGAGCTCAGGCTCATGGCGGCCCCGGCGAGCATGGGGCTTAGCAGAAGGCCGAAGAAGGGATAGAGGAGGCCGGCAGCGATGGGGATGCCGATGGCGTTGTAGGCGAAGGCGAAGAAGAGGTTTTGGCGGATATTGCGCATGGTGGCGCGGCTGAGGTGGATGGCTTTGGTGATGCCGCGCAGGTCGCCTTTGAGCAGGGTGATGCCGGCACTCTGCATGGCGACATCGGTGCCCGTGCCCATGGCGATGCCGACATCCGCCTGGGCGAGCGCGGGGGCATCATTGACGCCGTCGCCGGCCATGGCGACGTGTTCGCCGGCGGCGTGGAGTTGACGGACAAAGTCGATTTTGCCTTGCGGTGTTACTTCGCCCTCGAAGCCATCGAGGTTCAAGCTTTTGGCGACGGCAGCGGCGGTGAGTTTGTTGTCGCCAGTGACCATGATGATTTTGATGCCGAGTTGCTTGAGTGAGGCGACGGCTTCAGCGGAGGTTGGCTTGATGGGGTCGGCGACTGACAGCATGCCAGCGGCCCGGCCATCAATGGCGACGAAGATGGCGGTTTGGCCTTCGGCTTGGCGGTTGGCGGCGGTGGCGATGAGCGAATCGAGATCGGTGATGCCTTGCTCGAGTAGGAGGGACGAACTGCCAATGAGGAGGTGTTTGCCATCGCAGAGTCCGGAGATTCCGCCGCCGGTGATCGAGGCGAAGGAGTCAATTGGAGCGAGTGTGAGGGCACGCTGGTTTGCGGCGGTGACGATGGCGGCAGCGAGGGGATGTTCGCTTTGGGTTTCGAGGGAGGCGGCGAGGCGTAGGAGTTCGGCTTCTTGAACATCGGCGATTGGGAGGATCTCGACGAGCGAAGGTCGGCCTTCGGTGAGGGTGCCGGTTTTGTCGACGATGAGGGTTGTGATCTTTTCGAGTCGTTCGAGGGATTCGGCGTTTTTGACCAACACCCCCTCCTGTGCGCCGCGGCCGACACCCACCATGATTGACATGGGAGTGGCGAGGCCGAGCGCGCATGGGCAAGCGATGATCAAAACAGCGACGGCATTGATGATGGCGTGGGCGAGTTTTGGATCGGGGCCGACGAACCACCAGAGCAGGAAGGTTGCGATCGAGCACAGGACGACGGTTGGGACAAAGATGGATGCCACTTTGTCTGCGAGACCTTGAATGGGGGCGCGGCTGCGTTGGGCATCGGCGACCATGGCGACGATTTGAGCGAGCAGGGTGTCACTGCCGATGCGTTGGGCAGTCATGACGAAGCTGCCGGTGCCATTGACGGTGCCACCGGTGACGGGGCTGTCTTTTTGTTTTTGGACGGGCATGGGCTCGCCCGTCAGCATGGATTCATCGACGGAAGACGAGCCATCGATCAAGACGCCATCGACGGGGATTTTATCGCCGGGGCGGACGCGCAATTTGTCGCCGAGTTGGACGGAGTCGAGCGGGATGTCTTCTTCGCCCGTTTCGGTGATGCGGCGTGCCGTGGGTGGTGCGAGCGAGAGGAGGGCTTTGATGGCAGAGCCAGTGCGATGGCGGGCGCGCAGTTCCAGCATCTGGCCGAGCAGGACCAACACGACGATGACGGCGGCGGCTTCGAAATAGATGGGCAGGTTTCCGTGCAGGCGCATGGAATCCGGGAAGAGCGAGGGTGCGAGCATGGCGGTAGCGCTGAAGAGGAAGGCGGCGCCGACGCCGAGCATGATGAGCGTCCACATGTTGAAGTGGCGTGTGAGCAGGGATTTCCAACCGCGGCGAAAGAAGGGAGCGGCGCCCCAGAGCACCACGGGTGTGCTGAGGGCAAACTGCATCCAGCGGGATGGCGGGCTATTCACCCAAGAGGCATGGGCGAGGGAAGGAATGAGGTGGAGCATGGCCACGACGAAGACAGGCAGAGTGAGGGCGAGGCAGATCCGGAAGCGCCGGGTGATGTCGCGCCATTCGGCGTCTTCTGAATCGGGTTCGGCAGGAAGGGAGAGCGGTTCCAAGGGCATGCCGCATTTCGGGCAATCCCCGGGATGATCTTGCTGCACCTCGGGGTGCATGGGGCAGGTGTATTGGGTTTTGGCGACGGCTTTCCAGGGTGGATTGCGTTCGAGGGCCATGCCGCAAACGGGGCAGTCACCGGGCTTGTCGGATTCTGCGCCCGGGCACATGGGGCAAAAATACTTGGCCGTGGCCGGAGGCTTTGCGGTGGGCTCATGGGAGTGAGCGTGCTGGCAGCAGGTTGGCTTGGGAGGTGGCGGGGGGGCGTGGCAGCAGGAGGCCTTGGGCTTGGGGTCGTGCGAGTGAGAAGGCGTGTTCATGAGGAGAAGGGGTGATGAATCAAGTTGGAGCTGGACTGGCTCTTCATCCTGCACCCGCGCACAAGGTGATGCTCTGATACACGCGGGATGGCCGTTTGTCTGGTTGGATTCTAGCCTGGATGATCCATGAGCCTTCTACTGCAAACGCCGGAAAGCCCGTGTCTGCGGCGTTGGGCTTGTTTTGAAAGGCCTCGAGCATTGACCCATGCACTCCGCCTTTCAAATCCTGCGCCCGCCTGGCAGCCACGGGCTTTCCAGCGTTTTCGCAACGAAGTTCATGAATCATCCAGGCTGGCCTGGGCTGAGGGGATTAGGATTGACTGGGGGGTGGGATCTTGTTATAATTTTCAGACTAATGCGTGATTTCATTCGGCGGCTTTGCGGGTCATTGGCTTTGGGGCTGATGATGGCGGGTGCTGTTTGGGGGCAGGGGGTTGCGGGGCCTGTGGTGGAGGTGATTTTGGTGGATGGGGTGATGAGTGAGGCGTGGCCGGATGATGGGGTGGTGGCTTTTCGGAGGGAGGGGATGGTGGGGGATTTGGTGGTGACGTTTGCGATTTCGGGTTCGGCGAGGAGGGGGGTGGATTACTCGATGGCGGTGGGGGATACGGTGACGATTCCGGATGGGGAGCGGGAGGTGTGGTTGAGTTTCACACCGTTGGCGGACGCGCTGACGGAGCCGACGGAGTCCATTGGAGTGACGGTGCTGCCGAGTGCGCTTTACTCGGTGTCGACGAAGTCGGCGCGGCGGGCGGTGACGTTGTCGTTGGCGAATGCGGGATCGAAGCCGGGGGCGAAGGAGGCGGTGAGGTTTTTGTGGCAGGCTGGGTATGGGCCAAGTGCGGATTCGACGGCGGATGCGGATTTGATTCCGGAGAATGCGGAGTCGGTGATGTCACTGGGTTTTGGGCCCTGGATTGATGCGCAGTTCAAGAAGCCGGTGGGGTTGCATCAGCCGGTGCTGGAGGCGATGGCGCGTACGAGGGAGCCGGTGTATTGGGATGCGAAGATGCGGGCGTGGTGGTCGAAGTCGATCGGGCCGACGGCGTCGGATCCGTTGAGGCAGCGGGTGGCGTTTGCGTTGAGCGAGATTTTTGTGATTTCGGATCGGTTGGATGTGCTGGGGAACCAGCCGAGGGGGATGTTGAATTTCTATGATGTGCTGGTGCGGGGGGCATTTGGGAATGCGCGGGATTTGTTGAAGGGAGTGGCGATGCATCCGTGCATGGGGATCTACTTGAGTCATTTGAAGAACCGGAAGGCGGATGCGGCGTTGGGGACGTTTCCGGATGAGAATTTTGCGCGGGAGATCATGCAGTTGTTCAGCATTGGGCTGTGGGAATTGAATCAGGATGGGACGCCGCGGTTGGAGGGCGGGCAGATGATTCCGACGTATGACAATGTGGCGATCACGAATTTTGCGCGGGTGTTCACGGGGTTGAGTTTCGGGGGGCCGAGGGGGACGAGTTTTTGGTGGCCGCCGGAGGACTGGAACAATCCGATGCTGATGTGGGATGAGTATCATGATTTGGAACCGAAGACGTTGCTCAATGGGGTGACATTGCCGGCGCGGGTGGCGAGCACCAATCCGGACAAGGGGACGGCGGGGATGGCGGACATTGATGGGGCGATTGATTGTCTGTTCAATCATCCGAACATGGGGCCGTTTCTGGGGTATCGGTTGATTCAGCGGTTGGTGACATCGAATCCGAGTCCGGCGTATGTCGGGCGGGTGAGTGCGGCGTTTGCGAACAATGGGAGGGGAGTGCGGGGGGACATGAAGGCGGTGATTAAGGCGGTGTTGTTGGACCCGGAGGCGAGGTCGGTGGCGATGCTGGCGAGTGCGAATTTCGGGAAGATGAAGGAGCCGTATTTGAGGTCGGCGGGATTGGCGTGGGCGTTCAATGCGCGGTCAACAAGCGGGATTTACCCGCTTTCGTATTTGGATGAGTTTCATGCGCAGCAGCCGTTATCGAGTCCGAGTGTGTTTAACTTTTTCAGGCCGGGATACAGTCCGGCGGGACCGGTCAACGATGCGCACTTGGTGGCGCCGGAGTTTCAGATTTTGAATGCGGTGACGGCGGTGGCGGGGCCGAACTACTACTATTCGGCGATGCGAAACGGGTTCAATCGATGGGGGGACAGCGATCCGGCGAGGGTGGTGCGGGCGAATTTGACGGTGGAGATGGCGCTTTATAACGATGTGCCTGCGTTGATGAGGCGGTTGGACATGGTGCTGACCGGGGGGATGCTGGATCCGGTGCATCATCAGGTGATTCGGGAGACGGTTGAGGCGATTGATGAGACTTACTGGGACTGGAAGAAGGAGCGCATTTACATGGCGATCTATTTGATTTCCACGCTGCCGGATTACGCGATTCAACGTTGATTTGAGCTGATGAAAACACCACTGCCACGCCGTCATTTCCTGCGCCAGGCCGCCTGTGCGGGGATGGGGGCGGCGCCTTTGATCAACACGCTGCTGAATTTGCGTTTGGCGGGGAGTGTGGCGGCGGCGGCTCCTGGGGTGAATGATTATCGGGCGCTGGTGTGTTTGTTTTTGCCGGGGGGAATTGATTCCTTCAATTTGCTGGTGCCGCGTGGGGATGATGAGCATGCGGAATACAAGACGGTACGGAAGGATTTGGCGCTGGCGAAGGAGGTGCTTTTGCCGATCACGCCGACGGTGGATCCCGGGTTGACGCTGGGGTTGCATCCTGGGGTGGCGGGGTTGCAGAGTTTGTTTGAGGAGGGGAAGGCGTCGTTTGTGGCGAATGTGGGAACGCTGGTGGAGCGGGTGACGGCGAAGAACCAGGTGTGGGACGAGTCGAAGCGGCTGCCGTTGGGATTGTTTTCGCATTCGGACCAGATCGAGCAGTGGCAGACGTCGATGCCGCACATGCGGTCGTCGAGGGGTTGGGCGGGGCGGGCGGCGGACATGCTGCGGAGTTTGAACATGTCGAATTTGGTGTCGATGAACATCTCGCTAGCGGGGACGAATTACTGGCAGAGCGGGCAGGAGACGATTGAGTACACGGTAGGTGCGGGTGGGGCGGTGACGCTGGACGGGTATGATCCGGCGGATGCGAATCAGTGGAGTTTGACGCCGTTGAGGACGCGGGCGGTGGATGAGCAGTTGGCGCTGAATTATGACCACTTGTTCACGCAGGCGTTTCAGAAGTCGAAGATCGGGGCGATGGAGGCCTACACGCTGTTCAATGAGGCGACGAATGTGACGCTGCCGGAGTCGGTGGTGTGGCCGGACAGTGATTTTTCGAGGTCGATGCAGCGGATTGCGAAGTCGATTGCGGGGCATGCGACGATGGGACACAAGCGGCAGACGTTTTTCATTCAGTATGGCGGATGGGATCACCATGATGAGGTGTTGCGGAGCATGGGCGGGCAACTGCCGGGGATGAGCGCGGTGGTGACGGCGTTTTACCGGACCTTGGAGGCGCTGGGTTTTGGGGACAAGGTGACGCTGTTTACGGCGTCGGATTTTGGGCGGACGCTGACTTCGAACGGCGCGGGCAGTGACCATGCGTGGGGTGGGAATCAGCTGGTGGTGGGGGGAGCGTTGGCGGGGCGGCGGGTGTTTGGGCAGTATCCGGAGTTGTTTGAGGACAACGCGCTGGATGTGGGTCGGGGACGGTTGATTCCGACGACGAGTGTGGATGAGTATTTTGC
>CANETF010000220.1 GCA_947440575.1 Verrucomicrobiaceae bacterium
CTCCTCCACCTTCTCCTCATACCCCGCCGCCCACCACCGGCTCTCATTCGGCAGACAGATCGGATACGCACTGCAATACTGGCAGCGCGGATCATTCACCAGCGGTGGCGGGCAGTGACGGCTCTCCCCCAGCGCCTTCGCCTCCAAAATCCCCCGCCGCGTCATCTCGTACAGCTCCTCCGTCAGTTCCACCCGCACCCGCCGCTTATCCTCCGCGTAGTAGATCCACGCCCCACCCACCGGCGTCCCCGCCTCCGCCAGCATCAGCGCATGCGCCGCCACCTGCACCGCATCCGCCTCCTTTGCCGTCCGCTCCCCGTTCGCCCCCCGCCGAGCACTCCCCTTCTTATAGTCCACCACCTCAGCACCCTCCGGCCCACCCTCCAGCAAATCCACCACCCCCACCAGCCCCAAAACCGCGCTCTCCAGCTTCAAGCTCCGCAGCCGTGCCCCCTCCGGCAGCCCCTCCGCCAGCGCCGCCTTCTTCTCCTCATCGAACGACGACGCCTTGTCCACGTTCCGGTGCGCATGACTCCCAGCGATCGTATCCGCATTCTCCTCGAACAAATTCTCCACCCACTGGTAGTACAGCAGGCGGGCACAGTAGAAGTAATTGTGCAGCCGCCTCACCGGCAGCGGCGGTTGCGCCTCCATCAGCGCATCCAGAGTATTGATCGGGGCAGCAGCATTCATGACACGCAGGTACTATAACCTCACCTGTCAAATGCCGACGCTCACTTCCTTAATCCCGCAGTATTTCTCAACTTCTCGACGCCTCCCCGCCCCCCCACGCCCACACGCGCGATCTTCCTCGCCCGCACCTGGATTTCCGCATGATCAGAAATGCGGATCGTCTCCATTCCTCCCTTAGGAGAAGGGAATCTCGTCGTCAGGATTGGGCTTCTGCCAAGAACTCACGCGCGCCCGATTGATCGCCACACAGCGCTTCCATTGCGCCACCCTATCATTCACCCCTTTCCAGAGTCCCGGTCCTGAAGCGTATGGAAAACCGGCCGAAGACTCCACTTCCAAACGTGCTCTACCAAACTGCGCCACCCCGTGCTCATCATAGAAGAAATTGGTGTTCTTCTCCTTGGGAAAGTCGGCGGTGTTCTGCGGAACGAGCAGAGCCTTCTCCGCACCAAAGCGGCGCTTCTCCCGGGCCAGGAACGCCTCCTTCTTCCGCTCGGTGCGAAGACGATGATGGATATGTGCCGCACTCGGATGTGCCACGGCCCGAAACGCCAAATTCGCCGCCGCGTTCAAGTCTGCCTGCATCGGAAGCACAGTACGCTTGTCCCTTTGTTTCCGGTTAGGCGCAGGTGCCGGATGCGCCACCTCCAAAGCCGTGATGAACATCGGCCCACCCGGCTGCGGGGCGAGTAGCGTGCGGCAAGGATGGTCTGATTCGCTGATCCTCTTGAGTTCATCAAAAAGGGCAACGGCATAAGCCGCGGTCTCCGAAGGCGCTTTGCCCTCCTCTTTGGCTTTGGCCGCTTCTGCCAATAGCACCCGCCAGCGGAATTCGTTCCGATCTTCCCAGCCCACCTCCGCCGCCCGGAAGCCAGCCATCCCAGTCAGCGAGCAGAACCGCGATGAGTAGGCCGCAGGCGTCTCAAGTACCGGAATACCAAAGGGCTCAGCAAGCATCTTCACCTTCATCATGATGGCGCGGTGGCACCATTTCATGAGCCGGGTGTTTTCACTCTTGGCCCGTCCTTGGTCGGAGAGGTAACGCGAGAGATCTTCCAGCACGATCATGTCCACCGGAGCGCGGACTTTCTCATACTCGCCATGGCTGTCCGTGATCTCACGGCTTTTGGCAGACATCTGGGGCTCCCGGAGCCTCAGGCCCAGGGCTTGGGCCAAAATCAAATGCGCAGTCTGATTCACCCGCTGCTCCCGAATGTTCTCCAGCTTGGTCAGCACATCGGGACATGGGTCAGGAATAGGATCATTCCGCATCTCCGCAGCCGTCAGGGGTTTCTGCCCTATCTGCCGACGCAGAGATTGATTCAGCGACTGCCAGCGGCGGCGCAGTTCAGAAAGCTGCTCGATGCGAGCCATGCTGAGCCCTCGTTGGCCGCGCAGTTTTGTCTTCCGCTCATCCGTCCCCTGTGCGGTTTGCCTGAGCAGATGACAATCTTCTTTCTCAGGATGCTGCACCCACTCCCAACGCCGCCCCCGCAGCGGAATGATGCGATCAGTGAGCAGGAGCAGATTCTCCTGCACTCGCTGGCGCTGAGCGCTGATGTGGCTATGCAGTGCATCCCGCAGCTTCACGAGATTTTCCTCCGTGCCATCCGCCAGCAACTTCCACTCGGTCATGCGCTCCTGATCCCGCAGTTGTTCCAGGGCACTTTGACGCTGCGCTTCACTGTCAGGCTGGGAAAGCTTCCAATGCCAAGAAATGCAGCTGGCGATCCAGTTCTGCGCCC
Source organism: Verrucomicrobiaceae bacterium (assembly GCA_947440575.1). Taxonomy (GTDB): domain Bacteria; phylum Verrucomicrobiota; class Verrucomicrobiia; order Verrucomicrobiales; family Verrucomicrobiaceae; genus JAGRPD01. The sequence goes on from CANETF010000220.1 coordinate 2,439, forward strand.
TTCGCACGGCGACCAGCAGCTTGTCATTCAACTCGGGAAAACTGAACTCCTTCTGCAAGACGCCGTCCGAAGTGATGCCACCGAGCAGACCTTGGTAAGGCTGCCAGTTCTTGTCTGCCCGCGCTGGATTCTCAACTGGGCACAGAGCCGTCATCATGGCATAAGTCTCCTCGCACTCCGCTAAATCCGCAGGTCGCCCACGCGAGCCATAAGGTTCTTCACGAAAGGCTTTGCCCCGGTCATCCTTATCAAGCGGACTCTCGGGACGCAGCACGACTGCATCCTCACCCGGCAGCTTGAGGATTGCACCCGAGCGGTAGCGCCCAAACCAATCTTTGCCGCCAGCATTTCCAATCAAGCGCGCCGTGCCGCCCCCTTGCTCCCCACACTCCACCAAAGCCACGCTGGCGGCATGACGAGTCCCCAAGTCGGCGGCAAGCACGCGAAAAATGGACACCTTCTCCCACCAGCGATGAGGCTCCTTGCCGTTGAAGTCACCCGCCCAACACATAAAGGGAAATTGTTTGCCATTTTTCCAAGTCACAAACTGGCGCTGCCAAATCTCCTCCTTGCCAACCAACGACTTCACCTTGGAGTCATCCAGACTCAGCGGGAAGTTCAGCAGAATACGCTTGGCCCCTTTGCCATCGGTGTCCGGCATGAGTTGCACCGCTGAGTCCTGAAGCTGCTGCGGATTGACCTTCCCCTCCTGCGGACCGAAGAGCGCCTGCATCATTGGCTGAGTCCAGTCCTGCGCGTAGCTCCCATCTTCCCCACGTATCTGGTCTCTCAGAAGACGTGGAGCAGAGTAACACAAGCGCGTGGCCTGAACTGCAAAGCGCCCATCCTCACCCCTAACGGCCACAGGCACCATGACCGCCTGCTCACGCAGATCATGCCTATACTCGCCGCGTTCTTTGCCAAAGCTGCACACATCCGTGAACATGAACAACCGCCGTGAAAACAGGGCATCCGCAGGCGTAAAGTTCAGCGGCCGTGCCGAAACTTCTTCAAGCGCTTCGCGAATCTCACAATACTCTCGGAAGGCTTCCAGCGGATCAGCCGCCCATTCGTTTTTGAGAATGACCTCTTGCAGTTTCTCATCCGGCTCCCGCCAAATGCTCCAGGCCGCTTCATCCACGATCAGCGCCTCAAAAAGCCGATGGGACCCGATCTGCTCCCGCTTCTCACCCCCACGCATTTCATCCAATGCCAATTTGAGTTGGTCCCGTTTGCCCTCGGAAAACGCCTCGCCTTTTTTCACTAACTGCTGCCATCTCCGCTTCACATCTCCCCAGCCTTTCATGGTGCGGCGGCGCAAACCATAAGCTGTCCTCCGGCCATCAGTGAGGCGGTATTCTTCGGCGAGATCGTCATTCACGATCTGACGCAGTCGGTCAATGCGCGCATCACCGACAAAGCGTGACAGCATCTGCTCTTCACCGCTTTCATTCGTGGGCGGCTTGGGCTTGCCCTTGCTCTCCGTCCATACCTTTTGGAGCCGTGTGAGCAGCTCTTTCCCACCTTCATCGGAATAAGCTTCCTTAGCCCGTTCACCGTCCATGATGAGCAGCTTGGCAGAAAGGCCGTTTAGCTTATCCTCCCTCTTTTCCACGTTTTGCTGGAACTGGTTATACACCTTCAAGGCTTCCTTGAACGCGGCGATATCGAACTCCTTCCACGCCAGCTTGCCAGCCTCTCCGCGCCAGAGCGGGAGCGCCGTGAAGCCTGTGAAGACATAACCACGCTTTCCGCGTGCCAGCTTGATAGGGTCATCTCCATCCACGATGAAGCTTTCATCCGTGACCTCTTCCTGCTGGGAGCTTTCGCCCTTTCCTTTGGCTGGCTTCGGAGCACTCGGCGCTTTGAAGGTGGATTGGAAAATCTCCTTCGTCACTGCATTGGGGAAGGCGATAAAGAGGGTGCAGGCATTCACCCGCTTCACGTTGATGTTGCCGCCCCGGCTTTTTGGAAGGTGAAACTCAGGATTCAATCCCGTCAGCCATTCCTCAAAGGTTTCTGCTGAAATCCGATCCGCAAAGGTAACCTGAGCCTCACGCAGCCGAGCAATCGCGGATGCTCCCAGATCAGGCTCAGCATCGGGCTGCAGATTGACAACTGAGCCGAGGGAAATTGAAGCCGCGAGGGCCTCGATCTGGCTTTGCTCTAACTCCTCATGAAGGGCTTTTTGCAGCCGTGCTTCATCGTCCGCCCGTCCGCGCCGCGTGGCCGAAAGTTTAAAAGTCGCGGTCGAATCAACGTCGCAGAAGAACGGAAAGAAATCCCGTCCACCTTGCTGAATGGCCGCCTCACCGCCGAGTTTATGAAGAAGAAACTCTCCCGCTTTCTCCGCTGTGGCGAGAGGGACGGAGTCAGCCTTGAGCGATTCTTGAAACCGAGCCACAGCCACCTCCAGCGTCGGAGCTTCTGCCAACTGCCACGCCCTCTGCATAGAACCGCTCATGCCCTGGCGGCGCTGCCCTTTTTTATCAAACCCATGCCACACAGCGCCCAGCAGCCCACGCAGCTTGGTAAGCTTACTGTCAGGCGACGAGCCCAGCGCCGCCAATGCCACGATGTAATAGTTCACCGCATCCTGAAACAGTCCATGATGCCACCAAAGCATCGCCTCCCCATCGTCCAAATCCTCCCACTCCGCATCCGCGCCCTTTCCCGCTTTCCGTGGCCCATTCCCCTCCGCAGCCTTCATTCGCTGCACCCGCGTCACACGTCCCTGGTAAATCCGGTTCATAAGTCTCTGACCATAGGGAGCCCAACCACTCCCCGCAAGCAACATCGACATAGCTTTTCCCTAATCGTCCCTTCCGCTTTCTCAGGGCCGAACCCCTTCCCCGCCAAAAAAAAACTCCAATCCCAAACTTTTTCACCTTTCCCCTGTAACAAAATCCCAAAAAAATTGAATACACAGGAGGGGGCCGTGCTTCCCCCCGCCCATCCAACCCGGAGCCCGCCGTGAAACGCACACCGCCGCCAGTCCCCCCTGCGCCGCCCAAGCAGGACAAGCACCCTTTTGTCCCCTACGACCCCGCCACCTACGCCAAAGACCTCGCCAAAGCCTTCCGCCACATCCGCACCCTCATGCTGCGCCAGAACCCCTCATCCTGCGCCGCCAAAACCGTTCGCACCCCATTTTCGCCCCCTCAAACTCGTTCCGTCGTCCGCCAGAACCATGCTGTCGTCCATCCAAGTCATTTCGCGACGCATCAGAATCGTTCCGTCGTCCATCAGAATCATCCCGCGCCAACGCAAACTCATTCGGTCGTCCCACAGAATCATTTCGCACCACTTCCGAATCATTTCGTCTTCCAACAAAACCATTTGGTCGCCCATCCAACTCATTCCGCGCTCGTGCAGGAGCATCTTGCGACGCCGCAAACTCATTCCGCACCCGGACCCAACGATTCCGCTCCGCATCAAAACCATTCCGTCGCCCAACAAAACCATCCCGCGCCACCCCTTCGCAATGCAACCCCTTCGAAGCTTCATCAAAGAACCGCCCCCATCCTGTAAATCCTGTCCATCCTGAAGCCGACCGAAGGAAGACAGCCTGCCACAGGCAGCCCGTAGGGAAGCGAAGCGCAGCAATCCTGTCCAAAAAAGCCCCAAGTCCCCCCCTCTCCCCCTCTCCCCCTCCCTCCATCCCTCCATCCACCCACCTCCCCCACCTTCACTGAAACGAACGCCTCCCCCGCTCGTTAACACCCCATGCATCGCTACCTCGCCCTAGCCCTCCTCACCACCACCCTCCCCGCCCAGGACCTCACCCCCAAAATCGACGTCCTCCGCCACCCAGGCCTCCAGTCCGACTTCCCCACCCTCGCCATCGACGCCCAAGGCCAGCCCACCCTCGCCTACATCCAGTGGGACGGCAAACAAGACACCCTCCACCTCGCCCAACCCAACGGCGGCACCCTCGCCCCCACCCTCACCCTCGGCGAACCCGGCATCATCCATCAACCCGCCATCGCCATCGACGGCCAAGGCACCACCCACGTCATCTGGTCCCAAGTGAACGCCCAAAACATCATGGACCTCCAAGCCGCCACCATCACCGACGGCAAACCCAAAACAATGACCCTCGCCACCACCCCCAGCGGCGGCAACGTCTTCGCCAAAGCCGCCACCGACCCCACCGGCAAAGTCTGGGTCGTCTGGCAGGGCATGCGCGGCACCCTCGCCGACATCTTCTGCCGCATCTACGACCCCGCACTCAAAACCTGGTCCCCCGAAATCCAAGTCACCACCGACACCGGCGGCGACTGGGAACCCTGCATCACCTTCGACCACCAAAACACCGCCTGGATCCTCTACGACTCCTCACGCGGCAACGAATTCAACATCTACGCCACCCCCGTCACCGCCGACCTCAAAGTCGGCACCACGAAGCCCCTCATCGCCACCGACCGCTACGAAGGCCGCGTCACCGCCATCGCCACCCAAGACCGCAAAGGCATCTGGCTCGCCTGCGAACGCGGCAACCAGCAATGGGGCCTCGACATGCGCGCCCACGGTCATCCCCAGGGCCTCAACGGTCGCAAAGACACCGTCATCGCCTACCTCGATCTCCAAACCGGCACCGTCGAAGAACACCCCTCACCCGACCTCCTCTTCGCCGACCTCCCAGGCCCCACCCCCGCCAAAACCACCGCCCCACGCGGCAACAACGCCAAAGCCAAAGCCAAGGCCGCCGCCAAAGCCGGCAGCCCCAAATCCAACGCCAAAGCCGAACCCAAGAAAAAAAGCAACCAACCCGCCCCCAACACCGTCGCCGCCGTCAACCTCCCCCACCTCATGCTCGACGCCGCAGGCCGCCCCTGGCTCACCGTCCGCTACTTCAAAGCCTACTGTTGGCGAATCGCCCTCACCCGCTACGACCCCGCCACCAAACAGTGGACCAAACCCGTCGCCCTCCCCGACAGCGTTTACTCCCAGGACCGCCAAACCACCCACGCCCTCGCCCCCGACGGCACCCTCTGGCTCGCCTGGCCCAGTGACCTCCGCACCTCCAAACTCCAGCTCAACTCCGGCATCCACCTCGCCAAAATCGCCACCACCCTCGACCTCCCCC
>CANETF010000221.1 GCA_947440575.1 Verrucomicrobiaceae bacterium
GTCTTCCATGTCCTGGGCGTCGTCGCCGCGCATCATTTTGGTGAGGATCAGGTCGATGGTGTGTGGGCGGAAGAGTTTGAGCCACCGGGTAGGGGGGCGGAGGACGGGGACGATGAATTGCTCCCAATCGGGGCGCAGGAAGACTTGGTCCTCCTGGAAGAGATGGGTGATGTAGAGGCCTTCTTGTTGGAATTGCTCGTTGACCGCGTCGCGAGCATCCCAAAATCCTTCATCGTTGACTAGAGCTTCGAGTTCAACCAACCGGATGATGGCGTCCACGTCCTTCGTGCTGTGGAAGGCCTCAGGCTCATCCTGAAAGCCTAGAGCCAGTGCTGCGCGTCCATAGAGCACCAAAGGGACGGCATGATTCAGTTTTTCATCCAATGCCAGCAGGAGGCGGGAGGGATTGCCTGGAAAGGAGGTCATGTTGCCAAAGCCAGCGCTGCTGCGGGGCGGACCCAGTGCTTTTGAATGCCGATCCTGCCACGGGTAATGCCTGTCATCTCGATGAAGCGGGTTGGATGGGGCATTTGATGAACGTCTCCCTCGAAAGGGCCCAGCCGCTCGATGAGGGCCTTCCAGAATGGGTGCTCTGGCTCGACCTCCGAACCGCATTGTGCGATGTAGCGTACCATGTTTTCGCAACGTTCAGCGGTGGTCAGGACGGCGAGGTCATCAGGATCAACATCGGGGGCGGAAAGCATGGCGGCACCGACCCGATGGCGATGGAGAAGAGGGGGCAAAGAAGGACTGAGCAAGGCGATGGCGAGCTCCGCATTGGAAAAATCAGATCGCTTCACGACGGGACCCTCATTCTCTCTCAAGACACTCGCAGAGTTGGTGACATCGTAGTACAGACAGCCGCGCTGCACGGCCAGCCGTGTTAGGTCGTCTGGTGTGCGCAGTCCTAGCCGCCGCGCTTTCGTCAGCAGCGGAGAGACATGGGACATTGTGTCCAGGTGTTGCGCCAGCGTGGAATCTTTCACGATTGGGACACTACTCCGACGTCCGCTTTTTTGCAACACCTGCTCCTTACTCCGAGGCATCGGACACTCAGTTATTGAAGCCGCCGTGGTGGGCGGCTCGGAGGGAGGAGCCGAGGTCGAGGGTCCACTCGGGGGTGCCATTGCCGGCGACGTTGCCGATGCCGATACCGGAGGCGCCGCCGGGGGAGAGGGTGCCTGGGAAGAAGGAGAGGCTCTTCACGGGACGGCCGCCGTATTCGGCGAGGTGGGCGCCTTTGCGGAGGAGGAGGAAGGGTTTGCGGAAGCCTTCGGCGTCGGAGGGGAAGGGTTGGGTGAAACGGGACTCGCCGTAGAGGAGGGCGAGGTTGTCGGAGGAGGTGGCTTCGCCGGGGCGGGTGACGAGGGAGACGAGGGCCATGTAGTCGCCATCGTCGCAGTAGGCGACGCGGTGGATGGTTTGGATGATGGCTTTGGAGGAGGTGGGGAGGGGATCGCCTTCACGGAGGAGGAGGTGGCTGGGGCGGACGGGATTGCCCGGGGGGATGGCGACGGTGGAATCGGTGACATCGACGAAGAGGGCGAGGTCGTTGGAGGCTTTGACACCGGGGCCGGAGAGGCGGGCGAGGTAGAGGATGTTGCCGCCCTGGGTGGTGTTTTGGAAGGAGAGGAAGGCGGCGATGCGGATGTTGGATTCCGGGGCGAAACCGGGGGCGATGTCACCTTTGCGGACGATGAGGGTGGGCTGGAGGGTGCGGCTGGCGAGGTGGAGGGATTCGTTGGTGGAGCCAGTGATGTCTGAGCCGGTGAGGAGGGAGCGCAAGATGACGGAGTTTGAACTGGAGATGGACTCGCTGAGGAAGGAACTGAAGAAGGCATTGGGGACGGTGAGGCGGGCGGTGTTGCCTTTTTGGGCGATGATGATGGGTCCGGTGGCGTCGAAGAGGAGAGCGGCTTGGTTTTGATTGGATGAGCCCGGCAGGGCGGTGACGAAGGCGTGGGCTGAGCCGCCGGAGGCGACGCGTGGGAGGAATTGGCCGAGGTTGAGCGCAGCGGGGTCGCCTTCGCGGAGGCTGCGGGAGGCAATAGGGAGAACGCTTTGGACGTTATTGGTAGCGAGGAAGGAATCGGTGGCGGCGGTGGCGGCCCCGAAGCCGGTGGTCCTGAGTTTGCCGATGAGGGAAACCTCGCCGATGTGGTTGACGGCGTAAGCGTTGAGGGACTGGATGAGGGTGAAGTTGGGGAGGCCGACGCCGGGGATGAAGCGGCCTTCACTGAAGGCGACAAAGGGGTTTTGATCGGGGAGTTTGGCGAGGATGACATCGTCGTTGAAGGTGTTGATGCCTGTGCCGGCGACTTTGCCTTGGGCGCAGAGGAGGCTGCCGCCGACACGGAAGGACGAGAGGGAGGAGAGGGCGCCTGAGAAGTTGACGGGCTGGCGTGGGAAGAGGGAGGGGCTGGCGGGGTTGCTGTCTTGCCAGATGCCGCGGGATTTGACGGCGGCGGCGCCTGGGCCGGAAAGGGATAACAGGTAGTTGCCGATACCAGTGGCGGGGTCCTGGAGTTGGATGAGGTTGCTGGCGATGGTGGCACCGGGAACGCCGGGGGCGAGAGAGCCGGGCTTGAAGTTGGCGACACCAGGCAGGTTGGGGCGGGAGATGGGGGTGAGTTGGAAGAGGGCACCGCTTTGGGAGGGGGTGGGGGAGTCGCCGGTGAGGGCGTAAACGGAGCTGCCGTGGATGGCGGTGGCGGCGCCGAGTTGGTCGGCGGATTGGATGCCGATGGGGATGAGCGAGGCGGCGAATTGGGGGGCTTCCCAGTCGTGAAGGGAGAGGACGAGGGTGCTGGAGAAGCCGCTGGCGTCGGCGGCGGGGCCGATGGCGAGGAGATCATCGGAGGTGGAGACGGAGGCGCCAAAGCCTCTGATATCTTGTGGGAAGACGGGGAGGATTTGGCGGAGATCGGTGGGGCGGTTGGCGATGAATTCGAAGACGAAGCCGCAGTTGCGGACGCTGTTGACACCAGCTGAAGGAGCGCTTACGAAAAGCTGCTGGTTCCGGATGGCGACGCTGGTGCCGAGTTGGGCGTTGTCGTTGGTGGGGTGATCGGGGAAAAGGCCTTCGTCGGTGAGTTTGCGGACTTGTTTGAAGGGAGGGCGGTTTTCGAAGAGGTAGCCGGAGCCGGCGTTGGTGCCGCGGGTGGTGTTGTCGAGAGGGGCGCCGATGAGGAGGTAATGGGGGCTGAGGGCGACGGCGGATCCGAAGGCGTCGCCTGCGGCGCGGTCGGAGGCGGTGAGGCGAGCGAGCTGGGTGCCGGTGGAGACGGAGTGGACGTAGACGGCACCGCGTCCGCTGTCTTCCTCGGGGGAGCCGGTGAGCAGGAGGTCGCCATGGAGGGCGATGGAGGTGCCGAAGCCGGTGGAGGGGCCGGAGATTTTGGAGAGGAAAGCGCCGGTGGAGGCGCGGTAGAAGTAAACGCTTTGGGATGCAGGACCAGCTACGACGCCGGACATGGGAGCGCTGACGGCGAGGGTGTCACCGAAGAGGGCGATGGCTTTTCCGAACTGAAAGAAGAGGATGTTGCGGTCAGCGGGCGGAGGTTCGATGGAGCGGATGTGGGCGCCGGTGGTGGCGTTGAAGACGTGGACGATGCCCCGCTTGGGGAAGGGGGTGGTTCCGATGAGAGCGGAGAAGGAGGGGTCGCCTGTGACGACGAGCCCGCCGTTGGTGGCGATGGAGGAGCCGAAGCCGGAGTCTGCGACCGGGGCGGGTTTGGCGCGGAAGAAGCGTTTCGGGCCGGTCAGGGATTGGGCGCTGAGAGGACCTGCTAAGGTGAGGAGCAACGCGAGGCAGAGAACTAGGAGGGAGGTGGCTTTTGTTCGGTTCATGGAGGTGACGATAGGATATTGAGTTGGGGAAACCAAGAACGAAATGGGGTTGAACTTTTGAGGTGGGTGGCTGATTGGAGTTTTGCCATTTGGATGAGGTGGACACGCCTGGGACAGGCGTGGTACTTTTTGGGGATGGAGCCCTTCGAGTTTTCCTTCTTCAAACCGCAAGAGATAGTCGAAAAAAGCCGGCGGTTTCTACCGCATTGGGAGCAGTCGGATGTCTGCTATTTTTTGACGTTTCGGACGCTGGACTCGATCCCCCAAGACGTCATGAAAGGGTGGTGTGATGAGCGTCACGCCTGGCTGGGAGCGCGAGGCATTGACGGGGAGCATGAGGACTGGCATTCGCTGCTGGAGGGGTTGTCAGCGGAAGATCGACAGGAGTTTCATGCTTTGTTTTCGAGACGAATGCATGAGTTCCTCGATGAGTGTGCGGGGGAGTGTTTGCTGAAGGATGAAAAGCTTCGGGAAATCGTGGTTTCAGCACTGCGGCACTTTCATGGCAGTCGTTACCAGTTGGGTGGTTTGGTGGTGATGCCGAATCATGTGCACGTCTTGATGCAGTGTTTGGGGGAGCATCGGATGAAGGCGCAGGTGACGGCTTGGAAAAGGTACTCAGCGCGGTGCCTTCATGAGGCGCTTGGCCGAAAGGGGCATTTTTGGTTGGGGGAAACGTATGACCACATCGTCAGGAGTCGGGAGCAGTTTGAGCACTATCAGCGGTATATCCGGGAAAATCCGACGAAGGCGAAACTGGGGGTGGATGAGGCTACGGTTTGGATGCCTTGAAGAAGGTGCCTCGCCTGTCCCTGATGAGAGAAAACCAAACACGCCTGGGACAGGCGTGGTACTTTTGAGGGGTCACGCCTGGGACAGGCGTGGTACGATTTGGCGGCAGGCTTTGAGGGTGTTTTGCATGAGGAGGGCGATGGTCATGGGGCCGACGCCGCCGGGGACGGGGGTGATGGCGCGGCATTTGGGGGCGACTTCGTCGAAAGCGACGTCGCCGACGAGTTTGTAGCCTTTTTCGGTGCCGGGGGCTTCGACGCGGTTGATGCCGACATCGATGACGACGGCGCCTTCTTTGACGTGCTCGGCTTTGAGGAATTCGGGGCGGCCGATGGCGGCGATGATGATGTCGGCCTGGCGGGTGATGGAGCCGAGGTCGCGGGTGCGGCTATGGGTGACGGTGACGGTGGCGTCGCCGCCGGGGCCTTTGGCCATGAGCAGGAGGGCCATGGGTTTGCCGACGATCATGCTGCGGCCGATGACGACGGCATGGGCACCAGCGGTTTCGATGCCGGCGTCGATGAGGAGCCGCTGGCAGCCGAGGGGGGTGCAGGGGACGAAGCCGGTGGGGTCTTCGAGGGCGAGTTTTGCGACGTTGACGGGGTGGAAGCCGTCGACGTCTTTGGCGGGGTCGATGGTGCGGACGATCTCGGCTTCGTCGATGTGCTTGGGCGGGGGGCTCTGGACGAGGATGCCGTGGATGGCGGGGTCGGCGTTGAGTTGTTTGACGAGGGCGATCAGTTCTGCCTGCGTCGTGGTGGCGGGGAGTTCGTGTTTGACGCTGTGCAGGCCGAGGTCTTTGCATTTTTTGTCCTTGGAGCGGACATAGGCGCGGGAGGCGGGGTCGTCACCGATGAGGACGACAGCGAGGCCGGGGGTGATGCCACGGGCTTTGAAGGCGGCGATTTCCGCTTTGCATTCAGCGAGGACTTTTTCGGCGACGGCGGTTCCGGAGATGAGGGTGGGCATGGGAAATTGCGGATTGCGGATTTTGGATTGCGGAGTGGTTTAGGGGACGGGCTGGCGGAGGGTGGACTCGAGGGCTTGGCGATGGGATTCGAATTCGGTTTCGGAGAGGCGGCGGGGGATGAAGACGGGGGGATCGAAGACCATGGTGATGGTGGCGAAGGGGAGGGGGAGTTCGAAGCGGTCCCAGGTTTTGAATTTGAGGGAGCGGCTGTAGTGGATGCGGACGGGGACGATGGCTCCGCCGGTGAGTTGGCCGAGTTTGACGATGCCGGGCTGGAGGGTGAAGGCGGGGCCGCGGGGGCCATCTGGGGTGATGCCGATTTCGTAGCCATCGCGGACTTTGCCGGCGAGGGCGATGAGGGCACTCATGCCCTGCTGGGGTTTGGAACTGGAGCCGCGCTCGGCTTCGATGCCGAATTCGGCGCAGACGTCAGCGATGATTTGGCCGTCGCCGCTGGGGCTGGTGAGGATGGTGCCTGGGACATGGGCGAACCAGGCATCGTGCAGCCAGGGGATGAGGAACATTTTGTTGTGCCAGAAGGCCCAGATCATGCCTTGGCGGCTGGTGTTGAAGACGCCGGCGTTGTCGGTGACGTCGAAGCGCAGGGTCGCGCCGATGCCGCGCATGAGCCATGCGAGGATTTTGCCAGCAGAACGGATGCGGATTTTGGCCACGGGAGGAGGGGAGGTTGTAGCTTGGGCGGTGGGGGGATGCAAGTGGGGGTGGATCAAGTTGCGCAAAAAGGGGGGTGGGGGGCGTTGTGGAGGATGGGTTTGTGGAAATCGATGCTGAGACTTTTTTGTATTGGGGTGTTTGTGCCGGTGGTGTTTTTGCTGGGTTACCAATCGAGTTTGATTTATCACCCGAATGCTTATCGCGCAGAGCATGAGGGAATGCTGGGTGAGGTGAAGGGGGAGCGATTGGCGTTTTCGACTTCGCAGGGGCAGCAGACAGCGTTTTACATTCCGCCACGAGCGGGGGACTCTGGTCTGCCTGAGACGGTTTGGCTTTGCTTTGCTGGGAATGGTTCGCTGGCTTTGGATTGGCTGCATGTGACCGATGCTTGGGAGGGGCGGTTTGCTTATCTGTTGGTGGATTACCCCAGTTATGGTGACTGTGAGGGGCGACCCACTCCGGCACGGATTCGGGAGAGCAGTGAGGCGGTGTTTTCGGCGCTGGCTATGCGCTTGGGGGTGACGACGGGGGATTTGAGGAGCCGAAGCTTGGTGCTTGGGCATTCCTTGGGTTCTGCGGTGGCGTTGATGGCGGCGGAGGATTTGGGGATCGAGCGGGGGGTTTTGATTTCGCCGTTTAGCTCGATGACTGAGATGGGGAGGCTGATGCTGGGGTGGCCGTTGTGTCATTTGAACCTGCATCGGTATGACAATCGGCGGACGCTGGAGAGGGTGTTAGCGAATGAGGAGGCGCGTTTTGTGATCTATCATGGGAGTGAGGATGAAGTCATCCCGGTTTGGATGGGGCGTGAGTTGGCGAAGAGGGATGAATCGAGGATCGCCTTTCATGAGGTGGCGGGGGCGCATCACAATGATGTGCTGCGACTGGCAGGGAATCGGGTGGGGGAGTCGATGGTGGAGTTAGCGAAAGGCAGTTGAAGGACCCGCCCCGGAGAGTCGGGGTACGTTTTTTGGGGCCTTGGAGAGATGGGGGACTTTTGATGACAAAAGGAGGGTGGAAGGACGTTGAAGAGGGCACGATGAAGATGACGACGCTGCTGTTTGCTTTGATGGGGTGGGTGATGTGCGCGGGCGCTCGGGGGGCGGAGAGGCCGAATTTTTTGTTCATCATCTTTGATGACATGAGTTGGAATACGGCGGGGGCGTATGGGTGTGAGTGGGTGAAGACGCCGAATTTGGATCGGGTGGCGAAGGA
>CANETF010000222.1 GCA_947440575.1 Verrucomicrobiaceae bacterium
ACCCTCGTCTCCAAAGACCTCAACATGCAGCTCAAAGCCCGCGCCGTCGGCATCGGCTGCGAAGACTACCTCCATGACAAAGTCGAACCCCGCGAAGTCTCCAACATGGACATCGCACGCATCGACGTCAGCCCCCACGAACTCCAGCGCTTCGCCAGCTCCGGTGCCCTCAAAATCACCCCCGCCCGCCTCGCCGGCATCGTCGTCAACGACTACGTCCTCCTCGTCGCCGCCGAGAAAACCTCCATGCCCGCCAAGATGAACGCCGCAGGCGAACTCGTCCGCCTCCTTCACGTCCCGGACTCCATCAAAGCCGGCCATGGACGCACCATCAAACCCATGAACCTCGGCCAGGCCTGCCTGCTCGACGCCCTCCTCGATCCCGAAATCAACCTCGTCACCTGCTACGGCCAGGCCGGCACCGGCAAAACCCTCCTCGCCGTCGCCGCAGGCCTCCAGCAGGTCATGAACCACACCTACACCGGCATCACCGTCTCCCGCCCCATCGTCGCCATGGGCCAGACCGTCGGCTTCCTCCCCGGCAGCCTCCAGGACAAAATGCGCCCCTGGCTCCAGCCCATCTACGACGCCCTGGATCTCCTCATGCGCCCCATCTCCAAGGCCACCCCCACCGCCAACCAAAAACAACAGCGCCCCCGCAACCTCGCCGAAACCGACTCCAGCGTCGCCGCTGCCCCTTACGACCACCTCATCCAGTCCGGCGTCATCGAAATCGAAGCCCTCTGCTACATCCGCGGTCGCTCCATCCCCGACCGCTTCTTCGTCCTCGACGAAGCCCAGCAGCTCACCCCCCTCGAGGCCAAAACCGTCGTCACCCGCATGTCCCGCGGCTCCAAACTCGTCCTCGTCGGCGACCCCGCGCAAATCGACAACCCCTACGTCGACAGCCGCTCCAACGGCCTCGTCTACACCCGCCAGCGCATGCGCGGCCAACCCTTCGCCGCCCACGTCCCCCTCGTCAAAGGCGAACGCAGCGCCCTCGCCGAAGCCGGCGCCCGCCTGCTCTGACCCTCCCCCCCTCACCCGCCGCAAAATCCCTGCCTCGCGTCCCCGCCAGGCAGGGTTCCAACTTGCGTCCCAGCCTTCAAGGCCTACCTTGGCGGCCCCTATTGACACGTAAAAACTGACCCCATTCGAAAATGAACCAACTCGACCAGCTGAAGCAGCACACCATCGTCGTCGCCGACACCGGCGATTTCGAAGCCATGAAGGCCTACAAACCCCAGGACGCCACCACCAACCCTTCCCTCATCCTCCAGGCCTCCCAAAAAGACGAATACAAGTCCCTCGTCGAAAAAGCCGTCGCCGACAGCAAAGCCTCCTCCCTCTCCGGCCCCGCCCTTCTCGACGCCGTCATGGACCGCCTCGTCGTCGCCTTCGGCCTCGAAATCCTCAAAATCGTCCCCGGCCGCGTCTCCACCGAAGTCGACGCCCGCCTCTCCTTCGACACCCAGGCCAACATCGACAAAGCCCGTCACCTCATCGGCATGTACGAAAAAGCCGGCATCTCCCGCGAGCGCATCCTCATCAAAATCGCCTCCACCTGGGAAGGCATCAAAGCCGCTGAAGTCCTCCAGAAAGAAGGCATCAACTGCAACTTGACCCTCCTCTTCTCCCTCGCCCAAGCCGTCGCCTGCGCTGAAGGCGGCATCAAACTGATCTCCCCCTTCGTCGGCCGCATCCTCGACTGGCACAAAAAGAGCACCGGCAAAGACTACACCGGAGCCGAAGACCCCGGCGTCCAGTCCGTCACCCAAATCTACAACTACTACAAGCACTTCGGCTACACCACCGAGGTCATGGGCGCCAGCTTCCGCAACAAAGGGGAAATCACCGAACTCACCGGCTGCGACCTGCTCACCATCTCCCCCGGTCTCCTCGGCGAACTCCAGGCCGCCACCGACCCCATCGAACCCAAACTCAACGCCGCCAACGCCAAGTCCCTCAAAATCGACCGCATCGGCAGCGACGAAAAAACCTTCCGCTGGCTCCTCAACGAAGACGCCATGGCCACCGAGAAAACCTCCGAAGGCATCCGCAACTTCGCCAAAGACATCGTCAAACTCGAGACCCTCGTCACCAGCCTCATCGGCTAGTCGACGCCCAAAGGCACCCCTCCTCACCCCCGCTCCGGTTCTCCCGGACCAGGGGTTTTTTCATGCCCTCGACGCATGCCCGCCCAGCACCTCATACAGTGCCCGCGAATCCGACTTGGGGTCCGTCTCATGCAGTCGATTGCTCAAAAACACAAAGAACACTTTCGCCCTCGGATCAAGCCACACACAGCATCCCGTGAAGCCCGTGTGTCCAAAACTCCTGCCCACCGGGAACCCTCCCCGGGGTCGACTGAACTTCGTGTCCACATCCCACCCCAGCGCCCGCAAGTCGACCATCCCGTTTGGCGTCGCCACCCTGGTCATCAGCTCCACCGTCTCCGGCTTCAACACCCTCTTGCCCTCCAACTCACCTCCGGAAATCACACACCGCGCATAGCGCGCCACATCCCGCGCCGTGCTGAACAACCCCGCATGCCCCGCCACCCCATCCATCCGCCTCGCCGTCGGATCATGCACCACCCCGCGCAGCATCACCCCAGCCTCATCCCTCTCCGTCGCCGCCATCCGCTCGCGCAAGGCGCCATCCGGCCGAAACCCCGTATCCACCATCCCCAAAGGCTCAAACACCACCTCCTTCGCAAACACATCCAACCCCTTCCCCGTCACCTGCCGCACCAATTCCCCCAGCAAAATAAAATTGATGTCACTGTAACAAAACACCTTGTCCGGCATCTCCAAAGGCACCGTCTCACAGGCAATCCGAATCCCCTCTTCATAGCCACTCCAGGCCTCCACACGTGACAATCCAGGCCTCAACCCCGACGTATGCGTCAGCAACTGACGCACCGTGATCCGCTCCCTCCCCTCCCCCTCAAACGCAGGCACATAAGCCTTCACCGGCGCCGTCAAATCCACCGCCCCCGCCTCCACCAAACGCATCACACACGGCGTCGTCGCCACCACCTTGGTCAGCGATGCCACATCAAAAATCGTCCCCTCATCCACCGCCCGCCTCTCTTCCTCCTGCCCCTTCACCGCCTCCCCGCTCACGCCATTCACCGACACCCCGCCCCGCTCCACCCACCACGCCCCACCCGCGATCACCCGATCCCGAACCGCCTGATCCACCGCCCCGCGAAACGCACCCACCGCCTCCTCCTTCAACGCCTCACCCCGACCACTCGTCGCCACCGCCATGCCCAAACTCGTCATCATGAATCGCCTCCGTGTGAAAACCATTTCCAAAGCCTAATCGCCCCCGAATTAAATCACAAGCCCTCGCTCTCAGTCCCCCACCAACGCCCGCACATGACTGCAAACACCTGCCGCCAGTCCTCCCAAATGATACCCTCCCTCCATCACTGACACCAACCGCCCCTCGCAGGTCTCATTCGCAAACTGCATCAGCCACTTCGTCAGCACCGCAAAGTCAGCATCCGTCAGCTGAAACTGCCCCAAAGGATCTCCCACCCGCGAATCAAACCCCGCCGAAATCATCACCAAATCCGGCTTGAACGCCTGCGCCGCCGGAATCAAGCCATCCAAAAAAGCCGCCCCAATCTCCTTCATCCCCGACCCCGCAGGCAGTGGCCGATTCATGATGCAGCCCTTTCCCTTCCCCTCACCCACCTCCTCCGCATGACCCGTGTAAGGATACCACGGACTCTGGTGCACACTGAAAAAAAGCACACTCCCATCCTCATTGAAAATGTCCTGCGTCCCGTTCCCATGGTGCACATCCCAGTCCACAATAAGCACCTTTTCCGCCCCATGCTTCCGCTGCGCATGCCGCGCCCCGATCGCCACATTGTTGAACAAACAAAAGCCCATCCCCTGCGCCGGCCTCGCATGATGCCCCGGCGGCCGCACCGCGCAAAACGCCCGATTCAATCGCCCGCTCATCACCCCGTCCACCGCATTCAAAACCCCGCCCACCGCTCGTGACGCGACGTCGAACGACTTCCCACACACCTGCGTGTCCCCCGTGCTCAGCTCCGTCGCCCCGGATCTCACATCCCGCTCCGCCGTCTCCAGATATGCCTTCGTGTGACACAACAAAAGCTCATCCGGTTCAGCCAGACGCTGTTGGATCGGCAGCGTCTCATCCGCGATCCCCTGCTTCGTCAAGGCCTCCATCACCGCGCGATATCGCGCCGCCGACTCCGGATGCCCCTCACCCGTGTCGTGACCCCGAAACACATCATCCAGAAGAAGACCCGTATTCATAATCGCATTACAATTCAAAACGCCTCAACAACAAGCAAACAACTCACCTCACCGCTTCAACCACATCTCCGCCCGGCAATCCCCCTCCTCATCTGTCCTCACCTTGAACCCAACCTTCTTCGCCACCGCCCGCATCCCCGCATTGTCAGCCAAAATGTCCGCGTTGATCCGCTCCAACCCCTCATCCCTCCCAATCTGCACCAGCCGCCGCAACAGCTCCGTCCCCAGCCCATGTCGCTGCCAAACATCGCTGATCGTCATCGAAAACTCCGCCTCCTTCAATCCTGGCACCTGACTCAAACGACCCACCGCAATGATCTCAGGCTCCCCCTCCGCTCCCATCCGTTCCACCACCAGCGCCATCTCACGATCGTAATCAATGAAGCAAATCCGCGCCAACCGGTCATGCGCGATGCGCTGATCCAACTGCATCGCATTGAAGTAACGGTAATACACACTGCGCTCCGATAGCGTGTAATGAAACGCCCGAATCATCGGCTCATCCTCCGGCCGAATCGGGCGAATCACCGCCTTGGATCCATCACCCAGACTCCAGTCCGTCACATACTGCGCCGGATACGATCGAATCACCGACTTCGGCAGCGACTCATCCGCCACCTCAGCCCCATGCAACACCATCCGCACATCCAACGCCACAAAACCCTCCGGCGTCGCCAACAGCGGATTGATGTCGATCTCCTTGATCCGCCTTTGCTCGACAACCAATTCGCTAAACCGCACCATCAACTGCTCCAGCGCCTCCATATCCACCGGCGCACGCCCGCGCACCCCGCGCAGCGCCGTCGCAATCTTCGTCCGCTCAATCATTCGCCGCGCCAGCGTGGCATTCAACGGGGGCAACCCCAGCACCGTGTCCTTCATCACCTCCACCAACTGCCCGCCCGCCCCGAACAACAACACCGGCCCAAACGACACATCGTCATGGCTCCCCAAAATCAATTCATACCCATGCCCGACAGTCACCATCGGCTCCACCGTCACCCCCAGAAAATCCCCCTCAGCCACCCCGCCTCGGATCGCCTCAAACGCCAGCCTGACCGCCGCCTCATCCCCCAGATTCAGCTTCACCCCTCCCACCTCCGTCTTGTGCGTCACCGTCGCCGAATGCAGCTTCAACACCACCGGCCAGCCCATGTCCTTCGCCTGCTTCACCGCCTCCTCCGCCGTCTCCGCCATGCCCACCGGCAAAATCGGAATCTCATAGGCCGCCAGCACCGCATTGCAGTCCGCCTTCGACAAAAAAGTCACCCCGGCATCACACGCCGCCCGAATCATCCGCCCCGCCTCCGCACGCCGCTCCAGACTCTCCTTGGCACACCCCGCCAGCGTCGGCGTCTCATACAGCGCCCGCAAATTCTGCCCATGCTGCCACATCAACGCAAACACCCGCGCCGCCATGTCCGGATAATCAAAAGTCGGGATCTTCGCCTCATTTAAGAGCCCCCTCCCCGCCGCCACATCATCCGCTCCCATCCAGCTCGTCAGCACCGGCTTCCCCGTCCCCTTCGCCGCCGCCACCACCGCCTTCGCGCACGCCGTCGGATCCGTCATCGCCTGAGGCGTCAAAATCACCAACACCCCGTCGCTACCCTCATCCTCGATCGCCGCCCGCACCGCCACTTCATACGACTCCGCCCCCGCATCCCCCAGCACATCAATCGGATTCCCATGACTCCACATCGGCGGCAGCGCCCCATCCAGCAACGCCTTCGTCGCCTCAGACAACTCCGCCAACACCCCGCCACTGCTCACCAGCCAATCCGTCGCCAGCGCTCCCGGCCCACCCGCATTCGTCACAATCGACAACCTCGGCCCCTTGGGACGCGGCTGCTTGCTCAGCACTTCCGCCATGTCAAACAACTCCCCAATCGTCTCCACACGCAACACCCCCGCCCGCCGAAACGCCGCCTCCAACACCGCGTCACTCCCCGTCAGCGCCCCCGTGTGCGATGCCGCCGCCCGCGCCGCCTCCTCCGTTCTTCCCACCTTGATCACAATCACCGGTTTCGTCAGCGCCACCTCCCGCGCCGCCGACAAAAACGCCCGCGGATCCCCGATCGACTCCATGTAAATCAAAATGCTCTGCGTCATCGGATCATCCCCCAGCCAGTCAATCAAATCCCCCCATCCCACATCCGACATCGACCCGATCGAAACAAACGCACTGAACCCCACCTGATCCCGGCGACTCCAATCCAAGATCGCACTGCACAACGCCCCGCTCTGACTGATGAACGCCACCCTCCCAGGCGCCGCCTCATGCGCCGCAAACGTCGCGTTCAACTTCACATGCGGCGACATCACCCCCAGGCAATTCGGCCCCACAATCCGCATCCCTCCCCGGGCCGCCTCCCGCATCACCTCCCGCTCCAGCGCCACTCCCGCTTCCCCGATCTCCTTGAACCCGGCCGACACAATAATCGCCGCTGTCACCCCCGCCTCGACACACTCTTTCACCGCACCCAAAACCGCCCCCGCCGGCGTCGCGATCACCGCCAAATCCACCCGCTCCGGCACCTTCAGGATCGACGAAAAAACCTCCCGTCCCATCACCGTCTTCTGAAATGGATTCACCCAAAACACCTTCCCTCCGAACGACCCCAGATTCCGCGCCAAAGCCGCCCCCACACTGTGCTCGCGCTCACTCGCCCCGATCAACGCCACCACCCTCGGCCGGAAAATCGCCTCCATCGGATTCCTCCGCATCTGGTTCAAAATGTCATGCGACCGCTCCGCCCGCGCGACTTTGTCCTGGGTAACTTGGGCTTTTTTCATATCCGCCAATAAGGCCCCCAAGCTAGCCCGCCCTTCACCTCAATACACCACCAATCTTGGTCAAAACCTCTCCTCCAAGAGCACCCCGCTCACCGCTTCGCAAACTCCGCAATGTACCACGCCTCCACCTTCTGCCGCGCCCAAGGCGTCTTGCGCAAAAACGTCAGACTCGACTTGATCGACGGATCAAACTCAAAACACCGAATCCGAATCCGCCGCCCCATCTCCTCCCACCCATGCTTCTCCACCAACTGCGTCAACAAACGCTCCAAAGTAATCCCATGCAAAGGATCGCGCGGATGAAATTCAGGAGAAGGCATTCCCACCCATAAAGCCAAAATCACAAATGGAAAAGGAGGAAGACAAAACCGCTCCCGC
>CANETF010000223.1 GCA_947440575.1 Verrucomicrobiaceae bacterium
AGGGTTAGCGGCCGGGGGTGAGGAGGGGAGTGAGATGGAGCTGGAGGGGATTGGTTTTTCTTTGCGAGCGGGGGAGGTGCTGGGGATTGGCGGGTTGATGGGAGCGGGGCGAACGGAATTGCTGATGCATTTGTTTGGGTGTTGGGGCAGGCGCCGGGCGGGGACGGTGAAGTTGTTGGGGGTGGATACGGGGACGGCGGGGCCGCATGAGTTGCTGCGACTTGGGATGGGGCTGGTGAGTGAGGATCGGCGGAGGTATGGGCTGATTTTGGAACAGGAGATCGGGTTTAATTTGTCGCTGGCGTCGTTGCGGCAGTTTTCGAGGTGGGGGTTTGTGGATCGGCAGGCGGAGCGGCGGAGCAATGAAGGACTGTTTTCGGCGCTTCGAGTGAAGGCGACAGGATTGGAGTCGGTGGTGGGGAAGTTGTCGGGAGGCAATCAGCAGAAGGTGGTGCTGGGGAAGGTGTTGATGACGGGGCCGAAGGTGGTGCTGCTGGATGAGCCGACGCGGGGGATTGATGTGGGGGCGAAGCTGGAGATTTACGAGCTGGTGAATCGACTGACGGCGGAGGGGAAGGCTGTGATTTTGGTGTCGAGTGAGTTGCCGGAGTTGATTGGGATGAGTGACCGGATTTTGATGCTGCACGAGGGACGTGTGGGGGGTGAGTTTGCGCGGGTGGATGCGACGCAGGAGCGGTTGATGGAGGCGGCGATGGGGGGAAGCGAATTGAAGCGTTGATGGCTATGCAGAATCGATCTTGGCGTGAGTTTTCCAATGTGCTGGCTTTGCTGGGCATTGGGGTGGTGTTTGCGGTGTTGGACGCGAAGTTTTTGGGAGCGAGGAATCTTTCGTTATTGATGACGGAGGTGTCGATCACGGCGATTTTGGCGTTGGGGATGCTGGTGATTTTATTGCCGGGGCATGTGGATCTTTCGGTGGGGAGTGGAGTGGGTTTGCTGGGTGGGGTGGCGGCGGTGTTGGTGATTCAGCAGGGGTGGCCGGCGCCGGTGGCGATGGGGGTGGCGGTGCTGGGTGGGGTGGGGCTTTGGCTGGCGATGGGGACGTTGATTGTGAAGGAGAAGATGCCGGCGTTCATTGTGACGCTGGGGGGATTGCTGCTGTTTAAGGGGTTGTTTTGGCTGGTGATTCAGAATTCAACGATTCCGGTGGTGGCGGGTGGGGCGGTGAATGGGTATTCGCTGCTGACGACTTACTATTTGCCGGCGATGGCAGGGTGGGGGCTGGCGATTGTGGTGATGGGGGGGTGGATTGGGATGCAATGGTGGGGGCGGCGGGTGCGGGTGGCGAATGGGTTGGAGGTGGAGTCGGGGGAGATGTTGTTTTTGCGGTTGTTTGTGACGGCGCAGGTGGTGGGGTTGTTTGTTTTGGTGACGAATCAATATCGGGGAGTGCCGTTGCCAGCAGTGTTGCTGGGTGGGGTGGCGTTGGGGGTGGCGTTGTTGACGCAGCACACGGCTTTTGGGCGTTATCTTTATGCGGTGGGGGGAAATGAAGAGGCGGCGCGGGTGTCGGGGGTGCCGATGGAGCGGGTGGTGATCGGGGCGTTTGGGATCATGGGGGCGATCACGGCGCTGGCGGGGTTGATGCAGACGGCGTATGTGGGGTCGTCGACGACGACGGTGGGGGAGCTGATGGAACTAGACGCGATCGCGGCGTGTGTGATCGGCGGAGTGAGTTTGAGGGGAGGTCGCGGGAGCGTGACAGGGGTGCTGTTTGGCGCGCTGATCATGGCGACGCTGCTGAATGGGATGACCTTGCTTTCGGTGGCGCCGGAGATGAAGCTGATGGTGCGCGGGGCGGTGCTGGTGCTGGCGGTCTGGGTGGACTTGAGGCTGGGGCGGAAGACGGTCTGAGGGGAGTCAGTATTTGACGGAGTCGGGGGCGTTTTTGGCTTCGAGGATTTGGAGGGTTTCGAAGGAGAGGATGAAGAAGCAGATGGCGACGGAGAGGATGAGGAGGAGCCAGGCGATTTTGGCGGATTGGTCGCTGACCCGGAGAGCGCGCAGGCTGAGGCCGACGGCGATGGCGGTGAAGGAGCCTTGGAGGAGGATATCGAGGACGAAAGCGCGTGGGGAGCCGTAGAGGGTGGTGTCATCGGGGATGAAGCCGGGGCCGTAGCGGATGGGGAGGGCGATGCAGCAGGCGGCGAAGACGACGGGGAGCCAGTAGGACCATCCGGGAGGTGCCATGGTGGTGGCGGCGCGCAGGACCCCGGCGGTGAAGGCCAGGGTGGCGAGGGCGGGGATGAGGGTGATTAGGAGGTCGGGGGGGGACATGGGCTTCGCGGTTCGCGGTTTTCAGTTCTCGGTTCTCGGTTCTCTGTTTGAGGCTAGGGGAGGCGGCGCCAGCGGGCTTGGTGGATCGATTTGCCTTGGGAGAGCCAGTGTTTTTCGAAGTCGGTTTGGGGGTAGGGGAAGGCGTCGGGGGGCCAGGGAAGGCGTTCGAAGGTGGGGCGGGTGGCGAAGTTTTCGATGGCGTTTTGGAAGTATTCTTCGTGGTCGGATTTGAGGAGGAACTCGCCGGTGCCGGGCTCGAGGATGCGTTCGAGGCCGGAGAGGAATTCCTCGCTGTTGATGAGGCGGTGTTTGTGGTGGCGTTTTTTGGGCCAGGGGTCGGGGCAGAGAAGGTGGAGGCGGGAGACGCCGGCGGAGGGGAGGAGCCAGGCGACGGTGTAGGCGCTTTCGAGGCGCATGACTTTGGCATTGGCGCAGTGGGCGGCGAGGGCTTTGCGGGCGGTTTTTTCGACACGGCCCTTGAGGCGCTCGACGGCGAGGAAGTCGCGTTCGGGGTGGATGCTGGCGATGGCGGCGGTGAAGGTGCCGTCTCCGCAGCCGAGGTCGATCTCGAGGGGTCGGGAGGGGTCGGGGAAGATTTCCGATTTTTCGAGGTGGCGGAAGTAATTGGCTGGCGCAAAAACTGGCTGCATGAAAGAATGACTGGGTGCGTTGGTTGTGATGAACGTAAAGGCGTTTGGGCGTCAATGCACGTCTGTCGTTTGAAAACCCTGTATCCTATTCTTTAAATTCACCATGAATCGTCGTTCTTTTGTTGCTGTTACCGGAGCTGCTGTGGCGGGTTCGGTGTTGTCGCCATCCCGTTCTGAGGCTGCGGCTTTGGGTTTGGAGTTGCCTGTGTTGCCTTATGCGCCGGAAGCTTTGGAGCCGCACATTGATGCGATGACGATGGGGATTCATCATGGGAAGCATCATCAGGCTTACATCACGAATTTGAAGGCGGCTTTGGCGGGGGCGTCGGTGGCGGAGACGGATGCGGTGGCGTTGGTGTCGGATTTGAGCGCGGTGCCGGAAGCGGCGCGGATGCTGGTGCGGAACAATGCGGGCGGGCATGTGAATCACTCGTGGTTCTGGAATTGGATGGCGCCTGCGGGCAGTGGTCCTGCGGGTCCAGAAGGGAAGCTGGGGGAGGCGATTCAGTCGACGTTTGGGAGCATCGATGATTTCAAGAAGGTGTTTGGCGAGGCGGGGACGAAGCGTTTTGGGTCGGGCTGGGCGTGGTTGATTCAGAAGGCGGATGGCAAGCTGGCGGTGGTGTCGACTCCGAATCAGGACAATCCGCTGATGAAGGGAGTGGTGCCGGACAGTGATCTTGGGAAGCCGTTGCTGGGGCTGGATGTTTGGGAGCACGCTTATTATTTGAAGTATCAGAACAAGCGGCCGGATTACATCGCGGCGTGGTGGAATGTGGTGAACTGGAAGGCGGTGGGTGAGGGGTATGCGGGGTGATTTGACAGGATTAACGGGATTTTCAGGATTAACAGGATTCTGATGGTGAGAAGCGGGCTTGCGGGCCCGCTTCTTTTTTTGGGATGGTGTGGGCTTCTGGGGGTGTACTTCCGGGGTTGCCTTGGTGGGGGCTTTCCGGTAGACGGACAGGATGTTTTTCCGATCTCTTGGATTTTTGGTGCTTGCGGCGGTGTCGCTGGGTGCTCGTGAGCCTTGGACGGGTTCGCGGATTCAGGGGTCGCCGGAACCTGCGAAGCCTTTTGTGGCGGAGGAGATTTGGAAACAGCACAGCTTCACGGAAGCGTTGGAGATCGTGGGACTGCCGGGGCGGGTGCTGGTGGTGGAGAATTTGGGCAAGGTGTGGTCCATCGGCCGGGATTATGACTCCAAGGAGGAGAGGCACCTTGTGGTCGATCTGAAGGCCAAGCCTGCGAAGCTGGACCACGTGTATGGGCTGGCGCTGCATCCGAAATGGCGGGAGACGAAGGAGGTGTTCCTTACTTATACTTTGGGTGCGGGTGTTGAGGATGGCACGAAGCTTGCGCGTTTCAGGCTGAGTTCGATCGATCCGATGGTGATTGATCCGGCGAGTGAGGAGCCTCTGCTTTCGTGGTTGAGCGGCGGGCACAATGGGGCGCATTTGCAGTTCGGGCCGGATGGCATGCTGTACATCACGACGGGGGATGCCGAGGTGCCAGCGCCGCCTGATCCGCGCAACACGGGTCAGGACAACTCGGACCTGCTCAGCAATGTGCTGCGCATTGATGTGGATCGGCGTGATGCGGGGCTGAACTATGCGGTGCCAGCCGACAATCCATTCGTTGGCCAAGCGGGGGTGCGCCCTGAGATTTGGGCTTTTGGTCTTCGCAATCCGTGGAAGATCAGTTTTGATTCCAAAGGGCGTTTGTGGTGCGGTGATGTGGGCTGGGAGTTGTGGGAGATGATTCACTTGATTGGGCGTGGTACGAATCATGGCTGGAGTGCCATGGAGGCCACGCAAACGGTGAAGCCGGAGTTGCTCAATCCGGTGGCACCCATCACGCCGCCGGTGGTGTCTCATTCGCACACGGAGGCGGCGAGCATCACGGGGGGTTATGTTTATCATGGCAAGGCTCTGCCAGAGCTTGATGGAGCCTATGTTTATGGCGACTACGAGACGGGCAAAATTTGGGCGCTTTGGCATGATGGAACGAAGATCACACGGCATGAAGAGATCGCCGACACGCCGCACAAGATCGTCACCTTTGGACTGCTGGATGATGGCGAGATCGTCTATGCGCACTGGGGGAAGCCGAGCACGTTTCATCGGTTGGTGCGGAATCCGGCGGTGGGCGCGCCGGTGCGTTTTCCGCGAAAGCTGAGCGAGACGGGGCTGTTTGCGGATGTGAAACGGCAAGTTCCCGCGACGGGCGTGCATGAGTTCAGTGTGACGGAGCCGATGTGGCAGGACGGATTGGTGGGGAGGAGATTTGTTGCCTTACCTGACGAGACGAAGATCGAAGTCAGTGTCAGCAAAAAGCCGGATGGCAGCGTGAAGGCCAGCAAAATGGTTTGGCCGAAGGATGCGGTGCTGGCGAAGACGTTGAGCACGCCAGAGGCCAGCAGTCGACGCATTGAGACGCAGGTGCTGCACTTTGATGGCGAGACGTGGAATGGTTACAGTTACCGATGGAACGACGATCAGACGGATGCTGAGTTGGTTGGGGTGAATGGGGAGGAGCGTGAGGTGGAGGTGGTGGTTGGGGGGCGATCTGGGGAGGGTGAGGCGCACGTTGTGGCGAATGCGTCGAAGGTGATTCAGCATCGGTTTCATGCGCGGGCCGAGTGTGGTCGATGCCACACGCCGTGGACGGGTTTTGCTCTGGGGTTTCAGGCGCAGCAGCTCGCTCAGATCAGCGGTCGTCCGGCACGCGAGTCGGCGTTGGGGTTAGGATTGGTGAATGAGGTGTTTTTTGAGATGAGTGCGTCACGCACGGTTTCCAGTGAGGATCCGGAAGGGGATCTTGAAGCGCGTGCCCGCTCCTGGTTGCACGCGAACTGCGCGCATTGTCATCGACAGAATGGCGGCGGGTCGGTGGCGATCAAGGTGAACCTTGAATTGCCCTTGGAGGAGACGGAACTGGTTGGTGAAAAGCCGTTGCGTGGAGACATGGGTTTGGCGGACGCGCGGCTCATTGATCCGGGTGCTCCGTGGCGGAGTGCGATGCTGGCTCGAGTGGCCCGCACGGGAGCCGGGCGGATGCCGATCATTGGATCTCATGAAGTGGATGAGCGTGGCTACCAGTTGCTTTGGCAGTGGATCAGCGAGATGGGCAAGCGGACGTCTGCGACGGGGGAGACGATGCGAGTGGAGGCGCCTGAGGGAGCGGTGGATTCGGTTTCGGAAGCCTTGCAAATTTTGGCCAAGCCGGAGGCGAAGTTGATCGACCGTGCGCTGACTTCAACGGACCCAAACATTGCGCCGCTTTTTGAGCGATTCTTGCCGCCGGAGAAGCGGCGGAAAGTTGTCGGGCTGACGCCGGATGTGCCGCAGCTTTTGAGTTTGACGGGGGATGCGAAACGTGGGTTGGCGATGCTGGCGCCGACGGGGTCGCTGGCGACGTGTCTGGCGTGTCATTTTGTGAATGGCACAGGGAGAGATTTTGGGCCGGACTTGTCCAAGGTGGGTTCACGTGCGACGAAGGCGCAGTTGCTGGAAAGCCTGCTGCATCCGTCGCGTCAGATTGCGCACGGGTATGCGGCGTATGCGGCTGAGTTGAAGGATGGCAGTTTACAGGTGGGTTTTGCGGTGAAGCAAGGGGAGGACGAGACGGTGTTGAAGCTGGCCACTGGGCAATCGGTCACTTTAAGGAGGGCTGAGGTGAAGGAGTTGAAGCTGTTGCCGAATTCGTTGATGCCGGAGGGGTTGATGCAGAGTTTGACGGCGATGGAGATTGCGGATTTGCTGGCGGCGCTGGAGAGTTTGAGGTGAGGTGAGGTGAGGTGAGGCGTGGGCGGGGTGAATTTTGACAGGATTGACAGGATTTTTTTGGGATTAACAGGATTTGGTGTGAGGGAGCGGGCTTGCGGGGGGGCTTCTTTTTTGGGAGGGTGGGGGAATGAGTGAGGTGCGGAAATTTGAGATGTTGCGTGTGCCGCAGGTGCGGTCGGTGGGATGGAGGGTTTATTTGGCGGTGGGTGCGGTTTGGTTTCTTGCAGGGTTTGGATCGGGTCTTTATCGCGAGGGCTTGACCTGGAAGAATGGGCTTTTTGTGGGATTCCTGGTGTTTGCGTTGATCTGGGATTGGCGAGCACGGAGGCAGCCGACGAAATGGATGGAACTTTCGGAGGAGAGGTTGCGCGGGCCTGTCGGAGGGAAGCAGTGGGTGGAGATACCGAGAGCGAGTGTTGAGGAGATTGCTCCTATTGCCGAGGGTTTGCTTGTTGCTTGGAAGCAGGATGGGGTTTCGCGGTATACCGAAGTGATGGAGAGGTGGTTTTCGGAGGGGGAGTGGGGGAGGGTGCGGGGGGCTTTGATGGAGTGGGGGAATCGGGGGGGTGAGAGGTATGTGAGGCGAGTTTGGACAGGATTGACAGGATTCTGAGGTGAGGTGTGGGGGGCGTGACGGACTTTTGGGATTGGGTTTACTTGGGGGGTGGGGTTGTTTTGGGGAGGGGGGTTTGGGTGTGGAGGGCTTGGGCGATTTGGCTGGTGAGCCAG
>CANETF010000224.1 GCA_947440575.1 Verrucomicrobiaceae bacterium
ACCGAGATCATGCTCGCCGCCTTCGTCCAGTGGGGCATCGACGCCGCCACCCAGCGCTTCAACGGCATGTTCGCCTTCGCCCTCTGGGACAAACAAGAGCGCACCCTCACCCTCGGCCGCGACCGCCTCGGCGAAAAACCCCTCTACTACGGCTGGGTCGGCGACCAATTCGTGTTCTGCTCCGAACTAAAAAGCCTCGATCACTTCCCCGGCTTCACCGCCACCATCGACCGCGCCTCCCTCACCTCCCTCCTCCGCTTCAACTACATCCCCGACCCCTGGTGCATTTACCAGGGCCTCCACAAACTCCCCCCCGCCACCCTCCTCACCCTCCGCGCCCCCACTGACCGCCCCACCCCGCGCCACTACTGGTCCCTTCGCAACGTCATCACCCACGGCACTCAAAACCCCTTCACCGGCACCGACACCGAAGCCATCGACCGCTTCGAATCCCTCCTCAAACATGCCATCGGCCAGCGCATGATCGCCGACGTGCCCCTCGGCGCCTTCCTCTCCGGCGGCGTCGATTCCTCATTGATCGTCGCTTTGATGCAGGCGCAAAGCACCCGCCCCGTCCGCACCTTCACCATCGGCTTCCACGAAAAAGAACACAACGAAGCCGAGTTCGCCAAAGACGTCGCCAAACACCTCGGCACCGACCACACCGAAATGTACGTCACCGGCCAGGACGCCCTCGACGTCATCCCCCAACTCCCCGCCCTTTACGACGAACCCTTCTCCGACTACTCCCAAATCCCCACCTACCTCGTCTGCAAAATGGCCCGCCAGCACGTCACCGTCGCCCTCAGTGGCGACGCCGGCGACGAACTCTTCGGCGGCTACGAACGCTACTACATCGGCCGCAAACTCTGGAACCAATTCGCCTGGCTCCCCCAGCCCGCCCGCCGCGCCCTCGCCGCCATGATGACCCTGCTGCCCGCCAGCACCTTGAACGCCCTCGCCAGCACCGCCGGCCCCCTCATGCCCAAACGCTTCCGCAACCTCCCCTTCGGCGACAAACTCCACAAGCTCGCCGAAGTAGTCGCCGCCCCCGGCATGGAGACCCTCTACCTGAACCTCATGTCGCACTGGAAACGCCCGCACGACATCGTCATCGGCGGCCAGGATCGCGACACCGCCATCACCGACAAAACCGGCTGGCCCGAAGTCCCCGACTTCACCCATCGCATGATGCATCTCGACATGGAAACCTACCTCCCCGGCGACATCCTAACAAAGGTCGATCGCGCCGCCATGGGCGTCAGTCTGGAAGGCCGCATCCCCCTGCTCGATCAGCACCTCATCGAATTCGCCTGGACCATCCCCACGTCCATGAAAGTCCGCAACGACCAGGGCAAATGGCTCATGCGCCAAGCCCTCTACCGCCACGTCCCGCAAAAACTCATCGACCGCCCCAAACGCGGCTTCGGCATCCCCCTCGACGTCTGGTTAAGAGGCCCCCTCCGCGACTGGGCCGAAGACCTCCTCAGCGAATCCCGCCTCAAACGAGAAGGCTACTTCCACCCCGCCCCCATCCGCCAAAAATGGCAGGAACACCTCTCCGGCACCCGCAACTGGCACTTCTACCTCTGGGACATCCTCATGTTCCAAGCCTGGCTCAACCGCGCCAAATAGTCCATTCTCTTGCCTGCCTTCTTCACAGCGCCTCGCTAGCCAGCCTTTAGCAAACGCCGTCCACCTCTAGGCAGCACTCGAAAGTTGACTCCTCCAGCCACACACCGCAAAATCGATCTGTGAATCGCACGGCATGGTTAGCAGGTCTCTTGGGATTAGCTGTAGGCACCGCCCTTGGCTATCGGCTCGCTCCCCGAAACCAAGGTAGCCCGCTTCCCGAAAGCGCCCTCGCCAGTTCAACTGCCAAACCAGCCTCATCCACTACAGTTGACACCAAAGTTCCGGACACCAGCCCCCTTAACTTGGACAGCCTCAGCGAGGCCGATCTCCGCTCCACTGTGACCGAGATCGCCAACCAACCTGTGAGCAAAGCGAACACCACCCAACTGCTCAAAGCCCTCCAAGCCTGGACACGCCAAAATCCCAATGCGGCCTGGCAATGGGCACTCGCTCAGCCACCCGAACTCTCCCGGCAGCGCCTGTATGCCGTCATCAGCGAGTGGATGAAAACCCAACCCACCGCAGCCATCGGCGCCGCTCAATCCCTCTCACTCGATCAACGCCGCGACGACATCCTGAGCCATGCGTTTCAAAGCTGGGCTGCAATGGACCTCCAAGCAGCCCTCCAAGGCGTCAAAGCCCTGCCTGACAACGTTCCAAACAAAGAAGCAATCGCCGCCGCCCTGATTCAAAACACCGGCTTGCGTGATCCCACGCTGGCCCTCTCCGCCGTTTCTTCCCTCACCGATAGCGAAACCCGCATCCGCATCACGGTCAAAATCATCGAATCTTGGGCCGAAAACAACACCAGCGCTGCCCTATCCGCCGCCCGGAAAATCCAAGACCCCGAGACTCGCCGACTCGCCCTTTTGGAGGCCTACACCGCTTGGACGTTTAAGGACCGCAAAGCCGCCTTTACCGCTATCGAACTCGAGCCCGATCCCGCCACTCGCAAGGAGGCTCTTAAGGACGCGATGCAAATCTGGTTCATGACTGAACCCTTCGCGGCTGCAGCCTATGCCGCCCAGCGTGGCGACCCGACTTGGATCCACAGCACCAGCGGCCAACACTTCGCTGAAAAAGCCACCCCCGAAGAGGTGGACCGCCTTTTGTCACTTCTGCCCGCAAGCAAAGAGAGGGATGACTTCACGCGCAACATGGCCAAGACCATGATTCGCCTGGGTCAGTATCCACGTGCCGTGGAGCTTTTGAACAAAACCGCCGACTCACTGAGCCGAGACAGTCAACTCAACACCCTTGGCCGCACCTGGAGCAAAGAAAACCTGCCTACCTTATCCCCCTGGCTCCGGCTCCAACCCGCCTCGCTGGATCGCGATCTGGTCACCCTCGGCATGGTCACTCAACTGGCCCGCAACAACCCTCGCGACGCTCTCCCCTGGTTGAGTTCCATCACCGATCCCTCCGCACGCCTCGCTGCCACCAAAAACCTCGCCCACCACTGGCTCAAGCTGGAACCTGAAGCAGGTAAAGCATGGCTCAATCAAAGCTCCGATCTTCCCCCCGTCCACCAAGCCAAGGTGCTCGAAAACGGCGGCAAACCATTCGTGGACTACACCTACGACGACCACCTCGCCACACGCTGGCCACCGAAATAGACCACTTGCTACCGACCAACTCACCGACCAAGTCAAAGCACGGCTTAAGGTACCACGACTCTCCGAGGCGTGTCCCCCTTCCTTCTCCGCCTTCGGATTCCTCCCAGATCGAACAAGGCGTCCATCACGCTAAAAGAGGCGCAGCACGAAGTGTCTGTCCCTCTATGCCCCTGCTCCCCGTTCGCGACTGAGCCGAACACCTCCACAGCGAATCTCAACTCAAACGCAACGGAACTCACACCCCGCCCCCAGCCGCCAAAAATGGCAGGAACACCAATCCGGCACCCGCAACTGGCACTTCTACCTCTGGGACATCCTCATGTTCCAAGCCTGGCTCAACCGCGCCAAGTGAAGCAGACAGACTTAAGAAATCCAATCGAAATATCACCTTCCTTTTCGAAACGTCCCTGAGCTTAAAAGCAGTTCGTTGAGCTGACAATTTCATCGTCACAACCAAGCCTCAACCGATCAAGTCAGCGACCAAGTAAGTGCAGCACTCCATGTTCGCCCCGAAACGTGTCTCCCTCTCCTCTCACCCGGCCATCACCGCTGCCGTTTTTGCATTTCCCTCACCGTAAGAATCCTTGCATTTATCTCAATTATCATTATTATAGTGAAAATAGTCAACAAACCGAGACTTTTCCGTCCCCGGCTTGCCTCACCCACTCATGTTTCCATTCCCCGTGCTCCGAAACCTCGGCCTCCCAGCGTTGTGCCTGGTCGCCCTGAGCGTTTCTGCGCAGCAACCCGGCAGCCTCCTCCAACTCCTTTCCCCCCCTGATGGCGCCGCCCAGGAGTCCGCCGCCATGGGCCTCAGCGTCGCCGTCAGCCCCACCTACACCCTCGCCGGCGCTCCCTTTGACGACCTCGGCGCCCAGGACTCCGGCGCAGTCAAAGTCTTCGACACCGCCTCCGGCAATCTCCTCTTCGTCCTCCGCAATCCCTCCCCAGGCGTCTCCGACCAGTTCGGCATGTCCGTCGCCCTCTCAGGCAGCCGCGTCGTCGTCGGCGCCTTCCAGGATGACACCGATGCCACCAACACCGGCATCGCCTACGTCTACGACCTCGCAGGCTCCACCCCCACTCTGCCCACCCACATCCTCCGCAATCCCCTGCCAGCCGCCTCCGACCAATTCGGTTCCTCCGTCGCCATCTCCGGAACCCGCGTCGCCATCGGCGCCAACCTCGACGACGCCGGCGCCACCAACGCCGGATCGGTCTACCTCTTCAACCTCGCCGGTGCCAGCCCACAACTCCCCGAATACACCTTCGCCAACCCTTCACCCGTCACGGGCGACGCCTTCGGTCAGGCCCTCTCTCTCGACGGACGCTACCTCCTCGTCGGCACGCCTCAAAAAGACGCCTCCGGTGTCAACAACGTCGGCTCGGTCTCTCTCTACGACCTCAACGCCTCCACCCCCACCACTCCCCTCGCCACCTTCATTAACCCCCACCCTGCCGACGCCGATTCCTTCGGCAACGCCGTCTCCCTGCATGGCACCCGCTTCATCGTCGGCGTCGCTTCCGATGACGCCACCGCCACCAACTCTGGCCGCGCCTACGTTTACGACTTCACCTCCGGCATCCCCTCAAGCCCTTCCCTCGTTCTCGACAACCCGGGCCCCGCCGCCTCCGACCAGTTTGGTTACGCCGTCGCCATCCATGGCACCAGCGTCGTCGTCGGCACCCCCTTCGATGACACCACTGCCAACAACTCCGGTCGCGCGTACGCCTTCGATCTCAACGCCAGCCAACCCACGCTCCCCCTCGCCAATCTCGCCCGCACCACTCCCGTCGCCGCCGACAATCTCGGCCTCAGCGTCGCCATCCACAGCGACTGGATCGCCGTCGGCATCCCCTTCGACGACTCCGTTGTCGGCAACACCGGCGCCGTCGCCCTACACAACCTCGGCGGCCCCTCCCCGGGCACCCCCGTCCGACTCCTCAACCATTCCAGCCCCTCCTCCGGCGACCTCTTCAGTAGCGCCGTCGCCATGTCATCCACCCGCATGGTCGTCGGCGCTCGCCTCGATGACATCGGTGCCCTCAATGCCGGCAGCGCCTACGTCTACGACCTCGCCTCCCCCTCCCCCGGCTCCCCCACAGTCTCCCTCAACAATCCAAATCCAGCCAACGGTGACGAATTCGGTTACGCCGTCGCTATCTCAGGCGGCTGGGTCGCCGTCAGCGCTCCCTTCGCCGATTCCGGCAGCGTCAATGACATCGGCAAAGTCTACATCTACAATCTCGCCAGCTCCACCCCCTCCGTCCCCGTCATCACGATCGACAACCCCGAACCCGCTTCCAGTGACCAATTCGGCAGTGCCCTCGCCCTCTCCGGCTCACGCCTCGTCGTTGGCGTGAGACTCGATGACGCCCTCGCCACCAACTCCGGCAGCGCCTACGTTTACCAACTCGACGGCACCACGCCCACCTCCCCCATTCGCACCCTTCGAAATCCCTCGCCTGTCATGCAGGATTTCTTCGGTCAATCCGTCGCCATCAGCCAGGGATGGGTGCTCATCGGCGCTTCAGGCGACGATACCGGCGCCACCGATGCCGGAGCCGCCTACGCCTTCAACCTCGAAGGCTCCACTCCCACAATAGCCGCCTTCACCCTCAACAACCCCTCACCTGCCGCCAGCGATCAATTCGGCTTCTCCATCTCCGTCTCCGGCACCCTCGTCGCCGTCGGCGCCAACCTCGATGACGCCGCCGCCAATGACGCAGGCATCGCCTACATTTACAACCTCAGCGGCGGCACCCCAACCACTCCGACCCGCACCCTCAGCAACCCCCAACCCGCCGCCAACGACCAATTCGGCATCGCCGTCACCATCGACGGACAACGCGTCACGGTCGGTGCCCACCTCGACGATCTCGCCGCCACCGACGCCGGCACCGCCTGGGTCTACGACCTCGGCTCCGCCACCCCCACCAGCCCGGAACTCGTCCTCATCTCCTCAAGCGCTGGCATCAATGATCAGTTCGGCATCGGCATCGCCGCCTCCGAAGGCCGCGTCATCGCCGGCGCGAGCCGCTCCGATCTCGTCACCCCCGACAAAGGTGCCGCCTTCGTCTTCGGTGCCGCCCTCGTTCAGGAGGCCGTTGACGTTAATGTCGAATATCCCCCTGGCGTCCCCCTCATCAACAACCTCGCCACCGTCACCTTCAGCAGCAGCCTCGTCGGCGGCACACCCGATGATCGCACCTTCCTCGTTCGCAGCCGCGGCACCCAATCACTCACCGGTATCACCACCACCATCATCGGCCCCAACGCCGCCGACTTCAGCCTACAACAAGTCCCCGCCTCCACCCTCGCCTCGGATGCCAGCGCCAACCTCGTCGTCCGCTTCGCCCCCACCGCCGGCGGCACCCGCACCGCCACCCTCCGCGTCGTCAGCAATGACCCCGACGAAAGCCCCTTCCTCGTTACCCTCTCCGGCAACGGCCTCCTCCCCACCCCCGACATCGCCATCGACCAACCCCTCGGCACGGCCCTCACCGGTGGTGCCAGCCAGATCAACTTCGGCTCCATCCCCATCACCACCGGCCTCGCCGATCGCACCTTCTCCATCACCAACTCCGGCACCGCCAACCTCACAGGCATCCAAGTCACCCTCTCAGGCACCAACGCCAGCGCCTACCTTGTCCAAGTCCCCCCCACAGCCACCCTCACCCCCGGTCAATCCACCACCTTCACCCTCCGGTTCGGCCCGCAAATCAGCGGCGAACTCACCGCCATCGCCCGCGTCGCCAGCAACGACCCCGACGAAAATCCCTTCGACATCTTCCTCTACGGCATCGGCATGGTCACCCCCAACATGACCGTCGAACAACCCGTCGGCACCACCCTCACCAGCGGCGTCTCCTCCCTCCACTTCGGCACCGCTGCCGTCGCCGAAGACCCGATCGATCGTACCTTCACCGTCAGCAACAGCGGCACCGGCCCGCTCACCGGCCTCGCCCTCGCCTTCGCCGGCGCCAATCCCGGCGACTTCCAAATCCCCGTCCCCCTCCCACCCTCCATCCCCTCCGGCACCAGTTCCGTCTTCGTCGTCCGCTTCGCCCCCACCGCCGGCGGCGCCCGCTCCGCCACCCTCTCCCTCACCAGCAACGACCCCACCAATAACCCCTTCCTAGTCACCCTCTCCGGCACCGCCACCGT
>CANETF010000225.1 GCA_947440575.1 Verrucomicrobiaceae bacterium
CCTCTGGTCAATGCTTTCGAT
Organism: Verrucomicrobiaceae bacterium; assembly: GCA_947440575.1. Taxonomy (GTDB): domain Bacteria; phylum Verrucomicrobiota; class Verrucomicrobiia; order Verrucomicrobiales; family Verrucomicrobiaceae; genus JAGRPD01. The sequence goes on from CANETF010000225.1 coordinate 22, forward strand.
GGTCGTGCCATCTTCTTCTAGTTGACCTAGAAGTTCATTTGTACAGCACTCTTTTCCACTGCTTGCCCCTTTTGCTTAGCGGCATTGGGACTAGACCGTTTCTCGAAAAGAGTGTCATTTTGATCCGTCGAGCGCAGCGGTCTCAGTGGCAAGGAAGTCGCGCAGCCCGCTATTCCATCAATAGCGGGCAAGCGGTTGACGCAGCCAATGAGGCCGCTCCGCCGCTGGGCAAGGTGACAAGCATTTCGAGAGTCGGTCTAAGTCACATCCAGCTCAGGCTTGAAGTCCGCCGCATGATACGAACTCCTCACCAGCGGCGCACTCGCCACATGCCGGAAACCCTTCTTCCGCGCAATCTCCTTGTAGTTCTCAAACGTGTCCGGATGAACGTACTCCACCACCGGCAAATGCTGCGGCGACGGCCGCAAATACTGCCCCAGCGTCAGCACCGTCACCCCGTGCTCCAACAAATCATCCATCGCTTGAAACAACTCCGTCTCCGTCTCCCCCAGCCCCAGCATCAGCCCGCTCTTCGTCGCACAGCGATTCCCCAACTCAGCCGCCATCTCCTTCGCCCGCTTCAACACGTGCAAACTCCGATCATATTTCGCCCGTGACCGAACCAGCGGCGTCAACCGCTCCACCGTCTCCAGATTGTGATTGAAGATATGCGGTCGCGCCTTCATCACGCTCATCAGCGCGTCATCCTTCCCATTGAAGTCCGGCACCAAAATCTCGATCACAATGCCCTCCACCTCCGCCCGCACCGCCTCAATCGTCTGAGCAAAATGTTCCGCCCCGCCATCCGCCACATCATCACGCGCCACGGCCGTGATCACCACATGCTTCAACCCCAGACGCTTCGTCGCCTCCGCCACCCGCTGCGGCTCATCCGCCTCCAGCGCAAACGGCTTCGCTGTCTTCACCGCACAAAACCCACACGCACGCGTGCACCGATCTCCCGCAATCATGAACGTCGCCGTCCCCTGACTCCAGCACTCCCACCGGTTCGGACACTGCGCCTCCTCACAAACCGTGTGCAGCTTCAAATCTGAAATCAATCCCTTGGTGCTCCAAAAAGCCGGATCGCGCGGCAGTTTGACTCGGATCCAGTCCGGCTTCTTTTCTCGATGCAGCGTAGGGTCAATCTTGCAGGCCATGAGTTTTTTGGGGGAGTCAAACCATGCAGTCACCCCGCCAAACATGCAAGTTGGGACTTGCCATCAGCCTTTACGTTCCTCATTGTCTCCCCGGGAAGATCCCAACCTTAAAACCACACCCGAATATCACCATGATCCATCGCTTGCTCAACATTGCCTTCGCTGGAGTGCTCCTCTCCGCCACCACTTCAACCTCTTGGTCCGAAGAAAAAAAGAAGGAGGAAGCCAAACCCACCGAAGCCCCAAAAACCGAAACCAAAGCCACCACTGTGAAAATCACGCTCGAAACCTCCAAGGGTAACATCGAAATCGAACTCGACGCCGAAAAAGCCCCCATCAGCACCGCCAACTTTGTCGCCTACGCCAAAAAAGGCCACTACGCCGGCACGATTTTCCATCGCGTCATCCCAGGCTTCATGGTCCAAGGCGGTGGCTTCGATGCTGAAATGGCCCAAAAACCCACCGACGCGCCCATTCAAAACGAGTCCAAAAACGGCCTCAAGAATACCCGCGGAACCCTCGCCATGGCGCGCACCAACGTCCCCGACAGCGCCACCTCGCAGTTCTTCATCAACGTCAATGACAACGCCAACCTCGACTACCCCAGCTTCGATGGCTACGGCTACGCGGTCTTCGGCAAAGTCACCGCTGGCATGGACATCGTCGACGCCATCGTCGCCGCCCCCACCACCAGCAAGGGCCCCCACCAAAACGTCCCTGCCGAAGCCATCCTGATCAAAAGCGCCAAAGTCGCCGAGTAATCAGATTCGTCTCCCACAACGCCCGCCGGCCCCGCGCCGTCGGGCGTTTTTTGTGCCTAGCCTGGATTATTCATGAACATCGTCGCGAAACCGCTCAAAAGCCTGAGGCTGCAAGGCGGGCGCTGTTTTGAAAGGCTGAGTGCATTGGTAAATGCTCGATGCCTTTCAAAACAAGCCCAACGTAGCAGACTCGGGCTTTTCAGCGGTTACAGCAGATGACTCATGAATAATCTAGGCTAGAGCATTTTAAGAAAAGATGTGGCCGTAGATTTGGGAGCACCGGAGGTGGAGATGGGCCGTTGGCAGCGCGCGGGCATATGAGTTCATACGTCCCAAGCTGACGACGGCCCAGATCCGCCTCCACCGCCCCAAAGGTGTGGCTAAAGCTTTTCTTAAACTGCTCTATCGACTCAAATCCTCCTGCGCCAGCACATGAAACCCGGACTCATGCAGCGACGTCGCGCAAACCTCCCCATCGTCACACTGCACCACCATCACCGCATTCCTGCCAGGCCGCGCCAGCAGCGCATAAAGAAAATGAATGTTCACCTCCGCGGCTAGCAGCACCGACAAACAGTGATTCAAATCCCGCCCGCCTTCATCCAGTTCAACCACCACCACATCCACCGTCGTGTGGGCAATCCCTTTCTCGATAAACAAAGCCTGCGCTCCTTCCGGATCCGTCACCACCAATCGAACCAGCGTCAACTCCGTCGAGTCCTGAACCGAAAGCCCCAACACCTCAATATGGTAGTCTCTCAATAGCTTCACCAGCGACATCAACGAACCCACCCGATTCGCCAAAAACACCGATAGCTGCTGAATCTGTGAACACGCTGGCGTGTCCATGGTCGTCATTTCTTGTCCTTCTTCCATGATCGAATGTGGGGATCACTGTTTCTGAACTCAACATCAACCCGCCGGCCCCGTCGCCGAGCGGCTTTCATCAAATAAAGTGACTCGCAGAGGAATACGCATCACCACCGCATTGTGGTGCCTCACCTCCCACGCATAAATCCCCGGCCGCTCAAACTTCACCCGCTGCAAATTCAAAACCAAATTCCGCGTCACAAACGGCACAAACTCCGACGGAAACGTCACATCCACCACCGGATCAAACGGCGGCAGCGCCTCATTGCCCTCCGGATCCACACACCTGACCGAAAACCCATGCCTGCCCGCCTCATGATGATCAAACGTGAACCGCAACGCCAGAGAACACTGCGGATGCACCACCGGAAACTCCCGCGCACAAAGCGTGTCAAACGACCCCATCACACATAGCTTGCCGCCATAGTCCGCCGCCGAATCGCAAAGTGTGGCAATTTGAACAATCATCTCAAAAAAAATACAATCTCCTTATGCCAGCATTCGCTTCAAATAGCCAATGCTCTCCCTCGCAATCTTCTCCGCTCCAGGTCGGTAATCAAACACCTCCACCGAAGCATAACCCGAATACGCCGTCTCCCTCAGCGCCGCAATGATCGGCTCAAACTTCACCTCCCCCATCCCCGGCCCCAGCAAATTCGGATCATTCGCATGAAAATGCACCGTCCAATCCCGGCTCGCTCGGATGATCTCCGGTATCTCCGTCTCCTCATCACTCATCGCCTTCACATCCAAATGCAGTTTGCACGACGGATGATCCACCGCCCCGCAAAACCGAATCGTTTCCGCCGCCGTGTTCAGGAAATTCGTCTCCTTCCGCCCCAGCGGCTCCATCGCAATCGTCACCCCATAGCGCCCCGCTTCCTCAGCCACCCCCCGCACAGCTTCCACCGCACGCTTCCAGCACTCCTCCCGATCCCACTCCGGCTGTACACTCCGCGCCTTCGGACTCCCCCACACCATGATCCGCCCTCCCGTCATCGCGCAAAAACGCGCCAAATGCCGTCCAAACTTAACCGTCTCCTTCCGCTGCAGCGCATCCGGACTCGTGATGTGAAACCAGGTCGGCTTCGTCAGCAACCAATGCAGCCCCAGAATATCCAACCCGTGCTTGCTCGCCGTTCGACTCAACGTCAACGCATCCGCTTCCGTCAATTCGCGCGGATCCTCCTTCAACGTAAACGGCGCCAGCTCCAGGGCATCATACCCGCACTCAGCCACATCCCGACACACTTCGTCAAAACTCTTGTCCTGGTAAGTCTCGTTGCAAATCGCCAATCGCATAGCCCCCACTCTGAAACCCACCCCCCATCCCGTCAACCCCCGCCTTCCCGACCAGCCGATTGATCGAAACCTCCCTTGCGATCTCTGCGTTCCCTTTCCATCATCTCCCTTCCGTTTCTCCCATGTCTGAAAACGCCCAGATCCTCTACTGCCGCTGCGCCTACGCCCAAGTCGTCCCCAATGGCGTCAAAAACGCTGTCCTCGAGCAACTCTCCGCCTGCGGCAAAAGCTTCGAAGCCGTTTCCGACCTCTGCGAATTCGCCGCCCATCGCGATCCCCGCCTCACCGAACTCAGCCAAAAAGCCGCCACCTCCGGACTCCAAATCATCGCCTGCTACCCCCGAGTCGTCCGCGGTCTCTTCAAACAGGCCGGATCCGACCTGCCCGACTCCGGCATCACCTTCCTCAACATGCGCACCCAATCCGCCGAGGAAATCACCCAGGCTCTGCTCGCCCCACCTTCTCCTGAAACGCCCGCCACAGACGCTCAATAGCCTCTTCCGGATCCTCCAGCATCATCCCCTCCTTGATCTTGCTCGCGTAAATCCCAAACGCGAACGGACTCACCACCGGCACCTCCACAAAGCGCCACTCCAGCGTCTCCGCTCCCGATAAAAAAGCCATCGCCCGTGGCAGATCCAGGAACGCATGCGTCGCTTCCCGATACGCCTGCAACAGCAGCGGATGATCCGGCTCATGCTCCATCAGCACACGCCACAAGATCTCCGAACTCCATCTCAATTGCTTCACTCGCCGCTCCTGCCCGGGCCGGTTCCTCGGCACCATCAATCCGGTTTGCGCCACCCCTCTGAAATTCCACTTCACCAGCTCCGAATCCTCCAGCGCAGAACGCAGATCCTCCTCCGCATTCTCCACCCGAAACAACTCCCGCCAATCCTCCACCGCCAAATCCTGAAACGCCTTCAGCGTCAGCAGAAACCCGTAATCATCAATCGTCACCATCGCATTCCCTCCCACCGCCTGCTTCACCCGCAAAGCCACGATCCGTGACAAGGCATCATTCGCCGACCGCCCAATAAGCGAATGAAAAAAGAAGTGCACCAGCCCGTCCCCCGACTCCTCCCGCCCCATCGGCGCCTCCACATAACGCTCAATCACCAGCCGCTCCGCTGTCGGCAAACACGACACCTGAAGCTGGTGCAGGCAGTGATTCAAGATCGCCAAAGCATTGCTCCCACTGATCTCAAAACGCTCAACCAGCCAATCCAAAATCCCCTCCCTCTTCTCGTCCTCCAGCACCGGCCGCACAAACCGTCCCCGCTCCTCTGCGCCACTCTCCGCCGCCTCGATCCGCCTCGCCAACTCAGACCTCAGCTCTCGCACCTCCCTCGCTAACCCGCTCGCCAAAGGCATCTTGTTCGCATTCCAAGCCGGCACCGTCGGCAGCGCCAACCGCGCCTCCTCCACCTTCGCCTCGCCCACCCCCGTCTCCACCAGCCGCACCATCCGCCCCGCCAGCAAAAACACATCCCCCGTCTTCAATCGCTTCATGAACCCCTCCTCCACCTGCCCCAGCCGACGCTTACCCAAATACACATTCACCATCCCCTCCGTGTGAATCACCCCCACATTCGCCAGATACTCCCGCTCCACCTTCTTCGACGGCACCGCCAGCTTCCCGTCCACCTCCACGATCTTCCCGAAATGCTCCGCATACTGCTTCTCTAGCGACATCCCGCCCCCCCTCAAATACCTCGCCACCCGGTCAAACTCTGCCCGTTCCAGCCCCTCAAAACACTTCGCCTTCCGCACCAGCGCATACGCCTCATCCATCGTGTAACCGCCCTCCATCGCCATCCCCACCAGATGCTGCGCCAGCACATCCAGCGGTTTCTCCATCAATCGCACCTCATCCAATCGCATCGCCCGCGTCATCTCCGCACACACCACACATTCCATCAGATCATTCACATTCGTCGCCACCAGCACCCCATGACTGCTCTGATGAATCGAATGCCCGCTCCGCCCGATCCGCTGCAACGCCCGACTGATCCCCTTCGGTGTCGAAATCATCACCACACAGTCCACCGATCCGATGTCCACGCCCAACTCCAGACTCGTCGAACACACCACCGCCCTCAATTCCCCATTTTTGAGCCGATCCTCCACCCCCAACCTCACCTCCCGATCCAGCGAAGCATGATGCGCTTCAATCTTGTCCGCCAACTTCGGCAGCACCCGCTTCAACCGATGCGCCAAACTCTCCGTCGCACTCCGCGTATTGCAGAAAATGATCACACTCCGCTTCCGCTGAACGATTCCCCCAATGTCATCCAGCACCCGCTGCGCCGTGTAGCCCGCAGACGGATACGGGTCCTTCTTCAAAGGCGACAACACCTCTACCCGCCGATCCCGCTCCATTCGCGCCACCACCACCTCACACCTCCGCCCCACCCCCACCAACATCTCCCCAAGCAAGGCCAACGGCGCCGCCGTCGCCGACAGCCCCACCCGCACCAACCCCCGTCCCACCCACCGCTCCAACCTCTCCAGCGTCACCCCCAAATGCGCGCCCCGCTTGTTCTCCGCCAACGCATGCAACTCATCCACAATCACAAATCGACACTCCTTCAACCCCGCTCGCGCTCCCGCCTGCGGCAAAAGAATCGCCAGACTCTCCGGCGTCGTTAGCAGGATATGCGGCGGCTTCTTCCGCAACTTCGCACGTTCTCCCGCCGTCGTGTCTCCCGTTCGCATCCCCACCCGAATCACCTCCTCCAGCCCCATCTCCCTCAAAGGCCGCATCAAATTCTTTTGAATGTCGTAGGTCAGCGCCCTCAATGGCGAAACATACACCGCCACCGTCTGATCCCCCTCCAACCGATCCGCCTCCCACTCTCGAATCAAAAAATCCAGCACCCCCAGAAATCCCGCCAGCGTCTTCCCACTCCCCGTCGGTGACGACAACAACACCGACTCACCCGCAAAGACATGCGGCAAAGTCGACTCCTGAGCCTCCGTCAACACACCCCCAAACGCCTTCCTCACCCACGCCTTCAGACGCGGATGCAGCCTCTCTTGAGTTTCTGACGTGACCCGTGCGCGCCCCATGTCACCTGATTACGCCCCTCCTTCGACTATCGCCTGAACTCCCCCGGAAACTCCGTGCTCGCCCCACCCCCAAGTTGCTCGCTCTCCTCGCCCGCCAAATCAAAGTCCGCCATCAAGACCACCTCCCCCTTAGTGATTTTCTTCTTCGCCATCGCCACCGCCATCCAGCGAAACTCATC
>CANETF010000226.1 GCA_947440575.1 Verrucomicrobiaceae bacterium
AATCACCGGCCCCCCCGAATTCCCCGGATTGATCGCCGCATCCACCTGGATCGACAAATGACTGTCCACCCCGCTGTGGCTGTATTGCCGGAAATCAATCCGGCTCACCACCCCCCGCGTCACCGAAATCCGGTCCCCACCAATCGGATACCCCACCGCAATCACCTCCGTATTCAGCTTCGGAATCCCCCCCAGTTGCATCGGCTTCAAATGCTCAAAATGCTTCCCATCCACCGCCTCCAGGATCGCCAAATCACAGTCATGTGCAATGAACACAATCCGCGCCGGATGCGGCTCCGGATCGTTCGATGACCGAATCACCAGCTTTGTCGCATTGCTCACCACATGCGCATTCGTCAAAAACCGATTCTTCCCAATCAAAAACCCCGTCCCCGATCCCCCCGTCGGCCGCCCCCCGTTCCACGGCTCCCGATAATCCGGCACCTGCATCGATGCGTCAATATTCACCACCCCATCCCAAACCGAGGAGGACAGATCAATCGGTTGCCCCATCGCCCCCCAAGGCAAAGAGACAGCCATCAACACCGCAGCAGAAACAGAGGCAAATTTCATAATCAGGAATAAAACGCGCAAAAGCAGACAAAAGATCAAGGTTCCACCCTCACAGGTCAATCCCCAACATCAGCCTCCCCCCACAACCAACGCCACCACCACCCCCTTTCGTGTCAAGAACTCCCCGCCCTTCCTTGCAAACCTCCCCTTCCCGCGCACTCTACCCCCCGCATGCCCACCCCCGATCCCCGTGAAGTCATCCTCGAAGCCCGCGACCTCACCCGCGAGTTCGACGGCGTCAAGGCTCTGGACGCATTCAACCTGAAGCTCCACCGCGGCCAGGTCCTCGGCCTCCTCGGGGCCAACGGCGCCGGCAAGACCACCGCCATGAACTGCATGCTCGGCCTCACCCTCCCCACCTCCGGTGCCCTCTTCGCCTTCGGCAAGGAACTGCAGGCCCATCGCATCGAAATCCTCCGCCGCGCCAACTTCTCCTCCGCCTACACCGCCCTCCCCGCCAACCTCCTCGTCTGGCAGAACCTCCTCGTCTTCGCCAAAATCTACCGCGTCCCCAAACCCAAAGAACGCATCGCCGAGCTCCTCGAAATGATGGAGATCTCCCACCTCCATAAGCGCGTCACCGGCCAGCTCTCCGCCGGCGAATCCACCCGCGTCAACCTCTGCAAGGCCCTCCTCAACAAACCCGAGCTCCTCCTGCTCGACGAACCCACCGCCTCTCTCGACCCCGACATCGCCGACAAAGTCCGCAAAATCGTCCTCCGCATCCGTTCCGAACTCAACTGCGGCATCCTTTACACCTCTCACAACATGAAAGACATCGAGGAGGTCTGCGACCACCTCATGTTCCTCCACAAAGGCAAAGTCGTCATGGAAGGCACCCCCAAAGACATCGTCGAACGCTCCTCCAGCTCCACCCTCGAAGACGTCTTCATCAAAATCGCCCGCGACGGCGAAATCGTCGACGAAACCACCAAAAAAGAGGAGGTCGCACCATGAGCCTCGCCGTCATCCAAGCCCTCGTCCTCCGCTACCTCTTCCTCTACACCCGCTCCCCCATGCGGCTCGTCGAGCTCATCTTCTGGCCCGTCGTTGAACTCGTCATCTGGGGTTACCTGACCCTCTTCATTCAGGAAAACACCACTGGCGACTTCCCCCGCATCATCGTCTTCCTCCTTGGTGCCATGATCCTCTGGGACGTCATCTTCCGCGCCCAGCAGGGCGTCGCCATCTCCTTCCTGGAGGACGTCTGGACCCGCAACCTCCTCAACGTCTTCGTCGCCCCGGTCCGCACCGTCGAATACCTCGCCGCCACCTTCTGCGTCGGCTTCCTTCGCATCCTCGTCACCATCACCGTGCTCGGCCTCGTCGCCGGCTTCATGTACTCCTTCAACATCTTCACCCTCGGCTGGGCCCTCCTCCCCTTCTTCATGAACCTCATGGTCAGCGGCTGGGCCCTCGGCATGATCTCCACCGCCCTCATCCTCCGCTGGGGCCAGGCCGCCGAAAGCCTCGCCTGGGCTGTCCCCTTCTTCATCCAGCCCTTCATCGCCGTCTTCTACCCCGTCAGCGCCATCAAACCCGAGTGGGTCCAAACCATCTCCTGGGCCCTCCCCCCCACCCACGTCTTCGAAGGCATGCGCGAAGTCCTCAAAACCGGCGTCTTCGCCTGGGACAAGTTCTTCTGGGCCGCCGGCCTCAACCTCATCTTCCTCACCGCCGCCGGCATGGTCTTCTTCTACATGCTCACCCTCACCCGCCGCCGCGGCCTCCTCACCAAATTCGCCACCCAGTAGCCCGCTGCCGCCTAGGTTGACAGAACTGGACCGCTAACGCACCTTTGCCCAATGAGCACCGCCACGGTTGACGATCTCCAAACCCACTTCGACGAGCTGTCCGCCAAGCTCGCCGCCGGGGAGATCATTCACCTCTTCCAAAACGGCAAACCCTGGGCCAAACTCGTTCCTGAAAGCACACCGCCCGGTCCCTCAATCCTGGGCGCCGCCAAAGGATTAGCTCAATTTGGAGAGGATTTTGATGAGCCCTTGGACCTCAAGTGGGACGCCTGCAAGTGAGCCTCCTCCTCGACACCAACGCTTGGCTCTACTCGGTGGATCGCCCCAGTGCCCTGCCCGACGCCATCCGCGACCTCCTTTCCGGTCAAACCACAGTTTGCCTTAGCGCCATCAGCCTCTGGGAGATCGCCAAGAAACACCAACTCGGCAAACTCCGCCTCTCCGTTCCCATCACCGATTGGATCAAACACGCCCTTCCCACCTCCATCGAAATCCTTCCCCTCTCTCCAGAGGTCATCCTGGAAGCCACTTCCCTGCCCGATTTCCCCAATCGGGATCCCGCCGACGAACTCATCGTCGCCACAGCACGAACTCACGGTTTGACATTGCTTACCTGCGACAAACTGCTACGCGATTACCCGCACGCTGCCATCACCTACTTCAGGCCAAAAGACCGCCTCGCGTGAACCCCTCATTACCCATGGAAACCCGCGTCATCACCCCCGAATTCGTCCCCCACCCGGACACCAAAGAAGCCGTCTCCGAATCCATCCGGCTCCTCCAGGCAGGTGAAGTCGTCGCCCTCCCCACCGAAACCGTCTACGGCCTCGCCGCCGACGCCCTCAACCCCACCGCCGTCGCCAAAATCTTCGAAGCCAAAGAACGCCCCACCTTCGACCCCCTCATCGTCCATCTCCCGCACAAAAAAGACCTCGCCATGGTCGCGGACGTTCCCCCGGACATCAACGCCGTCCTCCAAAAAATCACCGACCGCTTCTGGCCCGGCCCCCTCACCATCATCCTCCCCAAAAAGGACATCGTCCCCGACCTCGTCACCGCCGGCCTCCCCACCGTCGCCGTCCGCGTCAGCGCCAACTCCCTCTTCAAAAAAGTCGCCCAAGGCCTCGGACGCCCGATCGCCGCCCCCAGCGCCAACCGCTTCGGCAGCATCAGCCCCACCTCTGCCGCGGCCGTCCAGGCCGAACTCGACGGACGCATCCCCCTCATCATCGACGCCGGCGCAACCATGCACGGCCTCGAATCCACCATCATCAAAATCGAGCCCGGCTCCCCCAAAGCCACCATCACCATCCTGCGTCCCGGACCCGTCACCGCCGAAGACCTCAAACTCTACGGCAAAGTCAAAACCCTCACCCGCAGTGTCGTCGACGAAGCCACTGAAGCCCCCGGCCAACTCGCCTCCCACTACGCCCCTCGCACCCCCCTCCGCCTCTTCGAATCCCCTTCCGACTTCATCCCCGACCCCGCCAAACGCTACGCCCTCATGAGCTACCGCGGCGAAGCCAAAGACGGCTACATCAACCTCACCGACTGGGTCGAAGTCATGATGCTCAGCCCCGGCAAAGGCAAACTCCCCGAAGCCGCCGTCCGCTTCTTCTACATCCTCCGCGCCCTCGACAACCTCGGCGTCGACGAAATCATCGCCGAACCCCTCGCCGAACACGGCGTCGGCGTCGCCATGATGGACCGCCTCCGCCGCGCCGCCGTGAAGTTCTAACAGCCCCACCCGTGGGGCAAGCCGCTGGCTTGCCTCCCTTCCCCATGGAGAAACCCACCAGCCCCGCTTCTCTATCCCGCCCTCCCGTGGGGCAAGCCGCTGGCTTGCCCGAGATCGCGACCCAGCCGGTCGCCCCACCCGTGGAACAAGCCACTGGCTCGCCTTCCTTCCCCATGGAGAAACCCACCAGCCCCGCTTCTCTATCCCGCCCTCCCGTGGGGCAAGCCGCTGGCTTGCCCGAGATCGCGACCCAGCCGGTCGCCCCACCCGTGGAGCGAGCCGCTGGCTCGCATTCCCCAAGCTTCTACGAGTCCCTCCGCTACTTCAATCCACGCACTGAGATCACCAACAAAACTCGATCTCTCCCCCACTGGAGACAGCCTGGCGTCACCTACTTCATCACCTTTCGCCTTGCCGATTCCCTCCCCGCTGAAAAGCGACACGAACTCGAATGGTCCCTGACTCAACCAGACCAAGACAATCACCCCACCTTCACGCCACACCTGGAGGAGTTGCTGGATTCCGGCTATGGCGAATGCCTTCTTCAAAACCCAACCCACGCCAAAATCGTCGCCGACTGCCTCCATCACTTCGACGGCCAGCGCTATGATCTACTCGCGTGGGTCGTCATGCCAAATCACGTTCATGTGCTTGTTCGCCCACTTGATGGCCATGACATCGATAAAGTGCTGCACACCTGGAAGTCATACACCGCCCACGAAATCAACAAAGCCCTAGGCCGTAGTGGACCGCTCTGGCAAAACGAAAGCTACGACCACATCGTCCGTGATCCACAAGCTCTTTGGTCCATCGCGAACTACATCATCAAAAACCCGGCGAAAGCCGGATACCAAACCCCTTTCGTCGAATCCCGTGTCCCAAACACCTGAACCACTCCCCGTGGGGCAAGCCGCTGGCTTGCCCGAATCTCCCTCTCCCCCACCCGTGGAGCAAGCCGCTGGCTTGCCCTCCCCCTCCCCCACCCCCGAATCCGGCCCGCGCGCCAAAACCACCGGCCTCGTCTCCCTCGCCATCCTCTGCAGCCGCATCCTCGGCCTCATCCGCGACCAGGTCCTCACTGGCATGTTCGGCTCGTTCTTCAACGGCCTCTTCACCGCCGCCTTCCGCACCCCCAACATGCTGCGCGACCTCTTCGCCGAGGGCGCCCTCTCCACCGCCTTCGTCACCACCTTCTCCAAGAAGATGAAGACCGAGAACGACGAGGCCGCCTGGATCCTCGCGCGCAAGATGCTCACCCTCTCCCTCTGCTTCATGACCATCGTCGCCGCCGCCGGCGTCGCCCTCGCCCCCTACATCGTCCGTCTCCTCAATGTCGGCTGGGTCATGAAACAAGCCGAAGGCAATCTCCTCCCCGAAGGCTGGACCCTCGAACGCGCCACCGAACTCACCATCCACCTTTCCCAGGTGATGTACCCCTTCATCGCCATCGTCTCCATCACCGCCCTCGTCATGGGCATGCTCAACTCCAAAAAAGTCTTCTTCATCCCCGCCGTCGCTTCCGCCTTCTTCAACCTCGGCTGCATCTTCGGCGGCCTGCTCGCCGCCTGGATCATCGACCCCTCCTTCCGCGAAACCTGGACCGTCACCGAAAAAGGCCTCACCGGCTTCGCCATCGGCACCCTCATTGGCGGCGTCTTACAGCTCGCCGTCCGAATCCCCTCCCTCCGCAAAGTCGGCTTCACCTTCGGTCTCGACTTCAAATGGAAAGACCAAGGCGTCCGCGATGTCCTCCACCTCATGTGGCCCTCCGTCATCGCCGCCTCCGGCACCCAGGTCGCCGTCTTTCTGAACTCCATCTTCGCCTCCTTCACCCCCGGTCAAGGCTCCAACCTCACCTGGCTCGGCATCGCCCAGCGCTTGCAGCAGCTCCCCCTCGGCCTCTTCGGCGTCGCCGTCGCCACCGTCACCCTGCCCATGCTCTCCCGCCTCGCCACCGACGGCATGACCCCCGCCTTCCGCACCGCCCTCGCCAAAGGCCTCCGCCTCGTCCTCTTTTTGACCGTCCCCTCCGCCATCGGCATGGCCCTGCTCGGCCGCGAAATCGTTTCCCTCATCTTCGAGCGCGGCAAATTCACCGCCCACGACGTCACCGAGACCGTCGGCCCCCTCCAGGCCGCCGCCTTCGGCCTCGTCTTCTACGCCTGCATCAAAGTCGTCCAACCCGCCTTCTACACCATCGGCCGACGCTTCATCCCCATGACCGTCAGCCTCGGCATCATCGTCTTCACCGCCACCATGAACTCCATCACGGTCTTTGTCCTCGAATGGGGCCACACCGCCCTCGCCTGGGCCACCGCCCTCGGCCTCATGCTCAACTTCACCACCCTCTACCTCTGCATGCGAAAATTCGCCCACGGCCTGGAAACCCGAGCCCTCGCCCAAGCCCTCATCAAACTCGCCCTCGCCGTCCTCGCCATGGCCGCCATCTGCCTCGCCGCCAAACTCACCCTCCTCGCCCCCTGGTCCACCTACAGCCTCTCATTGAAGCTCCTCACCCTCGGCACCACCATCACCGCCGCCGCCATCGCCTACTTCACCGCCACCCACCTCCTCAAAGTCGAAGAAGCCCGCGAATTCCTCAGCATCCTCACCCGCCGCTTGGGTCGAAAGTAGCGCCCTACTTCAGGATGTTACGAATCACCAATGACCCGTCCACAATAAGCCCATCCTGCATGTCCTCAGACTCAAGAACCTCACACCCTCCCAGAATGGCGCACGCGACAAGCTGGCTGTCCCAAAACCCGAACGAATAGCTGTCCCTCAACACGCACGCCTTCCTCATACTAGCATCATCAAGCGGCAAGACCAATGCCCGGCGATACATCGCTTCAATCACTCGGAGAATTTGTTTGGAGTCAAATCCCCACTTCCGGATCAAATTAAAACAGACCTCGTTCACCACCTGGGTGCTCACTACAATCCCTGGAGCCTGCAAAGCACTCAAAGCGCGTTGTCTCTTGCCGGCATCCGGGCCTTTGACGATGGCATAAAGCCAAATGTTCGAGTCAATGAAGCGCATGGATATCTTCAACGGTCATTGTAGATCTCGTCCCGCTCAAGAAATTCCCCTGCGGGAAGCGGCTGCACCATCAATTCATCAAAGATGTCGTCATCTTTGCCATCCACCGCTTTCTCATCCTTCCACACAATCACATGCACTTTGTCGCCCGAGAGCCCGCTCAGAGCGG
>CANETF010000227.1 GCA_947440575.1 Verrucomicrobiaceae bacterium
CCTCGATCACGAAGACGCCAACTCCCAGTTCGAGTTCGACTTCAAATACGCCGACGGCCTCACCATGTGTGACCGCTTCGTCTTCTTCCGCCTCATGGCCAAGCACTACGCCGCCGAGGAAGGCCTGCTCGCCACCTTCATGCCCAAGCCTTTCCACAACCGCACTGGCAGCGGCGCCCACTTCAACATGTCGCTCTTCGATCTCGAAAACGGCGCCAACCTCTTCAAACGCCCCCATGCCGAAGACCCGCGCGGCCTCGGCGTCAGCGACATTGCCTACCACTTCATCGCCGGCGTCCTCCGCCACGGCCCCGCCCTCTGCGCCGCCTTCGCTCCCACCGTCAATTCCTACAAACGCCTCGTCCGTCGCGGCCTCATGTCCTACTTCTCCTGGGCTCCCGTCTTCAACAGCTACGGCCGCAACAACCGCACCAACTCCGTCCGTGTCCCCATGGCTGGAGGTCGCTGCGAAAGCCGCAACGCCGATGCCGGATGCAATCCCTACCTCGCCGCCGCCCTCGTCCTCGCCGCCGGTCTCGAAGGCGTGCGCGAAAAACTCGATCCTGGCAATCCGCAGGAAGACAACCTCTACGAACTCACCCCCGAGCAACTCACCGCCCGCGGCATCTGCGAACTCCCCCGCACCCTCGACGAAGCCGTCAAAGCCTTCGCCGCCGATCCCCTCGTCGAGCAAGTCCTCGGCACCGAACTCCGCAGCGAATTCATCACCTACAAAACCGAAGAATGGCGCCAATACCACCAACGCGTCAGCCAATGGGAAATCGACACCTACGCCCGATTGTGGTAGCTGGAGTCAACAATGGTTGCATTTGCAATGCATTTGGATGACAATGGATGACAATGAACCCCTCCGCCAAACTCCAAATCCGTATGGATCGCCGACTCAAAGACGCAGCCGAAGAGGTGTTCAATGAAATCGGGATCGATGCCACCACCGCTGTGCGCCTTTTTTTCACGAAGGTCGCCAAAACCCGCAGCATCCCCTTCCGCCTCCGCGCCGAACCGGAGTTCTCGCCGGAAACAGAGGCACGCATTCTCAAAGCCTGGGAAGAATCCAAAGACCCCGCCCATCGCGTCGGTCCGTTCGACAGTGCGGAGGCCTTTATCCACTACCTGAAAGAAGCCGGTGACGATGAAAATTGAGGCTCATCGCCACTTCCTCAAGGCCTATCGGTCTCTCCCTGCACGTCAGCAAACCGCTGTCGATAATGCCATCCAACAGTTTGCCGCAGACCGCGCTCAACCCATGCTCGCCGATCACGCCCTCAAAGGCAAAATGAAAGGCCTTCGCTCATTCTCCGCCGGATTCGACCTCCGCGTCATCTACCGGGAAGAGGGTGGTTTTGTCACCGTCATCCTTCTCGACACTGGGACTCACAACCAAGTCTACTAACCCTCATGCCCCCGCCAAGCGACACCCACCTCCACCTCGAGCACCTCGCCTGGCCAGACATCGCCGAACTGCAAAAGCTCAACGGCGGCCTGCTCCTCCTCCCTCTCGGCGCGACCGAGCAGCACGGCCCCCATCTCCCCGTCGCCATGGACACCCTGCTCGCGGAAGCCGTCTGCAACGCCGTCTCCGCCACCACTCGTATCCCCGTGCTGAGCGCCCTCCGCTACACCGTCTCCCAAGGTCACACCACCAAATGGCCCGGCACCTTCTCCCTCCGCCACGAGACCTTCATCGCCACCCTCAACGACCTCGCCGCCTGGGCCGCCGCCACCGGCTGGCAGCGACTGCTTCTCATCAACGCCCACTTCGGCAATGACGCCCCCGCTCGCGTCGCTGTCGATCAGATCCGCCTCCGCCACCTCGGCACCTTGCAAATCGGCCTCCGCCACGTCTTCCAGCTCACCCCCGACATCTGGCGCGCCTACACCGATGACGCCGAGGACCTCCACGCCAATCGTGCCGAGACCAGCCTCATGCTCCATCTCCACCCCGACCTCGTCCACCGCGACCGCCTCGCCTCCTCCGACGATCCCGACCGCACCACCGGCACCGTTTTCTCCCACCCCGTCTCCCAGACCAGCCGCAACGGCGTCACCGGTTTCCCCAGCCAGGCCACCGCCGAGGAAGGCGCTCAGCTCTTCCAGCAAATGGTCACCGCCCTCTCCGATCTCGTCCTCCGCGCCACCACCGAGCTCCCTCCACTCCCACCCGCCGACTGGCTCGGCACCCAGCCACCCGGCTAACCTTCCGCCATGCTTCAGAGCCTCTTCGATCAACTCCACGCCGTCTGCGACGTCCCACTCCCCAACGCCCGCAGCCTCCCCGGCGAGCTCTACCAAAGCCCCGAGTTCCATCAATGGGAACGCCAGCACGTTTTCGCCGCCGACTGGCTCCCCGTCGCCCACGTCTCCCAAATCCCCGAACCCGGCGACTTCATCACCATCGATCTCCTCGGCGAACCCCTCGTCGCCATTCGCGATACCGATGGCACCCCGCGCGTCTTCTCCCGCGTCTGCCCGCATCGCTCCATGGACATCCTGCCGCCCGGACACACGAGCGGCCGTCTCACCAAAACCGCCGCCCGCGCCCCGCTGCCCGAGTCGCACGGTCACACCCGCTTTTTGCAATGCCCCTACCACGCCTGGAGCTTCGAGCTCAATGGCCGCCTCGTCGCCTGCCCGGAAATGCAGCACACCTGCGCCTTCGACCGCGCCGACCACAGCCTGCGCACCTTCGCCACCACCCTTTGGAACGGCTTCCTCTTCGTCAACTTCGACGCCACCGCCCCACCGCTCGCCCCCGATCTAACCGAGTTGAACGACTTCCTCGCCCCCTGGCAACCGGAGCAAATGGTCGTCGTCCGCGAGCAGGATTGGGAATGCGATTTCGACTGGAAAGTCATGGTCGAAAACTTCTCCGAAACCTATCACCACCTCGGCGCCCACCACAGCACCTTGCAGCCCCTCATGCCCGCCAAACGCAACTGGACCGAGCAGGAACGCCGCCGCTACCTGCACTCGCATTTGCCCTTCACCGATCGCTACGCCGCCTCCATCCAAAGCGCGCTCGACACCGGCGACACCACCGCCACCTTCCCCATCCAAACCGGCCTCACCGAAGCCGGCATGACCCATTGGCACATCATCATCGGCTACCCGCTTTTCCTCCTGCTCACCGCCCCAGACAGTTGGGCCTGGTATCGCATTGATCCCATCGCCCCCGGCAAAGCTCGCCTCACCACCCATCTACTCGTCCCCGCCAGCACCCGCGACCGCCCCGATTTCCCCGACCTCCTCAAGCGCGAATACGCCAAGCTCATCGCCTTTCATCTCGAGGACATGGAAGTCTGCGCCGCCGTCCAGCGCGGCCTGCAATCCCGCACCAGCCAGCCCGGCCCCCTGAGCCATCTCGAAATGCCCGTCTGGCTCTTCCACCGCTACCTCGCCGCCCGCACCCGCCAAACCTGGCCCACCGACGACCGCCCCGCCGCCCTCTCCCAATCGCCCACCGCCTGACACGCACTGCGTCTGCCGAATTGACATCCCCTCTCCAGCCCTTAACCTAGCCACGTGGTGACTTCCACCCAAGCCTATGACGCCCTCCTTCAGCCCGCCGACCCGCCGCTTCGTGACCGATCCGAAGAAGCTGCTCGCCGCACGCGTGAGTGCGCCCAAGAACTCATCGGCTCAGCTCCAGCAGAAACTTTCGGCTGGCATCGCCGCGAGAAAAGAGAGAGGCTTCTCGATGACCAATTAGTCATCCTCCGTCGTGAGGCGAAAGAGGACACCGCGCCAGGCGAGCCGATTGGATCCGGCGGTGAGCACCAAGTCTGGCACCTTGATGGCGACAGCCACGTCTCCAAATTCACCATCAATGACCAGTTCGGTTACGTGGTGGATCAGCAAAATGACAACCGCGGCCACAAGCTGCACTTGCGCCCGGCGCTCCCATCCGAATACCTGCTGCGACTCGGCACCCAAAACACCGTCTTTGGCGATGCCATCACCCTGCAAGGCCTTCGCAACGCCCGCGTGCCATCACTCATCACCGCCCAACCTGAAGCCGACCAAGGCCGTCCTTCTCAAACCGACGTGAACAGCTTCCTCTGGCAGTCCGGATTCCTCCGCCTGCCCGACGAAATGATGATGGCACCCTACACCAACAAACCCTTCTGGTGGCGGCCACTCGACGACATTCTTGTCGGCGACTGCAACCCCGAAAACTACAGCCGCATCACCGATGACATCATCGTGCCCATCGACGTCATCTCCCACACTTTCCCTCGCAGTCTGCTCGCCCAAACCGCCTTCAAAAACGGCCTCTCTCTCGATCACCTCATTCATCAGGATCGACAACTCCGGCAACAGCTCGGCTTCAATTAAAACCCAAGATTCTCTCATGAACTCTCCCTCTCTCACTGGCGGCTGCCTCTGCGGCGCCACCCGCTATCACCTCACCGCGCCCGCCCTGCAAACCACCGCCTGCCACTGCGCCGACTGCCGCCGCGCCAGCGGCGCACCCTTCGTCGTCTGGACCTTCTTCCCAACCGGCACCCTCGTCTGGGAAACCGCCCCGCCCAAGCTCCTCCACTTCGCCGATCGCGACCGCACCTTCTGCTCCCATTGCGGCACCCCGCTCACCTTCTTCGATCCCGCCATCCCACACCTCTTCGAAGTCAACACCTCCACCTTTGACGACCCAAGCCCCTTCGCCCCCCTCGACCAATGCTGGCTCGACGACCAACTCCCCTGGACCCCCCAAATCCCCGACCTCCCCGGCACCCCCGAAACCGGTCCACTACCGATCCATTAGTAGCCTTCCTGCGACATTAAATTGATTTTTGGGATCACCAAGCCTACTTTATCTGATGCCCCAACCTCACTCTCCCTCTCTCGCCGTGAGACGGTCTCTGCGTCAGCTTGGGGCTGATATTCGGGATGCGCGGCGTCGACGCGGACTGCCGATGGCCTTGCTGGCAGATCGTGCATTTACCTCTCGCTCCACCTTGCAACGGGTGGAGGCGGGTGATCCGGCCGTGAGCATGGGGATCTACGCGGCGGTGCTGAATTCACTCGGCCTGCTGAAAGGTTTGGCCGAGTCCGCTGCTCTAACCAGCGATCCCGTCGGGCAAGTCCTCGCTACCGAGGCTCTGCCGAAGCGTGTCCGCCTGAAACGGACTCAACCCTTAGAACCTAGGGGCGATGGCTGATTTTGAGCTGTTTCTAGGCGAAGATGCCGGCAGTCGATTGATCGGGCGAGTGCGAAGCCAGCGGGCAAGGGGAAAAGAGTTGCTGCTGTTCGAGTATGCGGAGAGCTGGCTTTTAGCCAAAGATCGCTTTCAACTGGAGCCTGCGTTACCGCTCACCCGGGGCGGGTTTGCTCCGGATGACGGGCGGGCGGTTCATGGCTCGATCGGCGATTCCGCACCCGACACCTGGGGGCGCCGCTTGATGCAGCGTGCCGAGCGCCGGCGGGCAAATCATGAAGGACGCTCGGTGCGTACCCTCATGGAAAGTGATTACGTGCTTGGTGTGGCAGATGAAACCCGTTTGGGTGCCTTGCGCTTTCGACCGGTGGGTGGCACGGCGTTTGTGGCTCCCCTACCAACAGGTGTTCCCGCATTGATCGACCTCGGTCGGTTGCTGGAAAGCACCCATCGGATCCTGCGCGACGAGGATACGGATGAGGACCTTCAACTGGTGTTCGCTCCGGGTTCCTCATTGGGCGGGGCGCGGCCCAAGGCGTCGGTTCGTGATGCCCAAGGCAGGCTCTCCATTGCCAAGTTTCCCAAGGAAGGCGATGACTATAGCCTCGAAACTTGGGAGGCGGTGGCATTGACTTTGGCCACCGATGCAGGCATCGCCACGGCACCGCATCAGTTGCTGAAGGTGGCGGGGCGGGCAGTGCTTCTTTCGCGCAGGTTTGATCGCAAGGAAGGCGGGCGCATTCCGTTTCTTTCGGCAATGGCACTGATGGGGGCGCTCGACGGAGAAAGCGCAAGCTATCCGGAGATGGTCGAGGTCATGGCGTCTGCGGGGGCGCAAGCCACTCAGGATGCGCATCAATTGTTTCGGCGGATGGTCTTTCATGTGCTGGTGTCCAATGTGGATGATCATCTGCGCAACCATGGTTTTTTGCGCCATGATGCCAGGGGATGGACGTTGTCGCCCGCCTACGATCTCAATCCCGTTCCCACGGACGTGAAGGCACGCATCCTGACCACCCGCATCACCCCGGACGAGGCCACCTGTTCGTTGGATTTGGTGGAGGAAGCAGCGGGGTACTTTGCGCTAAGCCTGCCGGAGGCCAGGCGCATCATTCGGGAAGTCGCCACGGCCACTGCGGAATGGCGCGTGGTGGCGCGCAATCACGGCCTGCGGAAAGCGGAGATCGACCGCATGGCCAGCGCGTTCGAGCATGAGGATTCCCGTCGGGCACTGACCCGAGGTTAATCTTTCGGCTCATCCGTCAACCGCTGCGGGTAAGCCTCTCCAAACGGGCCCTCTTCCGCCGCGCTCACAATCACCCGGTGCAGCATCGCCGCCAGTTGCTCCGCTTCCTCCGCGCTCAGCACACCCGAAAAGTGCTCCTTCACCAGCGCCCGATACGGCGGCCATGCCGCCTTCAGCGCCTTCTGCCCGCGCTTGGTCAGCACCGCAAAAAAGCCGCGCCCATCCGTCTCGCACCGCTCTCGCTTCAGCAACCCCTCGCTCTCCAGCCGCGTCACCGCCCGCGAGATCCCGCTGTGACTCAGCAGCGTCAACCGCGCCAGATCACTCATCCGCAACCGACGTCCCTCTGCCTCGTTCAG
The DNA here is from genome assembly GCA_947440575.1 of Verrucomicrobiaceae bacterium. Classification (GTDB taxonomy): domain Bacteria; phylum Verrucomicrobiota; class Verrucomicrobiia; order Verrucomicrobiales; family Verrucomicrobiaceae; genus JAGRPD01. Next base: position 6,786 of record CANETF010000227.1, read on the forward strand.
CGTCAGCAACACATCGTAGTCATCGTAGCTGATGCCACCCGCCGCCTCCAACCCTTGCGCCACCCGCCGCGTCAGCACCGAGTGCGCCGTCAGCAAAACCCGCCACGCCACCTGATGCGAATCCGGCTCGCCAGCGATTGGAAGTGAAGTTCGGGATGCCATGATCAAAAAAGCAACGCTCCCACTAAGACCCTTTCAACACAGGTGTCCACACTTCGCTTCCCAGCTTCATCACCGCCACGCAAAAAAAGCCGCCTCCCCCACCGCTGGCATTTCTTCCCGACAAAAACCCCTTAGTCCCTGGCATTCCCCTCCTTCCTCTCATTTATTTGCACACGCAAATACTTTTCCAAACTGGCACCCTTGATGCTCTTGCCAATCACTGAGCCATGACACCCGCTTCCGAGACACCCATGTCCCTCACGTCCCCCGCCGTGAGCGCACCCGTCTCGTCCACTCCACG
>CANETF010000228.1 GCA_947440575.1 Verrucomicrobiaceae bacterium
GCCACCACAAACCCCACCGCCACCAACAACCAAACAATAACAGTAGAAAAAAGCATAATCTCACCCTCCCAAACGCCTCCCCCACGCCCCGGTAACAAAAAAACAATCCCTCGATTCAAAGCACCTCTGACGCTTCCTCACTTCCGGTTTCCAAGCTTCGCGCACCTCAGACCTTCCCAATTCCTGGGTAAAGCCCCAGGTAGTCTTCCATTACCTCGCCTGGATGACAAAGGATCACGTCAAAGGGTTGCAGTCCGTTTTCATTCAGATAGCAATTCCTCGGAAGGGCATCAATGGCGAGGACCTGAAACGCGTAGTTGTAAAACAGCACATGCTGCGAACCATCAAGAATTCGCCTCCAGCCAGCCGCCTCAAAAAACCGGTCGATCTCCCTCTCCGTAGCAGGTTCCCCCGCATACTGAGGCTGGCTGATGGCAAACGAAACCTGCCCGTCCGCCCATCGCACCACAGAGGTTAGCCTCACATCATCTCCAAAGACATCATTGGCCGCAATCCAGCGATCCAAGTATTCGAGGGGTGTTGCAGGCACAAACTCAATGGCCCGGCGAACACCCGGCTCCCCACGCAAGTTAGGCACCGAATGCGTGACCAATTTGGGGATCAGTCCGAACTTGGGAGGAACGGTAATTTTGGCCATCCGTGCAGACTCCTCGTCCGATTCGACGACATGCTCCGTTCCGAAGTGCAAATCCGCGTTCCCCTCACAAAAACCGCCCCACGTCTCCGCAGCGGCAATTAGGAGCCCATGTTGGCGAGCGCAAGCAACCGCTTGTTCGGCTTCGTCTTTTGAGCGGCGGGTCCGGTCGTCCCCATCACCTTCGATGTGGTCGCCACAAAGGTCGCGTAATCGGTCACGGAAGGCTTCAAGCGAATAACCTTCGGCGCCACCAGAGGCGCGCCTCGGGAATTCAGCGCTTTTTTTTCGGGTTTCATAAAGGGCCAAGTTTCCACAAGGCACCCGCCCCGTCAAACAGATCCCCCACTACCGGAAGACCGCAACCGACCTCAAAAACCCTCAAACCTCACCAAATCCCCAATCCAACCCACTGTGCCATCTCCCAACATGCATGGTCCACGCTTCAGCGTATCAGAGCACAACGAAAGAGCAGGGGCCATAATCGCAAACGCCCCTCCCCTCCGTGCATTCCGTGCCCTCCGTGCGCACCCCTCTACTCCGGCCGCTTCGGCCGAATCTCCGCCCACTTCACCTTCTGCTCCGGCGTCAGTTCCGCATCAATCCCGTCCGCCACCCGGTCAATGAGATCCCACACCCCCCGCATCGCCTCCGCCTTGAACGTCTCCACCTCCACAATCGCCGCATCAATCTTCGGCTCAAACGCCCGCCTCTGCTCCTCCGTCGGATTCAACTTCTCCAAATGCTTCATCGCCGCCCACTTCACAATCTTCGGCTCCTCCGTCTTCTTCTTCCACGTCTGCTGCGCCAAAACCCCCAGCACAAATCCAATCCCCACGCAAAAACACGCCGCCACCGTCATCAAACACCCCACCTTGAATCGTCGCGAAAGCCTCATGGCAAAAACACCTCCGTCACCAGGGGCACTTCAATCAAATCCGGCACCAACAGCACCGCATCCACCTGCCAGACCATCACCGCCGCACACCCCAAAAACAACACCGCCGATGTCACCACCGCCCGCAGCCCCAGCACCGTCATCAGCTCAAGCCACGGCTCCACCGGTGCCGCCTCAAATCGCGCCAGCACCCGCGTCGTCAACCCAAACGGAAGCTCACCCGCCTCCTCACGCACCCGCCGTGCCGCGCGCGTCGCACCGCTCCATCGTTGATTAAAATCATCGTTCATCATCTCAAAAAAAGGTCACTCTGGATTCAATTTCAGTTGCTCCGCCACCACCCGCAACTTCCGCCGCGCCCGCATCGCCCGCATCTTCACCATCGGCCGCGACCACCCCGTCATCTGCGCAATCTCCTGCGTACTCCGCTCCTCCAAATCCAGCAAAGTCAGCACCAGCCGGTCCGGCGGCGAAAGCATCTCCATCAGCCGCGTCACAATCGCCTTCGCCTCCACGTCCCGCGCCTCCGGCTCCCCCATTTGCCGATGCATCAAATAGTCCAGCCACTCCCGCTCCCCATCGCCCAAATCCGCCATCCGCCACTCCGGGCGCGACCGCTCCGCCCGCAGCGCATCCAAACACGTCCGCACCGCCAACCGGCTCACCCAGTGCTCGAACGGCACCCCCGCCCGCTCCTGATAACTCACCACCTTCTGCAACAACTTCAAAAACACCTCCTGCACCAAATCCTCCTCGCTCTCCCGCCGCGGCAAATGATTCCTCACCCACCGCCGCACCAGCGGATGCAAATGCTCCACCAACTCCCCCGCCGCCACCAAATCCCCGCCGCTCACGCGCCGCACGCACTCCTGCACATCGAAATCCGGAGGCATCACAAGACACAAACGTTATGGAAGAATTTAGCCACACGCTTAACCTAACGCACCGCCGACTCCCCGGTAACACCAAATTTCATTCTTCCATGCGGCTCCTCTCCATTGCCCTGCTCGTGGCCCTAAAAATCGCTACGCCCCTCATCGCCCAGGAGCCCCCGGTCGATCTCACCAAACTCCAGTCCGCAAAACTGCACTTCAAAATTCAAGCTCTGCTACTGCCCAAATCAAAAAATCCCAATCCCCCACCTCCCGGCCAGATTGCCCAAATCGAACACTGGAGCAAAGATACCTTCACCTCCGCCAGCGCACTGCCGGAAGCCATCCTCTTTGACCCAGTCGAACTCGTCCTCGAACCTGACACCCCTGGCAGCGCCCTCCTCAAACCCGCCCGAACCACTGCCGACATCACCCCGCTTCATCTCACCCTCATCCACAGCGATGCAAACCTCGCCCTCACCATCTTCAAGCAAGTGAAGCCTAAGGGCAAAATCAAATCCAAATCAAACCCGTCACCACCCACCCCGTTAGAGCCATTCTTTTTGTCCTGCTCACGCTTCAGTTACGACTCTGTTCGGGTCATCTCAGCCACGCCCTCCTCCGCCCCCAACCTCGAACTCCACCTCCTCATCGAACCTGAACTCCGTTTCTTCGGTTTGGACGCCACCCTCCCTACCTTCAAACTCGATAACGCCAACCTCCACCAAACATTCGCCGCATTCCGAAACGCCCTGCACAACACGAACGCATCGGTCAACGCTCCCAACTACGTCGTCGACCACTTCAAGATCAGAGACCAACAAGCATCCGTTTCCCTTGACCTGACCGATGTGCCTGCCCTTGAAGCCTTGAGGTATATTTCGGAACTCGTCGGCTGCCTGCCCATTTTCCAGCGGCATGCGGTTCTGATCCGACCCACCGTGTATCCCACAGAGGAACTCCTCAGAAACGCCTACACCCTCCCAACCCCGCTCGCCGCTCAAATCCAGGCTCAGTCTCCCGAAAAGTGGCTCAAGCACTGCGACCCCGCTTTTCGCATCCAAGAAGGTGCCAACCCCCCATCGATTGACCCTCGCACAAACACCCTATCCCTGGATTGCATACCGTCCGACGCCATCCGCCTCGACCTCCTCTTCCGCCTCCTAGGCGCACACCCTGCCCCAGCTCCCCTTCCCAAAATCGCCCTCCAGGCCCAAAAAATCATCCTCCCCACCATCACCCTCCATGCCTGTTCACTCGATTCCGCCCTCATCGATCTCCACAAATTCCTAGCCGCCGCTAACCCCAAAAAGACCATCCCAAACTTCACCGCCCTTCCCAACGCCGTATCAAACTACAATAGCCCACCCACCATCTCACTAGAACTCCACCAAATCCCTCTTCTCGACGTCCTCCGCTACATCGCCCTCCAAACCCGAACCCGCCTCATCGCCAAAGACAACACCCTCATCTTCGTTCCTTTTTCCCACCTCTTTCAGAAGCAATGAGGTCCCCTCCCAACACTCATAAAAGAGCCTTCACCTCTCCCATCTCCAGCGCGCCAGCGCCTTCCAAAATCGGCATTCCACAATCCAAAATCCGCAATTCAATGAACCTCCTCTTCCCCCTCATCACTCTCAGCCTCGCCTTCCACCCGCTCTCCGCCAAACCCCCGGTCGCCCCCATCGCAGAGCCCACCACCCTCATCATCGCCACCCCCTTCGACCAACCCGCCCCACCCACACGCAAAGGCCCCATCAACGGCTGGCAGGCCGGCATCGGCGAATGGACCGTCAAAGACGGCGCCCTCCACGGCACTGAACTCGAGTCCGACCACCATCACTCCTCCTGCACCTATCGCCTCGACGCCACACACCTCATCATCACCGCCCAGTTCCGCCTCGGCACCGCCACCCAGATCGCCTTCGGCTGCCGCGACACCATCGCCCCAAACAACCACCTCGCCCGCACCTACATCACTCCTGACGCCATCTGGATCACCCACATGTCCGGCATCTCCAAGACCACCAAGTCCACCAAAATCGCCGAACTCAAAACCCCCATCGACCGCGACACCTGGCACACCCTCACCATCGAAATCATCGGCGACCACTACCGCGCCACCATCGACAAACACATCATCGAAGCCACCTATCCCCGCTTCAAAGACCCCAAAGGCATCGTCGCCCTCATCAACAAAGGCCAAGGCGCCCAATTCAAAACCGTCACCCTCTCCCACGCCCAACCCAAACCCACCACCCGCAACCCCCAAGGCACCGGCCCCTCTACCCCAGCAAAGTGACACCAAGTGCCCAATCTGCACCCTTGCCTGAAGGGTGCTCTTTTGCTAAACTCCTGCCATGAACGCTACTGCCGAACGACTTGATCACTACCTGCGCGATGCTGATCCGGCTGCCGCCCGTACGGTCGAACAGATCGTGGGGCTGCTCATTCAACGCTTCCAGACAGGCAGCGGAAGTCAGCCGCAGACCGTGACTGGTTCATATCGAATCAAGACCCGTAGCATGGGGCCTTTTCAATCGGGGTTTGACCCCCATAAGCTCGGACAGATCCCAGAGGACTTTTAGTCGGCTATGTTTGTCGTCGATGTCAACGTGCTCGTTTATGCGGTCAATTCAGATGCGGTAGAGCATCCACTCGTGTGCTCATGGCTGGAGACGGAGATTAATGCGGGAACTCCGATTGGCATGCCATGGGTTGCTCTTCTGGGATTCGTTCGCCTTTCAATCAATCCCAAAGTGCTGTCTCAGCCACTTTCCCTGTCTGAGGCTCTCGATCAAGTTCGGGAGTGGCTGGCTCTCCCGAATGTTGTGGTGCTGGAGCCAGGCATCGACCACCACGTTCACTTCACTGCTGCCTGCCTATCAGTGAACGCAGGCCCAAATCTTGTCACAGATGCGCACTTGGCCGCCATTGTGCAGGAACATGCTGCCACGATCGCGTCCTGCGATACGGACTTTGGAAAATTTCCAGGCTTGGCATGGATGAACCCGCTGAAATCTTGATTGGCCAAAGAGTCGTTGCTCCAGCAGCCCCGATCTTCCCTTGCGCTCTCAACCTCCCGCACGTTAACTCGCCCCATGCCATCCTTGCAGGACATCCAGCGCTACTGTGATGCGATTGCGGAAGCGTTCCGCCCGCAGCAGATCGTGCTGTTTGGGTCTCACGCCTATGGCACTCCCTCTCCCGACTCTGATGTGGATGTCCTCGTGGTCATGAAAAAAGCCCGTCGTTTCTGGATGCAAACCACCCAGAAGATCCACGAGAAAATCACGCCAGGCTTCCCCGTCGACTTCATCGTTCGCGATCCCGACCTCCTCCGCCAGCGCCTCCTCGAAGGCGACACCTTCCTCGAAGAGATCACCTCCAAAGGCTGGGTCATGTATGAAGGCAGCCATCCGTGATTGGATCGAGAATCACCTCCTTCAAAAACCGCGCCCGACGCCGAAAGTTAGACCGGTTCTCGAAATGATTCTCATTTTGATCCGTCGAGCGCAGTGGCTTCAGGCGCAAGAAAGTCGCGCAGCCCGCTATTAAATCAATAGCGGGCAAGCGGCTGACGCCGCCAATGAGGCCGCTCCGCCGCTGGGCAAGGTGACAAGCATTTCGAGAGTCGGTCTAGTCCATCATGGCAGGGTCTGATCGCCCTGCCACTCTCGAAACGAAGCCCAAACCCACCCACCCCCAAGTATCTTTGCCAAATCCGACACACCCTTTGCTGAGAACTTTCGCCAGGCCGCTCGTTTCTCTCCACCCACCACCATGATGATCCGCTGCCTCCTCCTCTCCCTCATCGCCACCACCCTCCTCCCCGCCCAGGACAGCTTTGTCCCCCTCTTCAACGGCAAAGACCTCACCGGCTGGGACGGCAACCCCGAACTCTGGTCCGTCGAAGACGGCTGCATCACCGGCAAAACCACCGGCCCTGAACAGCTCGCCTACAACCAGTTCCTCATCTGGCGCGGTGGCCCCGTCAAAAACTTCGAACTTACCGCCAAAATCAAAGTCACCGGCAACAACACCGGCATCCAATACCGCAGCAAGGAACTCCCCGAAAACGGCAAATGGTCCGTCGGCGGCTACCAGTGCGACGTCCATCCCTCCGCCCCCAACAACGCCATGGTTTATGAGGAGCGCGGCCGCGGCATCATCTGCCAGAACGGCCAGGGCGTTGTCATCGACCCCGAAGCCAAACGCTGGCTCGCCTCCGAGCACGACCCCGTCAAAGTCAACGTCGCCGAGTGGCACGAATACACCATCATCGCCCAGGGCAATCACCTCATCCACAAAATCGACGGCCAGGTCACTATCGACCTCCTCGACTTCGAAGAGGCCAAACGCTCCCTCGAAGGCCTCCTCGCCTTCCAGATCCACCGCGGCCCCGCCATGACCGTCCAAATCAAAGACGTCCTCCTCAAAAAACTCCCGGACGGCGGCGTCATCGACTTCGCCAACTCCCCCATCCCCTCCGACGCCCAAATCATCGAAGCCAAAGGTCCGAAGGGAAAAGGCAAGGGCAAGGCCAAAGCGTCCAAGTAAACTCAGCCTGAATTCCGAAGTTCGAGGTGCTTGAGAGGCGCAGAGGCTTGGTTGCTCAAGGCTTTCGGGTCCGCAGTGGCTGCATCTTATACGATGCCGCCCAAGGAGCAGGAAGCCTTGAGCAGCCAATGCTCAAGCCTATCAGGTGCCTCCAA
>CANETF010000229.1 GCA_947440575.1 Verrucomicrobiaceae bacterium
ATTAACCAGTCCGCGCACCGAATCACATCCAAATTGTGCTCGATCACGATCACCGTGTTCCCCTCATCCCGCAGCCGCATCAGCACCTCCATCAGCTTCTGAATGTCCGCAAAATGCAGCCCCGTCGTCGGCTCATCCAGCACATACAGCGTCCGCCCCGTCGACCGTTTCCCCAGCTCTGCCGCCAGCTTCACCCGCTGCGCCTCCCCGCCTGACAGCGTGTTCCCAGGCTGCCCCAGCTTCACATAACTCAGCCCCGTCTCCTCCAGCGCCCGCAGCTTCGGACCAATGATCGGATGCTTCTCAAAAAACCGCGCCGCCTCCGCCACCGTCATCTCCAGCACCTCCGCGATGCTCCGCCCCTTATACGTCACCTCCAGCGTCTCACTGTTGTAGCGCTTCCCCTGGCACTGATCACACGTCACATAGACATCCGCCAAAAAATGCATGTCAATCTTGAGCTGCCCGTCCCCCTGACACTTCTCGCACCTCCCACCCGGCGTGTTGAAACTAAACCGCCCCGACTCATACCCCCGCACCCGCGCCATCAGCAGCTTCGCATACAACTCCCGAATCGGCGTGAACACCCCCGTAAACGTCGCCGGATTCGACCTCGGACTCCTGCCAATCGGCGACTGATCGATCACCACCACCTTATCGATTCCCCCCAACCCGGTCACACTCTCATGCGCCCCCGGCTCCTCCTTCGCCCCATAAAAATGCCGCCTCAACACCCGCATCAAAATGTCATCCACCAGTGTCGACTTCCCGCTCCCGCTCGGCCCCGTCACACACGTGAAACACCCCAGCGGAAACGCCACTGTCACATCCCGCAAATTGTTCTCCCGCGCCCCGTTCACCGTCAACCACCCCTCCACCCCCTCCCCCTCCAACAAATTCCCCTGTCCCGCCGGCACCTTCCGCTCCCGCACCACCGCCACCCGCAGCCGCCCGCTCAAATACGCCCCCGTCAGCGACCCCTCATCCGCCGCCACCGCCTCCGGACTCCCCTCCGCCACGATCTTCCCCCCGTGCGCCCCCGCCCCCGGCCCCAGCTCCACCAGCCAGTCCGCCGCCCGCATGATCCCCTCGTCATGCTCCACCACCAGCACACTGTTCCCCAAATCCCGCAACCGCTTCAGCGTCCCGATCAACCGCTCCGTATCCACCGGATGCAGCCCAATGCTCGGCTCATCCAAAACATACAACACCCCCGCCAGCCCCGCCCCAATCTGAGTCGCCAGCCGGATCCGCTGCATCTCCCCGCCCGATAGCGTCCCGCTCTCCCGATTCAACGCCAGATACCCCAGCCCCACCTGCTCCAGAAACGCCAGCCGCTTCACGATCTCCTTCAACAAATCCGCCACATACCCCCGCTGAAAATCCGTCAACACCAGCCCCCTCATCCACCCCAGCGCCACCTCAATCGGCAACCCGCAAAACCCATCAATCGAAAGCCCCTCCCCCGTAGCGCAAGCCGCTAGCTCGCCCACCCCACTCTCCCCCGTGGGGCAAGCCGCTGGCTTGCCCTCTGCCTTCTCCATCAAAAAATCCGAACTCAACCTCACCGCCAGCGCCTCCGGCCTCAACCGCTTCCCCCCGCACGCCGGACACACCTTCGGATTCATAAATCGCCCCACCTGCCCCCGCATCGCCTCACTCTCCGCATTCAGATACAAACGCTCCGCCTCAACCACCAGCCCCTCATACGGCTTCGCCACACTCCGCCGATTCTCCGCCGTCTTCCACCCCGTCGAGATCGCCTTCTCCCCCGTCCCATAAAACAGCGCCCGCTTAAAATCCTCCGGCAACTCCTTGAACGGCACCTCCATCGACACCGCAAAATGCCGCGCCAACGCCGCCACCCCCGCCTCATGCAGCGCCTTCATCTTCGGCACCCGACTCCACCAAGTCTTGACCGCTCCAGCCGCCAAACTCTTCGCCCCATCCGGCACCAGCAACCCCGGATCCGCCGCCATCACCGTCCCCACCCCCTCACACGTCCCGCACGCCCCCACATGCGTGTTGAACGAAAAATGCTGCGGCGTCAGCTTCTCCAAAAGATACCCCGTCCGCGCATTCGCATACGCCGTCGTAAACCCCATCACCTCCTCCGCCCCCTCACCACCACCGATCAAAAACCGGATTTCCCGCTCGTTCCACCGCAGCGCCGTCTCGATGCTCTCCATCAGCCTCGCCCGCACCCCCCCCCGCACCACCAGCCGATCAACCACCACCTCCACCACATGGCTCTCCCTCGGCGCCGGCCGCCATCCCTCCTCCTCCAACTCCCGCATCTCCCCATCCACCCGCACCCGCACAAACCCCTGCCGCCTTAGCTTCTCAAACAGCCCCTTCAAATCCCCCGACTCCCCATCCACCACCGGCGCCAGCACCACCACCCGCGTCCCCTCCTTCAACCCCAGCACCCGCTGCCCGATCTCCTCCGACGTGTTCCGAGTTAATACCTCCCCCGTCACCGGATCATGCGGCACCCCCACCACCGCATACAGCACCCGCAGATAATCATAAATCTCCGTCACCGTCGCAATCGTCGACCTCGGATTCGGCGTCGAATGCACCTGCTCGATCGCCACCGCCGGACTCAACCCCTCAATGAAATCCACATCCGGCTTCTCCATCTGATCCAAAAACTGCCGCGCATACGCCGACAAGCTTTGCACATACCGCCGCTGCCCCTCCGCATACAGCGTGTCAAACGCCAGCGAACTCTTCCCCGACCCACTCACCCCCGTCATCACCACCAACCGCCCACGCGGCAAATCCACATCCACATTCTGCAGATTGTGCTGCCGCGCCCCGCGCACCCTGATAAACTCCGAATCCATACCCCCCAATCGACACCCCCATCCCCTCCCCCGCAACCCCCATCCTCATCGTCCTCGTCCTCGTCCTCGTCCTCGTCCTCGATAATCCCCGCCTACCGCAGCCGAGCGAAGCGAGGCCAGCCGGCCCCGTCAACCCCCACCCCAATTCCCCCTCTCCCCCATTGACCACACTCACCCCCCGCCTACCCTAACCCCCACTCTCCCCCTCCCTCAATCCCTCAATCCCTCCTTCCCAACCCCATGCTCCTCCACCGCACCACCACCGGCATCCTCGTCTCCCAAAACAACGCCTTCCACCTCGTCCCCGCCACCGACTGGGACGAACTCTTCAACGCCCCCGATCTCGACGCCCGCATCACCGCCGCCCTCGCCACCCCCGCCGTCCCCGCCCCCTCTCCCGAAACTCTCCTTGCCCCCATCGGCACCCAGGAAGTCTGGGCCGCGGGCGTCACCTACTTCCGCAGCCGCACCGCCCGCATGGAGGAAAGCAAAGACGCCGGTGGCGGCACCTTCTACGACCGCGTCTACGAAGCCGAGCGCCCCGAAATCTTCTTCAAAGCCACTCCCCAGCGCACCGTCGGTCCCGGCACCCCCATGCACCTCCGCTCCGACTCCACCTGGATGGTCCCCGAACCCGAACTCACCCTCGCCATCAATGCCCGTGGCGAAATCATCGGCGTCACCTGCGGCAACGACCTTTCCTGCCGCGACATCGAAGGCGAGAACCCCCTCTACCTCCCTCAGGCCAAGTGCTTCGCCCGCTGCGCCGCCCTCGGTCCCGCCATCCTCCTCCGCAAAGAACCCCTCCCCCCCGAAACCACCATCACCTGCGAAATCACCCGCGCCGGCACCACCGTCTTCAAAGGCGAAACCACCCTCGCCCAACTCAAACGCACCCCCTCCGAACTCGCCGGCTTCCTCTACCGCGACAACACCTTCCCCACCGGCGCCTTCCTCATGACCGGCACCGGCATCGTCCCTCCCGACAACTTCACCCTCCACCCCACCGACACCGTCCACATCACCATCCAAAACATCGGCACCCTCTCCAACCCGATGGCCTAAACCAGCCACCCATTCGTCCTCGTCCTCGTCCTCGTCCTCGTCCTCGTCCTCGTCCTCGTCCTCGTCCTCAAAATCAGCAATCCGCAATCCGCAATCCAAAATTCCCCACCCACCATGCAACTCACCGGACACCATCTCATCGCAGGCGCCGAAATCACCCCCACTGGCCCCCTCTTCCAAGCCTCCCACACCGCCAAAGGCGAACCGCTCTCCCCTTCCTACGGCGACGCTACCGCCGACCAGGCCAACGACGCCCTCCTCTCCGCTGACGCCGCCTTCGACGCCCTCCGCCTCGCCGCCCCCGAAACCCGCGCCGCCTTCCTCGACTCCCTCGCCGAAGAAATCCTCGCCCTCGGCGATGCCCTCCTCGAACGCGCCCACCAGGAAACCGCCCTCCCCATGGCCCGCCTCACCGGCGAGCGCGGCCGCGCCATGAACCAGTGCAAAATGTTCGCCAACCTCCTCCGCGAAGGCTCCTGGCTGCAACCCTCCATCGACCGCGCCCAGCCCGACCGCCAACCCGTCCCCAAACCCGACGTCCGCAAAGTCCACGTCCCCCTCGGCCCCGTCGTCGTCTTCGGCGCCTCCAACTTCCCATTCGCCATCGGCGTCGTCGGCACGGACACCGTCTGCGCCCTCGCCGCCGGTTGCCCCGTCGTCGTCAAAGGCCACCCCGCCCATCCCGGCACCTGCGAACTCCTCGCCCGCGCCGTCTACACCGCCCTCCTCAAACACGGCCTCCCCTCCGGCGCCTTCTCCCTCCTCCACGGACGCGGCAACGACATCGGCCTCACCCTCACCAAACACCCCCTCACCCAGGCCGTCGCCTTCACCGGCTCCCTGCGCGGCGGACGCGCCCTCTTCGACGCCGCCAACGCACGCCCTCACCCCATCCCCGTTTACGCCGAGATGGGCTCCGTCAACCCCGTCTTCCTCCTCCCCGGCGCCCTCAAAGAACGCGCCGAAAAAATCGCCGAAGCCTATGTCGCCTCCGTCAACATGGGCGTCGGACAGTTCTGCACCAACCCCGCCATCCTCCTCGGCCTCAAAAGCCAGGACCTCGAAACCTTCACCGTCAAAACCAGCGACCTCGTCAAAGACGTCCCTCCCTCCAGCATGCTCCATCGCGGCATCTCGGAAGCCTACGAAGCCGGCACCGCCGTCTGGCACACCATCAGCGGCCTCCAAAAAATCGGCCAGTCCACGGCCGCACCCGACCACAACGCCTCCCAAGCAGCCTGCCGCATCTTCAAAACCACCCTCGAAGTCGTCGAACAAAACGAGGAACTCCAGCGCGAAGTCTTCGGCCCCTGTTCCATCATCACCGAGTGCGCCGACCTCGACGCCCTCCTCCGCTTCGCCAACAGCCTCGAAGGCCAGCTCACCGCCGCCCTCCACGGCACCGAGCAGGACCTCAAAGACTTCGCCCCTCTCATCCGCGTCCTCGAACGCAAAGTCGGCCGAATCATCTTCAACGGCTTCGGCACCGGCATCGAACCCTGCCCCTCCATGCACCACGGCGGCCCCTACCCCGCCGCCACCCACAGCTTCTTCACCTCCATCGGCACCGACAGCATCTACCGCTTCGTCCGCCCCGTCTCCTACCAAAGCTTCCCCGACACCGACCTCCCCCCCGCCCTCCAAACCGCCAACCCCACCGGAGCCATGCGCCTGGTCGACGGCACCCTCACCCGCGACCCTCTCTAACTCCCCTCACCCCTCCAATCGCTTTACCGTAGCTCCCCCTCGGTTCATCAACACCACCACCGCACTGATCACCAAAATCACCGCCACCCCATTCAACGCCGCGCTCATGTCATAGCGCGCCTTCAACCAGGCCACCATCTCCGGACTGAGGTATCCCGCCAGATTCCCCACCGAGTTGATCCACGCGATCCCTGCCGCCGCCGCACTTCCCGAAAGGATCGCAGTGGGCAACGCCCAAAAACACGATACCGCCGACATCACCCCCGTCACCGCCAACGCCAGCGCCAGCATCACCAAAACGGCCGGCAACCCCGGCAACCCGCTGACAAGAAATCCCGTCGCTCCCGCCAGAGCCGAAAGCGCCACATGCCAGCGCCGCTCCCCGGTGCGGTCCGAATGCCTGCCAACCATCACCATCCCAATGGCAGCACAAGCCCACGGGATGGCCGCATACAACCCCACCTGCCACTTCACCTTCGTGAACGTGTTCTCAATGATTTGCGGCAGCCAAAACGAAGCGCCGTAGAGCCCCACAATGATGCCAAAGTAGATGAGGCAAAAAAGCCAGACCTGCGCGGACTTGAACGCATCCAACACCCGATGCTTGGACTGCCCCAACGCCGCCTTCATCCTCTCCTCTTCCTCCAGTCGAGCCTTCAACAACTGCTTCTCTTTCCCAGACAACCACTCCGCTTGATCCGGCCGATCCGTCAACAAGAACGGCACCGCACAGCCAACCAGCACACTCGGCAAACCCTCCAGCACATACAGCCATTGCCACGCCTTCATGCCCTGCCAGCCTTCCGCCACCTCCAGTAACCAACCCGACAGCGGTGACCCCAGCACACCCGCCATCGTAATCGCCGTCATAAACAGCGCCACCATGCGCGCCCGATGTTGCCGCGGGAACCAGTAAGTCAGGTACAAAATGATGCCGGGAAAGAAACCCGCCTCCGCAATGCCCAGCAAAAACCGCAGCGTGTAAAACGAAGCCGCCGAAGAACTCATCGCACACAACGCAGACAGCAAACCCCAACTGATCATGATCCGCGCAATCCAGCGCCGCGCTCCGACACGATGCAGGATGATATTCCCCGGCACCTCGAACAAAAAGTAACCCACGAAGAAAATCCCCGACCCAGTGGCAAACACCGCCTCAGAAAACCACACCTCCTCCTTCATCCCCAGCTTGGCAAACCCCACATTCACCCGATCCAAATACGCCAAAATGTAGCAAACAAAGAGCAGCGGCATCAACCGCCACGCCACCTTGCGATAAGTGGCGTCGACAAAAACTTCGTCGTCAGTGGGTGCGTCAGACATGCGACAGCACCAGAGCATCGTTCCGCCCATGCGCCAGCGCACAAAAAAGGCGGTCACCCAGCCTCCCGCATCCCACCCCCATGTGGGTGGCCCCCCACCCCCCCCCCCCCCCCCCCCCCCCCCCCCCCCCCCCCCCCCC
>CANETF010000230.1 GCA_947440575.1 Verrucomicrobiaceae bacterium
CGCGTGCGTCTCGCCAGCCGCTCCCGAATCGTTGCCAACTGGGAAGGTGACGACTATGCCAACGGCGGCATCTCCATCCGCACCGACGATTTCCCCGAAATCCTCCAGCACGATCTCCCCCTTTTCCCGCACGACATGGGCGGCCCCGTCTTCGATCTGCAAGGACGCGCCATCGCCGTGAACATCGCCCGCGCCGATCGCATCACCACCTTTGCCTTGCCCATGGAGCGTTTTCGCGATGCGCTCGAGAAATGGCTCGAAGCCGACCGCCATCCGGCCCCCGTCAAAAGACCGGCTCAATAGCCTGCTGGCTTCATTAGGGGTTTCAAAATTTGCCCATCAAAATCCTGTTAATCTGGCGCAGTCCTGTTAATCCTGTCGAAACTTACCGACTACTCCCCGTGCGCTATCAACCTGCTCCCGCCGAACTCTTCATTGAAAACCGTCGCCGCCTCGCCGCCGCCCTGCCGCCCGGTGCACTCGTCATTCTGCATGCCAATGACATCATGCCCACCAATGCCGACGGCACGCTCGGCTTTGCTCAGAACAGCGACCTCTACTACCTGAGTGGCATCGACCAGGAAGAAACCGTCCTCATCCTTTTCCCTGATGCCCCAGATCCCAAACAACGGGAAATCCTTTGTGTCCGTGAGACTTCCGAACTGATCGCCATCTGGGAGGGCGACAAACTCACCCAAGCCCAAGCGCGCGAACGCTCCGGCATTCAAAAAATCGTCTGGACCTCCGAGTTCGAGATCCTCTTCCGCCAGCTGATGTGCCAAGCCTCCGTCGTTTTCCTCAATGGCAATGAGCACCCCCGCGCCAGCATCGCGGTCGAAACACGTGAACTCCGCTTCGCCCGCCGCTGCCAGCATGAGTATCCTCTGCACCGTTATGAGCGCCTCTCGCCCGTGCTTTACCCATTGCGTGGCATTAAGAGCCCCCACGAAATCGCGCTCCTCCAGGAAGCCTGTCGCATCACTCGGGACGGCTTCATGCGTTTGTTAAAATTCGTCCGTCCCGGTGTCCACGAGTACGAAGTCGAAGCCGAACTCGCTCACGAATTCATCCGCCAGCGCTCTGGCGGCTTCGCTTACACTCCCATCATTGCCAGTGGGCCGAATGCCTGCGTCCTGCATTACGTCACGAACCACTGCCGCTGCGAAGACGGCCAAGTACTTCTCCTCGACGTCGCAGCCAAATACGCCAACTACAACGCCGACCTCACCCGCAGCATTCCTGTCAACGGCCGCTACACCGACCGTCAGCGTGATGTTTACAACGCCGTCTTGCGTGTCTTCCGCGCCTGTTGCGACATGCTCAAGCCCGGCGTCATCATTCGTGAGTATCAGGAAAAAGTCGGCGAACTCATGAATGACGAATTGATTCGGCTCGGCCTCATCGACCCCAAAGCTGTTGCCGATCAGGATCCCGAAAAGCCGCTGTACAAAAAGTACTTCATGCATGGCACCTCCCACCATCTCGGCATCGACGTCCATGATGTCCCACCGGCTTGGCAACCCATCCAAGCAGGCATGGTGTTCACCGTCGAACCCGGTATCTACATTCGCGAAGAAGGCCTCGGCATCCGCCTCGAAAACGACATCATCATTGGCGAAAATGGCAACACCGACCTCATGGCAGACATCCCCATCGAGGCTGATGAAATCGAAGCCCTGATGAAATAGCTTACTGGCTCAAATCAACGCCTGCAAATTCGCGCACCCAGCCCGAAACGCACCCAGCTGAAACCGCCGATACACCGGCAGGCCCAGCCACACAAACCAGCGGCTTGGCCGCACGTGAGCGCGCACTTCCAACACCAACCGATCTTCCTGCCGACTCACCTCCGCCATCCATTGGCCCCGGCCATAATGAAACGTTGTCGTTCGATACCCCAAACGAGTCGCTTCCGCGCCATCGAACAACTCATGCACCTCCACTACCGCCGGCAAACAAATCGGTGGTAATCCAGGCAAGTTGGGCAGCAACAGTCCCATGCCGATGCGATCTCCCACTCGCACGGCCCTGCCTTCCTCCTCAAACTGCGTCCTCCGCACCATGGTCTTTGCCGGATAGAATCGATACCCCAGCAGCGCCTCCTTCATGCGCCCAAACGCCGCTTCAGACCAAGGTCCCAAATCCCGCCGATGCTTGTCCACAAACAGAGCCGATTCCGCTTCTCCCATGACGACCGGAAACCGCGCCTCAGGAGCTGGAGCACCCGGCAATACTGCCCGCACCGGAGCCCAAGCCGTCAGCGCCACCGACCCGAACAAGTTCAGTGCGCCGTGAATCCCAAACATTTGTGGAATGCTCAAATACGGCCAACCCAGATGCTGTGTCACCGTGTAACCCGCGCCCAAGCCAAAGCCCATCACCAACGGCAATCCCGCCCAGCGCGCCCGAGTCGAACCAATCCCGGCCCACCAAACAATGAACCCGATAGCAAAAGCCACCGCACAAATCGCCTCCACTGCCCCGGGCCGCATCACCTCTGTCCGCAACGCAAAGCATAGCGCCGTCAGCGGTGCCGAAAGCGTGTAAATCCAAAGTGCCCCATGTTGAACACGCCGACTGGAATGCTCAGGCATCGCCCGCGTCCAGGCCACCAGCGCCGCTGGCAGAACTCCAAACGTGATTGAAAAATGCACCACCGTCAGAGTCGCCAAAGGCTCAGGAAACCCCACGAACTCACTGTTGTAGCGAGACCACACCCAAGCCGTCGCCGCTACCAGCGGACCACTCGAAGACAGCGCCTCCAACCAACTCACCGCCGGCGACTCCCCAGCATTCGCAAGAAAACGCCCCGCACCATAAGCGAACAGCCAAATCGCATACACCATCGCCGGCATCGCCAGCACTGCCGCCATCGGTCCCCGCTCCCAACTCGCCGCCAACACCAGAAAAGGCAATCCCCACAGGGCCAGGGTTCGAAGCAAAGCAGGCGACCCGGCATCCACCCGCTGCGCCCACGGTAGCACCACCCCAAAACACACAGCGGCCGTCACAGAGAACAAATCCGGCACGCTTATCGGCATGGCTGGACCATAGCGAGCGTGACCCTCGGGTCAATGATCCGCGCTGGAAGTGCGCCTACTCTGCCGCTAGTGTTTCCCCCATGCCCGATCAACTTCCTCAACCCGCAGGCAGTGAGCCGACGTTGCAGGAAGCCATGCGCGCCGACCTCGACGCCATCGGCCGAACCCACATGCCTTTTGGCAAGTTCGGCCCCACCCATTTTCCCCCTGAGGGTCTTCCCATCTACGATCTGCCCGCCGAATACCTCGCCTGGTTCGCCAACAAAGCCGGTTGGCCCAAAGGCCGTCTCGGCAAACTCCTTCAAATGGTCTACCAAATGAAAGTCGACGGCTCCGACCTCGTCTTCGAACCCTTCCGCCGCCGTGCTGGCGGTCGATCCAAACTGCGCCCCGAAAAGCAGCGCGACTTCACCTTTCCAGACCGCGATTGAACCCCAAAAAAGGCCGGGCGTCGTGAAACGGCCCGGCCAGGTGAATGGTTGGCGTGTTCGATGCCGATCAGATCTTCAGCTTGCTCGTCTTGGCGAACAGGTTGCCCTTTCCGTTCGGGTCTTTCTTGGTCGTCACTTCGCCTTTGCGACCCAGGCTTTGCATGGCCAAGCTGAGCGTCACGCGATTCAGCGTGGCCAGCACACCGGGATGGCGTTGTTCAAATTCATCACGCAGCGTGGCGATGTTAAAAGGCGTTTTGATGCCCGCGACGACTTCCCGCACCGCACCCGTCACATTGAAGCCGGGCTTACCGCGCACCTTGCGTCCCTTTTTGGCCTTGGGTGCTTTCACCTCGCCCGGTGCCTTGACCGCGCCCGGCTTGCGACCGCGTTTTTTGCCGGCAGCCTTGCCCGGATTGGCCACGCCTGGCAGGCTGGATGTGTCAATATCGTTCTCTTGAAGCAGGGCATCCAGGTGACCGAGCCGCTGTTCGAGTTGGGCGGCGACTTTGGCGAATTCAGCGACTAATTCGGCACGAGCGGACAGTAGACTTTTAACAAAGGACTTCATGAACTCGACGATAAGAGCGTTTCAGCGCAGCACGCAACCGCCTTTTTAACAGCTTCGGCACAGGCTATTAACACCTTTAGAAGAGTCGAAAAGTACATTTTTATTGATTTTCTATAAAGGCCATAATATATTCGTGATCATTCAGCCATGTCATCTTCTACTCTTTCCCTCGCCGAGTCCGTTCAAACCCGACTGGAATCCATCTCCATGCGTCTGGACGCGGCCACTGATAACCTGCTGCAGACACGGGATCTGTTGATTCGAAATCTCGAGCACCAAATGCTGCAGTTGCAGGAAGTCCGCAGCGCTCTGCATGATGCGGCCATGGAAACCAGCCAGTGGGCTGAGCAAAGCGCCCCGACTCCGGCGCCAACCCCTGCGCCCGCCCCGCTTCAACCTGCCGTGAAACCGATGGGTGAACTCACTTTGGAAAGCCTTTTCGCCCCTCTCAACGCAGTTCCGCGCGCGACACCAACTCCCCCTCCGGCTCCCGAAAGCGTCATCGAAGAAGTCCCCTTTGTGAATGCTGAGGTCATCTTTGAGAGCGAACCGACCAGCCATTGGCAACCTCCGCAGGCGGAAGTCGTGATGCCTGCCGAAGCCAGCACGGCCACAGCTGTGGAGATCAAGCCCGTCACCCAGTCGGGTTCCCTCAACGAAATCGATCCAGCACTTGAAAAAGCCACCCTGGACGAACTGAACGAAGCCCTGACTCGCGCGTTTGCCCAGATTGCCAATCGGCATGCCGGCAACTAGCCCGCCAGTCCGCGCCGCGCCAGCGACGCCTCCATGGCTTGTTCGATGAGTCGCACCGCAAGTTCCTGAGTGGCATCGTCTAAAGCCTGATTGGCTGCCTTCAACGACGCCACTTCATGGTTCGTTGTCTGGAGTTCGAACTCCACTTTGTCCGCTAGGGCCAGCAGTGCCGCCGCTTCCTCCGAGGCGATAGCTTCCCCTAACTGATCCAGCGCCGCCTTCACTGCTTCGATCAATTCGCGCCCCTTGAGCGCGGCCTCCGTCCATTGCCGCTCACTCATGTCCTCCAGCGCATATTCCACCGACTCGGAAATCATCTTTTCCACCGCCTCATCGTTCACATCAACGGCTGTCCGCTGAATCGCCAGCACGGTATCGGCCCCTGTCACAGTATTCCGCGCCAACACCTCCAGTAGACCGTCCACGTTGAGGGCAAACTGCACGCCCACGCGGGCACTGCCTTTTGGACCCGGCGTAAAAGGCACCTCCACCCGACCCAACTCCCAATTGTCCTTCGCCAACTCCCGCTCCCCTTGCAGCACGCGAATCAGCATGCTCGCCTGCCCGGAAACCGCGTTGGTAAAAAGCTCGCCCGCCTTGCAGGGCAGCGTCGAATTGCGCGGAATGATCACGTTCATCAGTCCGCCGAAGGTCTCGATGCCAAGCGACAACGGAGTCACATCCAGAAGCAGCACTTGCCTGAGCGAACCCGAAAGCACACCACCCTGAATCACCGCCCCCAGGGCAATCGCCTCGTCTGGATGCTGCGAGGTGCAAGGTTCCCGGCCAAACCATTCCGCCACCCGTTCGCGCACCAACGGCATCCGCGTGCTGCCACCCACCAGCACCACCTCGTCCAACTCCGCAGGCTTCAGACCCGCATCACTGAGTGCCCGCAGACAGTGTTTCCGCGTCGACTCCACCCACGGCCGCGCCAGGGCATCCAGTTCCGCCCGTGTCACGTCCACCGCCAGACTCCAGGCCTCCAGAAAAAACGGCAATTCAACCCGGGCAACGGCCTGACTCGACAGTGCCTTCTTCACCCCCTCAGCCGCTTCGATCAAACGCACCCGCTGGCCTACTTCGAGGTTCTCCCAGTCTGGAGCACCCTCGGGAGCGGCTTTTGTCCAAATGGCCACCGCGAGGGCCCGGTCCAAATCATCGCCGCCCAACCGGGTGTCACCCGCAGTCGCGAGCACCTCAAAGACCCCTTCTCGAAGTTCCAGCACGGACACATCGAACGTCCCGCCCCCCAAATCATAGACTGCAATGCGCCGCCGCCCCTCCAACTTGTCCAAACCATAAGCCAACGCCGCCGCTGTCGGCTCGCTCAAAATGCGTTCCACCGTGAGCCCGGCCCGTTCGCCCGCCTCTCGGGTCGCGGCCCTTTGGGCATCGTTAAAAAACGCTGGAACCGTGATCACTGCCCGCGTCACCTCCTGCTCCAGAGCGCTTTCTGCCACCGCCTTCAAGTGCCGCAAAATCGCTGCCGAAACCTCCACTGGCGTCAGCCCCATGGCCTTCAAATCATAAGGCGGCTCCCACCCAGCCTCGCCAGCCCGATGCCCAACCAAGCGTTTGACCGAGGTGATCGTCCGTCCTGGCTCAAGCACCCGGCGCCGCAACGCCGCCGAACCCACCGTCAAGGTCCCATCCGCTGCGACGTGCACTGCCGACGGGGTTAGCCGCTCCCCGGCAGCATCCGCCAGCAGGATCGGAAAGCCGCTGTCGACCACTCCGACCAGGGAGTTTGTGGTGCCGAGATCGATTCCGAGGATGAAGCCAGACATGAAGAATAAAGAAACGCGGCGCACGCACGCTCAAGTGCGGCGTCGTCCGATGCCGTGGCCGACGCCCCGCGTCAAGCACCGACCGAGCGGGCCATGAGATCGCATTTCGTGAATCCAAACCATTAGGAACCCCTAACAATAAATGGAAAACACACTCATTATTAAAATTACAGTTCCATCTTGACAGAAATTATGAAAAATGATACAGTGCCCCAGAATTGAGACTCAAACCCTTCACCCCGCTGTTCGCCAAATGAAATCGCTCCTTGGAACCCTTCGAATCGCCGCCCTTTCTCTCCTCGTTGCTCTCCTTTTTGCAGGGGGTGAGTCTCAATCGGCCGATCGGTTTGCCACCATGAGCCGTGTCATGGTCAA
>CANETF010000231.1 GCA_947440575.1 Verrucomicrobiaceae bacterium
TTCGACAATCCGGCCCCGGGGGAAACCGCCGACTCCGAGGGCCTGGTCGATGAGGAGGTTTCCGGTGGGGATGACGGAGACGTCGACGATTTTGTCGTCGCCCATGCGGAGGATGGCGCCTTCGCCGAAGTCTTTTTGGATCTGCTGGATAGCGAGGTCGAGGTTGCGGGCGCGGGCATCGGCGAGTTTTTGAGCGCCGGAGTCACTGTCTTTGGAGGGGGATCGAGCCATGGTGTGAGGGATAGAATAGGGTGAATGAGACAAAAACGATCCAGAATAGATGTTCTTGAGAACACTTTTGTGCCTTTTGGAGGCATTCGTAAAGGAAAATGTTTCTGGAAGGTGGAAATTTTTGTCGGGGAAGGGTGGGGCTTGGAGGATGGGGTGAGAACGTGGTAGTCTGGGGGATGATGATGAAGTGTCTTTCGGGGTGGCTGCTGGGGCTCTGTTTTTTGCAGACGATGCTGGTGGGCCAAGAGCTCCCGGATGTGACTTCGGTGGCGGCGGATTTGGAGGTGCCTGTCATGGTGATGGACGGTCCTGAGGCGGGTAAAAGGGTGCGGGCGGTGACGACGGGATGGGAGGAGACGGAGGTGCATCATGCGCTGTGGTTGCCGCCGGAGTGGAAGCGGACGTCGAAGTGGCCGGTGGTGGTGGAGTTGGCGGGGAACGGGGGCTACAAGAACAAGTTTGGGGATATTTGCGACGGATCGGTGGCGGGGTGCCGGCTGGGTTATGGGATGAGCGGAGGGCGCGGGATGATCTGGGTGAGCGCGCCTTTTGTGGAGGTGGCGGGGGATGGGGCCAAGCGGAACGCGGAGAAGTGGTGGGGGGATGTCGAGGAGACCAAGCGCTATTTGAGCGCGACGGTGGCGGAGGTGTGCGCGCAGTTTGGGGGTGATCCGGAGCGAGTGGTGCTGGCGGGATTTTCG
This sequence comes from Verrucomicrobiaceae bacterium, assembly GCA_947440575.1. GTDB lineage: Bacteria > Verrucomicrobiota > Verrucomicrobiia > Verrucomicrobiales > Verrucomicrobiaceae > JAGRPD01. The sequence goes on from CANETF010000231.1 coordinate 933, forward strand.
CGGGGGAGCATCGGTTGCCATTACATCGGGCTGCATGATGAGGAGATGGCGGGGCTATGGCGGGCGTTCGTTTGCCACAGTCATTTTGACGGAGTGATTGAGAAGTGGCCGTATCCGGGAGCGGACCGGGGATCGGCGTTGGAGCGGCTCAAACGGTTGGGGAATCGGCCGGAATGGATCAGTCATGAGGGAGGGACGGGACAGACGGAGGCTTACTTGAAGGACACGGGTGTGCAGGGGGCATGGACGTTTGTGGCGATGCCGTATCGCAATCACACTGATGCGTGGGTGTTGCGGCCGATCCCAGAGCGGGCGCGGTTGCGGGCTTGGCTGGCGGAGGCTTTGAGGTAGGTGCTCGGGGGGCGTCGGAAGTTCTTGCCAGAAGCGTTGCGACTCCCTAGGCTGGCGCCCTCATGAGCCAAAGCCCTCTCGATGCCCCTTCGCCTGCCCTGAATCCCGACTGGGAGAAGCTGGAGGAGAAACCTGAATTTCGCGCGCTGCTGGTCCGCAAGCGGCAGTTCATCGTGCCGTCGCTGGTGTTCTTCATGCTGTTCTATTTGGCGCTGCCCATTTTGGTTGGTTATTGGCCTGACTTGATGAAGACGAAGGTCTGGGGGGAGGTGAACATCGCTTATGTTTTTGCTCTGTCTCAGTTCTTGATGGCTTGGATCATGGCCTATCTCTATGTCCGCGTGGCGGCGAAATGGGACAAATCTGCTGCAGCCATCATTAAGGGTCACGAATGATTTTCGACGCTCTGTTCTCCCTCCCCTTCTCCTCTCAACTCCCGATTCTCTCTCTTTCCATGGCTAGCAATGCACCTTTAATCATGTTCCTCGCTTTCGTGGGACTCACGCTGCTCATCACCTTTTGGGCGGCCAAGAAAAACACTGGGGCGAGCGCCTATTTTGCGGCGGGACGCAGCATCACGGGCTGGCAAAATGGGTTGGCGGTGGCGGGTGACTACATGAGTGCGGCGAGCTTTTTGGGCATCTCGGGGATGATTTGTTTCTCGGGTTACGACGGGTTCATGTATTCAGTGGGGTTCCTGGTGGCCTATATCACGGTGCTGCTGGTCGTGGCGGAGCCTTTGCGCAATGCGGGCAAGTACACGATGGCGGATTTGCTGGCGTATCGGCTGAAGCCGAGGCCGGTGCGGGCGCTGGCATCGCTCAGCACGCTGACGGTTTCGACTTTCTACATGATTGCGCAGATGGTGGGCGCGGGGGTGATCATTCAGCGTTTGATTGGACTGCCGTTTGCGCCTGCGGTGGTGGGAGTGGGGGTGCTGATGCTGGTGTATGTGGTGTTTGGCGGGATGCTGGCGACGACATGGGTGCAAATCATCAAGGCGCTGCTTTTGATCGCTGGGGCGCTGTTGCTGAGCTTTTTGGTGCTGCAGTTCCATGAGTTCAGCTTCACCAAGTTCTTCAACGCGGTGGCGCATGCGGACTACGGTGGCACGGCGGAGCCGAAGAATCTGATGGAGCCGGGTCTGAAGTTTGGGGTCGCGGCTGCGGGACCCTGGGGGCCGCTGGATTTGATTTCGCTGTGTCTTGGGCTGGTTTTGGGAACGGCGGGATTGCCACACATTTTGGTGCGCTTTTACACGGTGCCGGATGCCAAGACGGCGCGGTCGAGCGTGGTCTGGGCGATGGCGATCATTGGGGCGTTCTACATCATGACGACGTTTTTTGGGTTTGGGGCGGCGACGATTTTGGAGAAGGCGAAGATACTCACGGCGGATGGCAAGCCGGACACAAACATGGTGGCGCCGATTTTGGCCCAGCATCTGGGGGGCGAGCTGTTTTTTGCCTTCATCAGTGCGGTGGCCTTTGCGACCATTCTGGCGGTGGTGGCGGGTTTGACGATGAGTGCGAGCGCGTCATTTGCGCATGATTTTTATTCGAACGTGATTCATCACGGCAAAGAGAACCGGCCGGGGATGGAGATTCGGGTGGCCCGGATCACTGCGTTTTGCGTGGGGGCAGTGAGCATCGGGATCGCGATTTATCTGGGGCCCAGTGTGAATGCGGCCTTCCTGGTGGGGCTGGCGTTTGCGGTGGCGGCGTCGGCGAATTTGCCGGTGATCGTGCTGAGTGTGTTTTGGAAGCGATTCAACACAAGTGGGGCAGTGGCGGGACTCGCGGTGGGTTTGATTTCGTCGATCGTGCTGATTCTGCTGAGCCCCAATGGCATGTTTGGCAAGGCAGGGGCCATTTTCCCACTGGAGAACCCGGGGATTGTGAGCATTCCCATCGGTTTTCTGGCCGCCTGGTTGGGCACGATCCTGACGGCGCGTGATCCGGCTGCGGAGGCGAAGTTTGCCGAGCTGAGGGTGCGGGCGCATACTGGATTGGGATCTGAGAAGGCGACATCCCACTAAAACGAACACGTCAGTTCTCAGACTGTGACTGGCCAAAGCCCACTTTAGGCTCTAGCATCCCATCCATTTCCATACCCGTGACCAATCCAACACCTTCCGACACTCCCCCTCCCTCCGCACCTGCACCTCGGCGGGCAGCCTCTTCCTCAGCGGCCAAGAAAGGGGTTTCGAAGGCGAGCGAGGCGGCCACACCACGCGCAGGCGGGCGGCCCGCTTTTGCGAGGAAGAACCCTGCGGCCTATCGTGGTGGCAGGGTGCGTGACCGAAAGGTCGAAGCAGCGGAGGAGATTCCTGCCGAAGAGCCCAAGATTGAGGCCGTGGAGCCTGCTGAGATTCAGCCAGCAAAGGCTGTTTTGAGTGAAAGCCATTCCGAATCGCCTGACGCTGTGGCTGATTCCTCTGCCCCGAGGGAGGATGGCGGAGTGCGCCAGGAACAGTCACCCAATCCGCAGCGTGAGCCCCGGCGTGACCAGCGTCCGTATGATCGGGATCAGCGGCAATACGATCGTGACCAGCGTCCACACGATCGAGACCAACGGCAGTATGATCGTGGCCCGCGACCCAATCGCCCAGAGCGGTCTGAACGCCCGGACCGATGGGATCGACCCCCCGCACCGCGTCCTGAGCGGCCTTCGTTTGATCTGCGCGAGCTTTCTGACAAGGCCTGGCAACTCTTCTCCGCAGAGTTGCGCGAGGAGGGAGTGACTTTCGTGGATGATACGGATGCTGAGAAGCTGACGAATCGCTGCTTCAAGCTTGCCGAGATCTTCATTCGGCAGCGGCAACGGCGGTTGAGTTCAGTGTCGGGTTCGTCTTTGCCCGAGGAGCGCCGCAGGGACGAAGGGCGTGGGCTGCAATCCCGGCCACCGCAGCGGGAACACCCGCAGGACGAGCAAGCGGCGGATGAGGACGGCGAACCGCGCCAAGAGGAAGACGGCGATTGAGATTTGGCTTGAAACAGCCTCAATTTTTCAACGCCGCCACTGGTAGACCCACTTCTCGGAGATGGTCTTTTCGGCTTGTTTGAGTTCGGCGCTCATTTCGATGAGGTTTGAGGTTTCGGGGACGCGGATTTGGAAGAAGGCGCGCCAGCCTTTGGTTTCGGGATTTTTCATGACGCGGGCGTCGAGGACTTCGGCCTTGTCACCTCCGGTGAGCTCCACTTTGACGTCGGGAACCCAGTCGGCGGGCGGAGCGGGGTCGGTAAGGCCATGGGAGAAGTCGACGACGTAGAGGTGGTCGGTGGTGGACTTCATGACAAAGCCACGGCGAGTGGCAAGGACTTTGGCAAGGAGGCCGGGGACATGTTCCTCGAGCCAGTCGAGGCGGTATTCGAAGTTGAGAGGTTCTTCGGGTGTGGTGGGGATGGTTTTGGGCTGCCAGAAGGCGACGATGTTGTCCCAGGTCTCCTCACCGGTGGAGAGTTCGACGAGGCCTACACTGCCCTCGCCAAAGCCTTTGATGGGCTCGACCCAGACGGCGGGGCGAAGGTGGTAGTTGGCTTCGAGGTCCTCAAAGTTTTTGAAGTCGCGGTCGCGCTCGCCAAGGCCAAAGCCTTTCAATTTGGGCACTTCAAAGAAGCTGAGGCGCATGTCGCGGCCATTGTCGAGAGGGCGCCAGAGGGTGGGACCGCCTTCGACTTCGATCTGGAGGCCATCTGAGTCGTGGACTTCGGGGCGGAAGTCGTAGGGTTTCGGGTGGGTGTTCTCGCCGTACCAAAACATGGAGGAGAAGGGGGCGAGGCCGAGCATTTTCACGGGTTTGCGGACGTAGAGGCTGCCGGTGACGAACATGCCCGTGGTTTTGCCGGGCATGGTGGAGAAGCGGTAGGCACCGGTGATGCTGGGTCCGTTGAGGAGGGCGAGGCAGGTGAAGAGTTTGTCATCCTTGGCGGGGGGGACGATCCAGAAATGAGTGAAGTCGGGAAATTCTTCGGGTTCGCCGCCGATGGTATTGACGGCGACGCCTCGGGCGGAGATGCCATAGCCGAGTTCGGTGGTGACGGAGCGGAAGTAGCTGGCGCCCATGAAGACGAGGAACTCGAAGCGGCGGTCGGCCACGCCGTTTGGAGCGAGGATGCGGAAGCCGGCGTATCCGGAAGGAGCGGCGGCGTTGGCAGGGACTTTGACGCCGCCGTAGTCGAAGAGTTTGGTGTCGAAGGGGATGGGTTCGGTCTTGCCGGGGACGAGGTTGAAGAAGCCGACGGGTTTTTTGAACATCCAGCCGGGGTGGAAGAACTCGACGCGGAAGGTGTCGTCAGGGCTGGTGAAGAGGGCTTTTTCGGGGATGAAGCGGATTTGGCGATGGTCGTCGTATTTCAGGCCTTCGTAGAAGGGATCCAGATTGGCGGGTGGGGCTTCGTAAGGAGCGCGGGCGAGTTCCTGGGCGAGTTTTTGCAGGCTTTCGAAGTCGGTGACCTGAAGGTAATCCGGCGCGGCGGAGAGGCAGGTGACCAAGGCGAAACTGACAACGACGAGACGCAGCGGAAGGGATAGCTTCATGTTAAGATGTAGGTGGAGAATGCTTGCTCGCGGCGGGGAGTCAACCGGAGGGATGAAAGCGTTTGAATAAACTCCTCGCCCCCGGCGTCGAAACCATTACCTTGCCCCCTTAATGCCTGCCGCTGCTGCCGCGCCCGAATCTGGAGAAGATGCCGTCCTGGACATCGACCTGGTTCGGCGCTGCCAAGCGGGAGACACCCGTGCGTTTGACGCACTGGTGACCAAATACCGGGGTCGGGTCTATGCCATGGCTTATCATCTCGTCCAAAATGAAACCGAAGCGTGGGACCTCGCCCAGGAGGCCTTCATCAAGGCTTGGCGAGCGGTTTCAAGCTTCAAGGGCGATTCGGCTTTCTACACCTGGCTATTCAGGATCACGCACAACGTCGCTTACGACTGGCTCAGGAAGAAGAAAATTCGCGCGGACGGCAATGAGTTTGATGATTCCAGGGCGGACCACGGGGTAGCTGCTGGGGCGGAAACGGTGGCTCGGGCAGTGCCCGCACCCGATACCGCGATGAAGCAGGCGGAGTTGGGGCAGCGGATTCGTGAGGCCATTGCTCAGCTTTCCCCCGACCATCAGCAGGTGATCCTGCTGCGGGAGGTAGAAGGTCTCGCCTATGAAGAAATCGCCACCGCGATGAAGTGCTCCGTCGGCACGGTCATGTCCCGTCTTTTTTACGCACGCAAGAAACTCCAGGAAATCCTACACGATCTACGCCCATGAAAACCACACCAGAGAATCAAGATGCCACGCCGCCGGATTGGATGCGCTGGCTTGATGGGGAAATGCCCGCGGCTGAACGTACCGCGTTCGAGCGAGAGTTGGCCGGTGACCCTGAACTGCAAGCCGAAGTGGAATCTACCCGTCATCTCAGCGCGATGCTCAAACAGGAATTACCCGCTGAGATGAGCATTCCACATGCGGACTTTTTCAACTCTCAAATTCAAGTGCGTCTGTCGCAGATTGAGGCTGAAGAGCGTCGGTCCGCGCCCGTGGCGGCGAGTCCTTGGTTGGGGTGGCTTCGAACACCTTGGCTGATCGGTGCCGCAGCGGTGGTGGTCGCCCTTTTGGCCGTCTGGCAAGATAGGGCACCGAATTCTGAGTCGAACAC
>CANETF010000232.1 GCA_947440575.1 Verrucomicrobiaceae bacterium
GAGATTCCGCGTCCATCAATGACCCAGCTCGGATCTAGCGATAAAGCGAGCAGAGCGCCTATCTCTCTAGGCGCTTCTAGGCGGTGGCACGGTGGGAGCCGCCATGCGTGCCAGAGCCACCTCATTCGCTGCCTGTGGCAGACGAACTTTCTTCGGGGCCTCGATCACTACAACGCGAGCTTCACTCGCGAAAAGGTCCTGCTTAAGCCTCTTGGATTCCTTCGACTTCGGATCCTTCTTCTCGGACTCGGTGCCCTTCTTGACTGCACAGCAGAGCAGGCAGGGATGCTCACCATCAAAAGTGTCGCTCAGACCTTCCGTGACAGAACCTTTCTCAACGGAATAAGCTACTGCCATACCCACCCAAGCCGCTGATTGCAGCACAGCCCAGTGCAGCCCGATGGAGACCACCAAGGCTGCGACAACAAGGATCTGTGATAGGCGTGAATCCACTATTCTATATCTTGTGACCGAAATTGTTTTTTCTGGGTATGCACTTTACTCCCCTAGGGGCTATCAGTTATGTTTCCCAAAAGTTTGCCGCCGATCAGATCCTTCCCTCTTACAGGTTCCAAGTTTACGGCCTGCTGCAACAAGCGATAGAAGAGCAGGCCGCGAAAGGTTGAGGTGCGCCTGTTGAACCTGAAAGTGAACTCGTCGAGATAGTAATCCAGATGCTCGGGACGAACGGAACCCTGATGAGTGCCCAGCAACCATCGCTTGAGTAACGAGATGGTCAGGTTGATTCGGGGAAGCAGATTTTCCCCAACCTCTCCCGTATGATGGATGATCTCATGACCATACCCGAGTTTCCCCAGCCCACCGTAGCCTTTCCACCCGTCGGTCTGGATGGTGGTGTCCGGCTCAATGGTTTGGGAGATGGCGGCAAGCAGGTTTGCCGCTGAGGCATCGACGATTCGAACCATCCGAATCCTGCCAATTTTCTTTCCGTCCGCCTCTGCTGCAACCAGCACTAGGCTTTTTCCAGCCGCCCCGCGTCCCCGCTTGCCAGGGCGGGAACCGCCGATAAATGCCTCATCGACTTCAACAACTCCATGCAAACGATCCCGCGCCGGCCTGACCATTGCCCTGCGCAACTTATGCAGCCAATTCCACGCGGTCCGATAACTCCCCAAACCCAATGTCCGCTGAAGGCCCAAGGCACTGGCACCAGATTTCTGGTTGGTCACATCCCAGATGGCTTCGAACCAAAGCCTCAAGGGCTTGTGAGTGTCGGCGAAAAGGGTGCCCGATGTCACTGAGAAATCATGCCTACAGCTTGCGCAACGGTTCAGGGGAGGCTTCTTGATCCAAATCTCCTTCGACCCGCAAGCGGGGCAAATGATCCCGTTGGGCCACCGCAGCTCTGCCAGATAGGAGCGACATGCTTCCTCGGTAGAAAACCTGTCCCGCATTTCCACAGCCGTTTTCGGATAGTCGCTCACCCTTGCAATCTACATTTAGTGGCAAGGGGAGTAAAGTGCATACCCAGATAATCATATTGACCGGGTGTTTGGAGTTCGGCGAACGTTGCTTGGTTGCGCTAATCTGAGACCTGTCACATAAGCAAACAGGTTAATCATTTCTGATACTCAGTTACGCCCACACAAACAGAGAATCCGCCAAACAGGTATCCTTCAAGCAAAAGATTGATGCAAGCAAAATGAACACAAGAGATCAAGCAATAGGTCGGGTGGCACCACGGCAATGGCGTTGCCTGCCACGTCTTCCCCTTCCATCCCTATCCCTCTCCCTCACCAATCCGTCCTTCAAACGTTCTACCTTCCCTTCTGCGCAACCAAACCCCCCGCGTCAGGTTTCATCCCCAAGCTCCTGTCAATCCTCCCAAAATCCCGTCAACCCTGTCCCAGCCATGAACGCCACCCCGCTCACCCGCCGCGAAGTCCTCCAAACCACCGCCAACGGCTTCGGCTACCTCGCCTTCTCCGCCCTCGCCGCCCGCGCCTCAGCCCAATCCGCAATCCCCAATCCGCAATCCGCAATCGCCCCCGGCCCCCTCGCACCCAAGACCCCTCACTTCCCCGCCAAAGCCAAACACATCATCTTCCTCTGCATGCAGGGAGCCCCCTCCCACGTCGACACCTTCGACTACAAACCCAAACTCATCGCCGACGCCGGCAAATCCGCCCCCTCCGCCGCAGGCCGCTACGGCCGCGCCGACCTGATGGCCCCCAAATGGGAATTCAAACAGCACGGCAAAAGCGGCCTCTGGATCTCCAGCCTCTTCCCTAACGTCGCCAAATACGCCGATGATCTCTGCATCATCAATTCCATGGCCACCGACCTCCCCGCCCACCCCCAGGCCTTCACCCAACTCCACACCGGCACCACCCAATTCATCCGCCCCTCCCTCGGCGCCTGGACCCTCTACGGCCTCGGCACCGAAAACGAAAATCTCCCCGGCTTCATCACCATCAATCCGCCCGGCAACGCCACCCGCACCTATGGCAGCGCCTTCCTCCCCGCCATCTATCAAGGCACCAAACTCGGCGGCAATCGCCTCCCCATCCCCCAACAGTTCGCCCGCCGCTTCGGCGGCCAGGACGCCGGCATGGCCGACATCAAAAACACCCGCCTCAATCCCGAAGCCCAGCGCTCCCAACTCGACCTCATCCAAAAACTCAACCAATCCCGCAAACAACTCGACGGCGGCGTCAGCCCCGAAATCGACGGCGTCATCGAATCCTACGAACTCGCCTTCCGCATGCAATCCGAGGTCCCCAACGTCATGGACCTCAGCAAGGAATCCGCCGCCACCCAAAAACTCTACGGCATCGGCGAAGGCCCCTCAGACACCTTCGGCAAACAATGCCTCATGGCCCGCAAATTCGTCGAAGCCGGCGTCCGCTTCATCGAAATCACCCACGGAAACTGGGACCACCACACCAACCTCACCGCCGCCCTCGAAAACAACTGCGGTCAAATCGACCAAGCCATCGCCGGCCTCCTCCAGGACCTCAAACAACGCGACCTCCTCAAGGACACCCTCGTCGTGTGGGGTGGCGAGTTCGGCCGCACCCCCCACAGCCAGGGCACCGACGGACGCGACCACAACAACAAAGGCTTCACCCTCTGGATGGCCGGCGGCGGCGTCAAAGGCGGCATGAACTACGGCCTCACCGATGACTACGGCTACGAAGCCGTGCACAACAAAATGCACATCCACGACTGGCACGCCACCCTCCTCCACCTCATGGGCCTCGACCACGAACGCCTCACCTACCGCTACGCCGGCCGCGACTTCCGCCTCACCGACGTCCACGGCATCGTCGCCAAAGAAATCCTCGCCTAACGCTCACATCCACCCCCGCCACCGATACACCCACGTTCCGATCACTTCGTGGAACCATGCCCCAAAAACGCCAAACGCATCACCATGCGGCAGGTGCAACCACTGGAAATCCCCCACCCGATTCAAACTGCTCACATAGTTGCAAGGCACCTCCACCACTGAAACACCCGCCTTCTCAAACGTCCCTGCCGCCCTCGGCATGTGATAAGCCGAAGTCACCAGCAACACCTTCGCCCAGCCACGCTCCTTCACCAGCGCCGCCGTCTTGACCGCTTCATCATGCGTGTCCGCACACACCCCCAGCGACACCATCGCTTCCGTCCCCACCCCCAACTGCCCCAGACCAACCATCATCTGATCCGCCTCCGAGTGCATCATACCCGCCTTCTTGAACCCGCCTCCCCCGAGCACCAGCACCGGCGCCTTCTTCTGAATCAACAACGCCACCGCCGTACTCAACCGATCCGCCCCCGCCTTCAAATGCAGCCCAATCGGTTCCGTTAACGACGGCTCAGCCCCCCCTCCCAAACACACAATCGCATCCGCCTGTTCCACCTCCCCCATCTTCACCTTCGCACTCCGCCCCTCCAACTCCGCCATCAAAAGCGACGCCACTGGCGTGCACATCATCACCGACAAAATCAACCAAGCCAATCCCGGCAAAGCCAACGCCCGCCACTGTCGCTTCCACGCCCGGCGCACGACCCAAAACGTCAAAAGTAGCCAAGCAAAGCTCAGCGGCTGCAAAAGGTTGATCAAAGACTTCATCAAACGCCCCCCAGTGGAGCGCCGTATCCTGAACCGCTTTGAACACCCTGCAAGCTCATTGCACCCGCCTCATCCCCCAATCTTCGACATCTCCACCTTAGGACCCGCCGCCGTCATCGATGACCTCAACTCACTGTACCGATCCTCCCTCGCCGACCACAAACTCGCCAGCACCCGCATCACCTTCGCATCATCAGGCTCTCCCCTCAAAAGCGCCCGCACATCATGCCCGTGCGCCCCAAATAAACACGTGTACAACTGCCCATCCGCCGACAGCCTCGCCCGCGTGCAACTCCCGCAAAACGGCTTCGTCACCGAAGTGATCACTCCGATCTCCCCACCTCCATCCACATGCCGAAACCGCCGCGCCACCTCCCCCGCATAATTCGGTGCCATCGACTCCAGAGCAAACTCCCGGCACACCACCTCCACAATCTCACTCCCCGGCACCACACTGTCCATCCGCCAGCCATTCGTGTTCCCCACATCCATGAACTCAATGAACCGCAAAATGAATTGAGCCCCCCTGAACCTCCGGGCCATCGGCAAAATCTCGTGCTCATTCACCCCGCGCTTCACCACCATGTTGATCTTCACCGGGCCAAATCCCGCATCCACCGCCGCCTCGATCCCTTCAAGCACCCGCCCCACCGGAAAATCCACATCGTTCATCGCCCGGAAAATCCCATCATCCAGCGCATCCAAACTCACCGTCACCCGATGCAACCCAGCCTCCCTCAATGGCCTGGCCAACCCCGCCAATCCAGACCCGTTCGTGGTCAGCGTGATGTCCTTCAACAACTCAATCTCCGCCAGCATCGCCACCAACTTCGTCAAATCCCGCCGCAACAACGGCTCCCCTCCGGTCAGCCGCACCTTCTCCACTCCCAACCCCGCAAACAACCTCGCCACCCTCGCCAACTCCTCCAGCGTCAAAATCTCACTCTTCGGCAAAAACGAGTGATCCCGGCCAAAAACCTCCTTCGGCATGCAATACGCACACCGAAAATTGCAGCGATCCGTCACCGACAATCGCAAATCATGCAGCCTCCGGCCCAGCACATCAGCAGGCGGATACAGTAGATCTGGCGACTCAAAACCCATCCCGTCCCATACCGTGTCTTTCTCCATCGAGCAATCCCACTTATGAACCTCTCCCGCCGAACCCACCTCCCCCCTTGCATTCCCCATCGTCCTCTGATTTGATTCCCCCATGAGCCGTATCCTGCTTCTCCTCCTTCCTCTCCTCACCCTGGTCTTCACCAGTTGCCAGACTGACAAACCCACCTTCACCCTCAGCGTCCATTCCGAAAGCTCCGAAATGGAGTCCCCACGCTCCATCATGCCCGACCTCATCGGCAACCCTCCCCGCAAAGTAATCCTCGCCCGCTCCCCCGAATTCTCGCACAGCAACATCGCCGCCTACCACTCCTTCCCCGCCGACAACGGCAATGGCAACGGCGTCGCCCTGAAACTCGACTTCAAAGGCACCCAAGCCCTCGAACTCGTCACCCGCATGCGCCAGGGCGAAATCCTCCGCTCCATCGTCAATGGCCGCGGCGTCGACTATGTCGTCATCGACCGCCCCATCACCGACGGCATCTTCACCATCTGGGAAGGCATCGCCGACGAGGTCATCGCCGAGATGGCCAAAAAATATCCCACCATCACTGGCATGAAATCCGCCTCCGTTAACTTCGACATGACCCCCAGCACCAAGGACGAAAAGAAAAAAGCCTTCCGCCTCTTCAAAGATTCCGAACGCGAAGCCACCTCCGAAAAAACCAAATCCAAAAAAGAAGAAGCCGCCGCCATCCAGTCCCCCGCCTCCTCTGCCGCCACCATCGATCCCCTCTCACCCCTGCCCGAAGGCGCCCCCTAACCCTCCCTCCTCATGCCTCAGCCTTCCCTCGCTCTCCTCGTCCTCTCACTCATCCTCCCCGGCTATCTCGTCGCCCAACAAACTCCCTTCGAACTCCGCCTCCCCACCGCCAACGACGCCCTCTTCCGCAATGCCGGAAGCGACTTCTACCAGTTCGTCGACCGCACCTTCGAAGGCCAAACCACCACCCCCTGGGAAGGCGGCAAATTCGGCTTCGTACGCGACCCCCGCCGCATCGGTGGCCAAATCGGCTACGCTCGCTTCCACGAAGGCCTCGACATCAAACCCCTCAACCGCGACCCCAAAGGCGAACCACTCGACGACGTCCTCGCCATCTGCCCCGGCCGTGTCGTCCATGTCTCCAAAATCCCCTCCCACAGCAACTACGGCCGCTACATCGTCCTCGAACACAACTGGGGTGAAGGCCCCTTCTACTCCCTCTACGCCCATCTCAACTCCACCACCGTCGAAGTCGGCGACTCCATCAAATCCGGCCAGCCCCTCGGTCGCCTCGGCTACACCGGCGCCGGCATCGACAAACGCCGCGCCCACCTCCACATCGAACTGAACCTCCTGTGGTCCACCAACTATCAAACCTGGTACGATCAAGGTTTCTCCAGCCCCAACAAACACGGCAACTACAACGGCCAAAACCTCATCGGCCTCGACCTCGCTTCCCTCTACCTCGCCCGCCTCAAAGACCCCACCCTCACCCCGGCCAAGTTCATCCGAAATTCCGAGCCCTACTTCGAAGTCGCCGTCCCCGGCTCCGCCGAAATGGAACTTGCCAAACGCTACCCTTGGCTCCACGACACCCCACCACCCGCCACCCCTCCCCCCAGTTGGCGCATCACCTTCAGCGCCTGGGGCCTCCCCCTCCGCATCCGCGCCACCACCGATGCCATCACCGCCCCCCAACTCACCGGTATTCCCCCCAATCAAACCTTCCCCCACTCACTC
>CANETF010000233.1 GCA_947440575.1 Verrucomicrobiaceae bacterium
GCAACCCAGCCTCCCCCCCGCTGCCCTAGCCGCCCTGGACCAAGTCCAGCTCACTCCACAGCCCGCAGCCAAACCCACCCCAAAACCCCGTCCCACCTCCTCCGACCTCGCCGTCCGCGTCAAAGCCCTCCGCGACCACCTCGGCGTCACCCGGCCAAAACTCGCCGTCATGATGGGCGTTTGCCGCCAATACATCACCAAAGTCGAAAACGGCGCTCGCGCTTCCCAGCCCTTCATCAAACTCGTCGAACGCATGGAGGGCGAAATGAACCTCTCCAAATCCACCCCCACCTCCCCGCCTCCTCCCAAACCCCTCCCCGCACCTCCCAACCTCCCACGCACCTCCGCTCGTATCGCCGTCATCCCCCTCCTCTCCCAGCGCGATACCCTCCTCCTCGCCTCCCCCAAAAACGCCGCCAAGTTCGCCCGCGAACACTTCCCCTTCAGCATCACCGACCCCGGCGCCTTCGCCATCCGCATCGCTGGCGACGCCATGCAACCTCTCCACACCGATGGTGAAATCGCCGTGGCCTATCCCGACACCGCCCCTCGCACCGGCGACCGCGTCATCGTCCGCATCCACGATGACATTGGCGGCGAGGTCCTCTTCCGCATCCTCAGTGGCGCCAGCGTCGGCAATCAAGTCACCCTCTCCAGCCCCAATCCCGTTTACCCGCCCCTCGTTCTCGACCGCTCCCAAATCCAGTGGATGTGCCCCGTCGCTGCCACCATCCGTCAACTCCTCAGCTAGAGCATTTTAAGAAAAGATGTTGCCGATGATTTGCGCGTGCCGGAGACGTAGGTGGGCCGTTGGCAGCGCAGGGGCGTATAAATGCATACGTCCCAAGCTGACAGCGGCCCAAATCCGCCTCCACCGCCCCAAAGGAGCGGTTACAGTTTTTCTTAAACTGCTCTAATCCTCGGCCCGATAAGCCTTCGCCAGCAACGTCACCGGCTGCGTCACCTCGCAACCGCCGTTCTGCAGTTGCAAGTGACACCCCGGATTCGACGTCGCAACCACCGCCGCCCCCGTCGACCGAATGTGCCCCACCTTCCGCTCCAATAACTTCCGACTCTGCTCCGGCTGTGTGATGTTGTAAATGCCCGCACTCCCGCAGCACCAGTTCGACTCCGGCAACTCCTTCAAAACCACCCCCGGCACCGCCTTCAAAACCTCACGCGGCTGTCCCACCACCTTCTGCCCGTGGCACAAGTGACAGCTCTCATGATACGTCACCTCCGTCACACTATCCACCGCGCACTCAGGCCGCCGAATCCCAATCATCCCCAGCCACTCGTGAATGTCCTTCACCTTGCTGTCCCAAAGCTTCGCCCGCTTTGCATACCTCGCATCATCATGCAGCAAATGCCCATACTGCTTCAAATGACTCCCGCACCCTCCCGCATTCGTGATGATCGCATCCAAGCCCTCCACGTCAAACGCTTCCAACTGCCGCCGCGCCAATTCCCTCGCCAACTCCACCGCCCCATTGTGCGCATGCAAACTTCCGCAGCAACTCTGCGCCCTCGGCGTCACCACCTCGCACCCATTCGCCATCAACACTTCCACCGTGTCCCGGTTCACATCTGAAAACGCCAGATCCTGAACGCATCCCGTCAACATCCCCACCCGATACCTCCGCTCGCCTTTAGCCTCCTCCACCTCCGCAATCAACCCATCCGAAAACACCCCGCTCATCACCGGCGTCTGCGGTTCCAACTCCCTCATCGCCTTCGGCAACAACCCAAAAAAGCTCACCTTCCGCAGCACTTTGTCCAATCCCGTCCCCTGCCATACCCGCAGCCCCCAACCCACCAGTCGCAACAGCCTCGGTCGCATGAACAACACCTCCAGTGTCAGCCACCGCCAAAACCCGCGCTGCATCCCATCCAACACCCCACTTCGCTCAATCTCCGCCCGCGCCGTCTCAAACAACTCCACATACTTCACCCCCGCCGGACACGCGGTCTGACATGCCAAACATCCCAGGCAATAATACATCTCATCTGCAAACCCCTTCGTCACCTCCATCTCCCCGTCCGCTATGCTCCGCATCAATGCGATCCGACCCCGCGGACTGTTCTTCTCCCGCTTCGTCTCCACATACGTCGGACACGTCGGCAAACACATCCCACAGTGCATGCACTGCTGCACGACCGAATAATCCAATCCCTGGAGCAAATTCGCCATGGTGAAGCTACTTCGCTAGTGCCTCCAGGTTAGCCACGTTCGCCGCCATCACCGAAAGAAAATCACCCGACTCCGGCCGATTCCCGCACGGATCAAACACCACACTAGCAATCCCCTTCTCCTTCAACAAAGCCACACTCGCCTCTGCCGGCGCCCCTTCCCACAGCATCACCGTCGCCGGATGCTCCTTCAAAATGCCGTCCAACTCCTCCACTGCCTCTTTCCCCGGCACCTGATCCGGCTCCCAATGCACCTCCCGCACATTCAACTGATACCGCCTCGCCAAATACTGATACACCGGATGCGACCCCAGTAAGGCCCGCTCTCCCAGCTTCTTCCCCGCCGCCAACGCCCGCGCATCCAACGCCAGCAACTTCCCCTTCAATACCTCCGCCCGCTCCTCCAGTCCCGCTCTCGCCTCCGCCTTCACCCGACTCCCCAGCGCCACCTTCACCGCCTCCAACTGCTTCACCGCCTGATCCAAATCAATCCAGGTCGTAAACGCCGTGCCCGTATGAGCATGCTCACCCTCCGGCCCATGACTGTGTGAAACCGCCTCCTTCACCTCAATCAAATTCGCCTCAAACAAAGCCGCCGTATCCACCACCCTCGACTCCGGCAAACTCACTTGCTCCACCCACTTCGAATAGCCCGCTCCATTCAGCAGAATCACCTTCGCAGCCTGAAAACGCCCCAACGCCGCATCATCCGGCTGCCAAAACGCCGGATCCTCATCCGCAGGCGCATCAAAGGTCACCGGCATCGCTCCCGCCAGCAACGTCTCCGCAAAATAGGCCAGCGGATAGTTCGCCACCACCACCCCTCCCGTCGCAGGCACCTCCATCTTCGCCATCATCGCCTCTTCCTTCTTCTCCTCACACCCGCTCATCATCAGCACGGCCCCGGCCGCCACCAGCACCCCCGAAACAACCCATCGCATCGAATCACTCATCTTCATAAAACCACAGTTAACGAATCTTCGCATCCGGCAGTTCCGCCTTGATCCCCTCATCCATAGGCATCTTATCCGTCGCCTCCGTCAAACCCGCCTCACCCATCACCTTCGTCAGCTCCTTCTTCATCTCCTCCACCACTCCCGCGTAGCGCTCATCCCCGATCAAATTGTACCGCTCTTCACGATCAAACTCAATGTTGTACAACTCCGCCATGTGCCGATCCGCCCCGCCATCCCCGTGCGGATAATGCATGTACTTCCACGACTCCGTCCGTACCGCCCGCACATTCGGCGTGTACGGAAACTGCTTCTCGTAGTTGTAATGATACAGCCACGACTTGCGCCATGCCTCATCGCCCGACTTCACCAGTTTCACCCACGACTTCCCGCTAATCCCCTCCAGCGCCGGCGCCCCGCACAACTCCAGCAAACTCGGCGCCACATCCAGCGTCAGCACCTGCTGCTTCACTACCTTCGGCGCATCCACTTTCACCAAACCCGGATACCTCACAATCAGCGGCACTCGAATGCTCGGCTCATGCGCCGTGCGCTTGTCCACCATCCCATTCTCCCCATTCAAAATCCCATTGTCCGCCATGTACACAATGACCGTGTTATCCAACTCACCCCGCTTCTTCAGCAACTCATAAAGCCGCCCCACACTGTCATCCACCGACAACAAAGTCCCCCAGTAAGCCCGCGTCATCGCCTGAAAATCCACCACCGCCTCCGGGCGATCATCCGGAAACTTCTTCCGCCACTCAAACAGCGGCCCATAAATCCCGTGCCACGTGTACAACCGATCCTTCATCCACGTCGGCTTGTCCTCCAACATGAACGCCGTCTCCGGATAGTTCACTCGCACGTCCTCAAACGCCTTCTCATACTTCGGCTCCGGAAAGTAAAAACTGTGCGGCGCCTTGTGCCCCAAAATCAAACACCACGGCTTCTTCGACCGCTCCTCCTTCGTCAGCCACTCCTCTGCCATGTCCGTCACCACATGCGTGTAATACCCCGGCACCACCTTCGCCCCCTGACCATTGATGTTGAACTCCGTGTCAAAATACTTCCCCTGCCCCTTGTGCGACACAAACCAGTCAAACCCCGGCCGCGGCTCGTCGTTCTCCTCGCCCATGTGCCACTTGCCAATGTAGCCCGTGTCATAACCCGCCTGCTGCAGCACCAACGGAAAACTCTTCATCCCCGCCGGATACTCCGTGAAATTGTTCACCACCCCGTGCTGATGCGCATACATCCCGCTCAAAATACTCGCCCGACTCGGCGAGCACAGTGACGTCGTGCAGAACATATTCTGGAAGTGCACGCCCTCTTTCCCCAACCGATCCATGTTCGGCGTCTTCAAATGCTTGCTCCCCCCCAGCCCCAGCGCATCTGCCCGCTGATCATCCGTCAAAATGAACAGCACATTCGGCCTCTCAGCCGCAACCACAGCATCCACCCGAGCCAAAAGCCCCAGCGCCAGCGCAACACACAATCCAGGTCGGTTCATCACCCCAAACCCTAGACCGCCTCCCAAACCAAGGCAAGCCCCCACTCATCCATCAACCAAAGCGCTTTACCAAGGGTTGAGGCAGAGAAAGTCATTTCAACTCGGGGCAGATAGCCGGTTGCCCACCACCGTATTGTTCTGTCTTGGTTTGTTCTTCAAATGTCGAGTCGGACGCCCAGTTGACTTGATTGGATTCGAAGAATTCCGCCCATTTATGAGTCCAATAGCCGCCCTCTTCTTTGCACCACTCAAAACCTTTGAAGTTCGTCTGTGCCAACTTCAGTATAGGACAGTCGTCGATCTCAATATTGTATCCTTGGTGACTTAATGCCTGACAAAGGTGATGTACGTCGAGCAGCGTCCGAGCAAGTTGATATCTTGCCCTGCCTTCAAGAATCTTCCGCGTATCTTTGACTTTTAACGAGCAGAGGTAGGAGATTGGGTGATCGTACTTGGTGACGATATCGTATGACGCTGCCAGACCATCAACATGTTCCGAAAGCCCTTTGAGAGACACATGCTTTTGGTCTTCACACAATGCAACCCCTGCAAGTAATACCAACGGAATAAGGATAGAGACGATCTTCATTATTGGAGTCACAAATCGTAATCATTATCACCCGCAAGGTCCCCCCTCAACTCACCACATTCACCGGACTCCCAGCCTGCCAAGCCCGCACATTCTCCACCACCTGCGCAATCAACCGCACCCGAGCCTCCTTCGTCGCCCACCCAATGTGCGGCGTGATCAAACAATTCGGCGCCCCAATCAATGGACTCCCCGCCGTCGGCGGCTCCGCCGAAAGCACATCCAGTCCCGCCCCTCCAATCTGCCCCGCATGCAACGCCGCCGCCAGCGCCGCCTCATCCACCAGCGGCCCCCGACCCGTGTTGATCAGCACCGCCGTCTTCTTCATCAGCCCCAGCGTCCTGGGACCAATAATGAGCTTCGTCTCCTCCGTCAGCGGACAATGCAGCGAAATGAAATCCCCCTGCGCAAAAATCTCGTCCGTTGAAGCCGCCGTCACCCCCTCAGGTGGCGCCACTGACCACGTCCGCTTCGACGCAAGCACCTTCATCCCAAACGCCAACCCAATCCGCGCCACCGACGCCCCAATGTCTCCATACCCGATCACCCCCAGCGTCTTCCCTTGCAATTCCATCAACGTCTGCTCCGAAAAACTAAAGTCCGCGCACCCCTGCCACTTGCCCGCCGCCACACTCTGCGCATGACGCCCCACCCCGTGTGTGAACTCCAAAATCAAAGCAAACACCAACTGCGCCACCGACGCCGAACTGTAAGCCGGCACGTTCGTCACCACAATCCCCCGCGCCCGCGCTGCCGCTACATCCACTACATTGAATCCCGTCGCACACACCCCGATGTACTTCAAATCCGGCAGCGCTGCGATCACCTCCGCGTTCATCACCGCCTTGTTCGTCAGCACCACCTCCGCTCCCGCACATCGTTCCACCATCTCCGCCAAAGGCGTGCGATCATGAAACTCGCATTCCCCCAGCTTTTCCAATTCCGACCAGGACAAATCACCCGGATTCGCCGTATACGCATCTGCCAATACAATCTTCATAAGTCCGTTGCTCTACCGTGTCAGTTAAACCGCGTCAACCAGCGACGCACGGCAGCATCATCGCATCTCTCATGCCATGCAGAAGCTTTTTGTCCGCCGGACACACCGTCGCCAAAATTCCCCCCAACACCACCTCCTCCTCTTCGCTCCCCGCAAAATAATACGGACAAAGCCGCGCCCGACTCCGCACCAGCCGCGCCACCCCCGCCACGTCGTCCCAAGCTGGATGCTCCACCACCCGCGCCGCATGAAACCGCTGCATCAAAAACGGCTGCCTCCCATACCCCGCCAGCGCCTCCTTCAGCGCCTCCTTCCATTCCCCCTGCGACAAATCATGCCCAATGCTCACCCCACGTGAGCCCCAGCCCAACTCCGAAAACCCGCTCACCTTCACCACCAACTCCCGCTCCTTCCTGCCCAACTCCCCCACCTCATCCCAACTCGCCACCCCCAATCCCCGAATCTCCCCCCATACTGGCATCTCCGTCGCATCCCCCACCCACCCCTCCGGAATACACCGCCTCCACAACGCCAAATCCGCC
>CANETF010000234.1 GCA_947440575.1 Verrucomicrobiaceae bacterium
ATGAACCCACCCAATGCCCACCCTCTACACGCCAAGGATGTCCATCGGCGCTACCAGCTGGGCGGCCATGACCTCAACGTGCTGCGCGGCGTGGACCTCGAAGTGGATGCCGGAGAAAAAGTCTTTCTCTGCGGGGCTTCCGGCGCCGGCAAAACCACCCTGCTCTATGTTCTCGGCGGCCTCGAGCGTCCCACCTCCGGCGACGTGCTCGTGCACGGCAAATCCCTTTACCACTCCAACGCCCGTGACCGCGCCACCCTGCGCAACCGCAGCATGGGCTTTGTCTTCCAGCACTACTTCCTCCTCCCCGAACTCACCGCTCTGGAAAACGTCCTCCTCCCCGCCTGGATCGGCAAACGCGATGCCGAACCCCGCGCTCGCGAACTCCTCGACCGCGTTGGCCTCTCCAAACGCCTCGACCACCTCCCCACCGAACTCTCCGGCGGCGAACAACAACGCGTCGCCATCGCCCGCGCCCTCATCAACGACCCCGGTATCCTCTATGCCGACGAACCCACCGGCAATCTCGACGCCTCCACCGGTGCCGCCGTTATGGACATGCTACTCGGCATTGTCGATGAAGCCCGCAAGACCCTCATTGTCGTGACCCATGACACCCGCATGGCCGAGCGTGGCGACCGCCGCCTCATTCTTCACGAAGGCAAACTCACCGCAGGTTGAAGCCGCTTGCTTCACGCCCCGCCCCGTGCATGATGGCCGCCTGATTTCCGGCATCCCGCTCAAACGGTTGCCTCTCCCCCGCTCCCTCCGAATGAAAATCCACATCGACGGCCAGTTGCTCGACAAAGAAGACGCCAAAATCTCCGTGTTCGATCACGGCCTTCTATATGGAGACGGCGTCTTCGAAGGCATTCGCATCTATCACGGTCGCATCTTCCGTCTCACCGCACACATAAAGCGCCTCTATGAGTCCGCCCGCTCCATTTGCATGGAGATTCCCATCCCGGTCGAGGAAATGGAAAAGGCCACCCTCGAAACCGTTGCCGCTAACAACCTCCAGGACGGATACATCCGCCTCGTCATTACCCGCGGCGTCGGCTCCCTCGGCCTGAACCCCTTCCAGTGCCCCCGCCCCAGCATCATCATCATCGCCAGCACCATCTCGCTGTACCCCGCGGAACGCTACGAAAAAGGCCTCAACCTCATCACCTGCGCCACCCGTCGCCCCACCCCCGCCGCCCTCAGCCCGCAAGTAAAGTCCCTCAACTACCTCAACAACGTCATGGCCAAAATTGAGGCCATCCAAGCCGGTTGCGAAGAGGGCATCATGCTCAACGAACAAGGCTACGTCGCCGAATGCACCGGCGACAACGTCTTCGTCGCCAAAAACGGCAAAGTCTACACCCCTCCCATCTCCGCTGGCGGTCTCGACGGCATCACCCGCCAGGCCGTCATCGAAATCCTCGGCCAACTCGGCTTCTCCTGCGAAGAGAAGATGATGACTCGCCACGACCTCTTCACCGCCGACGAATGCTTCCTCACCGGCACCGCCGCCGAGGTCATCCCCGCCGTCCAACTCGACCGCCGCCTCATCGGTGACGGCAAACCCGGCCCCATCACCGCCCAAGTCGTCGCCGCCTTCCGCGAACTCGTCAAACACGACGGCACCCCCGTCACCTACGCCTCGTAGGCCATCCCACCAACAGGAGCCGCAAGAGATCCCGACCACCTTCGTTAAGGCGGTTACTTTCTCATGCACCCACTCCGCACCCTCCTCGCCCTCGCCCTCCTCGGATCCGCCACCCTCGCCGCCGACCACCGGCCCAACATCATCATCGTCCTCGCCGACGACCAGGGCTACGGCGACGTCACCGCCAACAACCCCGATAGCAAAATCCCCACCCCCAACCTCGACCGCCTCGCCGCCGAAGGCATGCGCTTCACCGACGCCCACACCTCCTCCGGTGTCTGCACCCCCACCCGCTACAGCCTCCTCACCGGCCGCTACCACTGGCGCACCCACCTCCAAAGCGGCGTCCTCGGCGGCTTCTCCAAACCCCTCATCGCCAAAGACCGCCTCACCCTCGCCGGCCTCCTCAAACAAAACGGCTACCACACCGCCTGCATCGGCAAATGGCACCTCGGCATGTCCTGGCCACTCAAAGGCGGCCAAATCGCCGATGACAAGGGCGACTTTGGCAAACCCTTCGCTGACCTCTCCCTCGTCGACTACACCTCCCCCATCTCCGACGGCCCCCTCGACCACGGCTTCGATCACTACTACGGCATCAGCGCCTCCCTCGACATGTTCCCCTTCGTCTGGATCAACGACCGCCTCCCCACCGAAATCGCCACCACCGAAAAAACCTTCCTCCGCAAAGGCCCCGCAGGCGTGAAATTCGAAGCCATCGATGTCCAATCCGGCATCACAGACCACACCATCGCCTACATCACCGAACGCGCCCCCGCCGCCAAAGCCGGCACCCCCTTCTTCGCCTACGTCCCCCTCGCCGCCCCCCACACCCCCATCGTCCCCACCGCCGAGTGGCAGGGCAAAAGCGGCATCAACCCCTACGCCGACTTCGTCCGCCAAGTCGACGCCGACATCGGCCGCCTCCTCACCGCCCTCGAAAAAAACGGCATCGCCGAAAACACCCTCATCGTCTTCACCGCCGACAACGGCTGCTCCCCCGCCGCCAACATCGACGAACTCCTCGCCGCCAATCACCGCCCCAGCCACATCTACCGCGGCCACAAAGCCGACCTCTACGAAGGCGGCCACCGCGTCCCCTTCCTCGTCCGCTGGCCCGCCAAAGTGAAACCCGGCTCCGTCTGCGACCAACTCATCGGCCAGTTCGACTTCATCGCCACCTTCGCCGACCTCCTCAAAACACCCCTCCCTCCCACCGCAGGCGAAGACAGCGTCAGCTTCCTCCCCGCCCTCCTCGGCACGGACACAAAGCCCATCCGCACCAGCCTCATCAGCCAGTCCATCAACGGCAGCTTCGCCATCCGCGACGGCGACTGGAAACTCGCCCTCTGCCCCGGCTCCGGTGGCTGGAGCCCTCCCCGCCCCGGCAAAGACGACACCACCGGCCTGCCCGAGTTCCAACTCTACAACCTCAAATCCGACCCCGGCGAAACAAAAAACCTCCTCGCCGACCACCCCGACCGCGTCGCCACCATGAAAGCCGCCCTCGAAACCGCCATCGCCCAAGGCCGCACCACCCCCGGCCCCCAACAACCCAACGACACCCAAATCCTCCTCCTTAAACCCACTCCACCGATCGCCAAAAACAAGCCCAAATCCCCAAAAACGAAGCCAAAAGCAAAGCCTTAAACCTCGCCAGACTCCAATCTTCAAAGGGGTTGGTCATCAAACCAGACGACGAGCAGGCACGGCGATATCGTGGTTCGCCAGCATGCCATGGAGATTGAGCTTATGAATGTGATGCTCCGGCGAAACAAGATCGCCCGGAAGGTCGCGAGACATGACTTGGGAAGCAATCCTGGTTGACTCACTCCAAGCCTTGCCATTCATCCGCAAACCTTGGCAATAGAGCGTGTGATCAAACTCCGCCTTCTCATGCACCTCTCCGTCATGGATGTGCATCGTGGGGAAAAACAGCCGCTCTTCATCTTGAGCACGGAAAGTAAAGGCCATGGGGTGGACATCATGCCGACCCCGCCTGAGCTTAAACACCGCAAAAGCAAAATCCCGGTATTGCGGCAGGCTGCTCCACGTCTTTTCAGGCAGCCTGAATCGCCGATCAAGGCGCACAAAATCCGCGACGCTCGGCACAAAACTCGCCTCATAGGCACCCACAACTTCGACCGGAAGCATGGGCGCAACCGATGCCTTCCCACCAAAGCGTTGCGGCACAAAGAAGGCACTTTCGAGCTGGCTAAAAAAATGCGGATGCGCCTCCAGATTGTGAAACTTCAGCGCATCAGGTTGCTGAGCATCCTTAACCGGAATCGGAAGAATCATCGCCACGCTGCGACGCGTATCGAGCGACATGGCATACACCAGATGCTGAGTCTGCCCCGAACCAAACCGTGCGAAAATTTGCGTGTTGGTAACAGACCGAATTTCAGCAGAGAAACAGCACATGACGAATGGAAGGAATGGGACTCAAATAAACTAACTCTATCCTCAACCCAAAGCGCCCACTTCTGAAGTCCAAAGTTTGACCAGCTTCAAGCCATGCTTCTCGCCGACTTTAACCCGGATTCTGCGATTCGAAGTGGTTCAGGCGCTGCCTCGCTTGCGTTTCCAAGGCTTCGCGACTCGCAGTCCCTGTATCAAATCGATACCGGGCAAGAGTTGCGGAGCCCTGGAAACGCAATGGGGGTGGCGGATGGGCCACTTCCAATCGCGGAGTTTGGGTTTAAGCGCTGATCCTTGAAACAACCGCCCCCCACCATCGTTCCCGCCACTCCCCAACGCCAGCATCCCAGCCATGAAACCCCTCCTGTCCCTCATCCTCCTCGCCCTCTGCGCCTCACTCACCGCCGCAGACAAGCCGAACATCCTCTGGCTCACCAGCGAAGACCACAGCCCCAACATGGGCTGCTACGGAGACAAAGTCGCCCGCACCCCCAACATCGACGCCCTCGCCGCCAAAGGCATGCTCTTCAAAAAAGCCTGGTCCGTCGCCCCCGTCTGCGCCCCCGCCCGCACCACCATCATCTCCGGCCTCTACCCCTCCAGCAGCGGCGGTATTCACATGCGCTCCATGGTTCCCATGTCCGACCGCACCCAAATGTATCCTCACTTCCTCCGCGAAGCCGGCTACTACTGCACCAACAACAGCAAAACCGACTACAATCTCCTCGAGTCTGACAGCTATCTGGTGCCTTCACCCACTAAAACACCCAACCGCCGCCGTTTCATCATCCACGAACATGGCCCCCTTTGGGACGAATCCTCCGGGAACGCCTCCTGGAAAAACCGCCCCAAAGACCAACCCTTCTTCGCCATCTTCAACTCCACCAAAAGCCACGAAAGCCAGATCCGCACCCGCCCTCACACCCAGATCACCCAACCCAAAGACATCCGCGTCCCCGCCTACCACCCCGACACCCCCGAAGTCCGCCAGGACTGGGCCCAATACTACGATAAAGTCAGCGAAGCCGATGCCGACGCTGGCAAGCGCCTCAAAGAACTCGAAGAAGCCGGCCTCGCCGACGACACCATCGTCTTCTACTACGCCGACCACGGCTCCGGCATGCCGCGCAGCAAACGCTGGCCCTCCAACTCCGGATTGCACGTCCCCTTCGTCGTCTACTTCCCCGAAAAATACAAACACCTCGCACCCAAAGAATACACCGTTGGCGGCCAGTCCGATCGCCTCATCAGCTTCGTCGATCTCGCCCCCACTCTCCTCAGCCTCGTCGGCATCCAGCCCCCCGACTGGATGCAAGGCCACGCCTTCGCCGGCCCTTTCCAAACCGAGCCCCAACCCTTCATCTTCGGCCTCCGCGGCCGCATGGACGAACGCATGGACCTCGTCCGCAGCGTCACCGACGGCCGCTACGTCTACCTCCGCAACTACTACCCCCACGTCTCCCAGGCCCAGCGTGTCGCCTACCAGTTCGAAACCCCCGCCACCCGCGTCTGGAATGACCTCTTCCTCGCCGGCAAAACCACCCCCGCCCAGTCCCTCTTCTGGCGCACCCCCAAAGACCCCGAGGAACTCTACGATCTCCAATCCGACCCCGACGAAGTCACCAACCTCGCCGCCTCCCCCGAACACAAGCCCATCCTCGAAAAACTCCGCGCCGCCCAGCGCGAGCATCTCGCCAAAATCCGCGACATCGGCTTCCTCCCCGAGCACGAAATGCACACCCGCTCCAAAGACAGCACCCCCTACGACATCGCCCGCGATCCCGCCCAATACCCCTTCGACAAAATCCTCGCCGCAGCCGATCTCGCCTCCGGCATGGACTCCACCGCCACCCCCGAACTCGCCCGCCTCATGACCGATGATGCAGACAGCGCCGTCCGCTTCTGGGGCGCTCTCGGCCTCCTCATGCGTGGCGAATCCGCCGAGCGCGACCACACCGCCGCCCTCATCAAAGCCCTCGACGACCCCTCCATCGACGTCCGCATCCCCGCCGCCCAATCCCTTGGCCAATTCGGCGACGCAGCCGCCCTCGCCAAAGCCCTCCCCACCCTGAGCGCCCTCGCCGCCCCCAAAGACCACGACGTCCTCACCGCCATGGCCGCCCTCGCCGCCATCGAAGCCCTCGGCCCCAAAGCCGACACCCTCAAACCCCAAATCGCCGCCCTCGACCCCAACGGCCCCACCCCCGACGACCGCTACAACAGCTACGTCCCCCGCCTCATCGAAAACATCGCCCCCAAAACCAAAAGCGCCAAACCCAAGGGCAAAAAGAAGAACAAAGACAAGGCCAAAAAGCAGTGAACCCGTTGCCACCTCCCAACTCAGCCACCAACTTGGAAGGGAAAGATGATGGCGTCGCACGCAGTGCCAATGGCAGATTTCGAATGGATACACCCATGGATTGGGTTCCAGCTTACCCATCATCCCCCATCAGAATGGCGGTCAGCGCCGGATTGATAAAGTAGTTCCTCCGGCCAAAGCGCTGTTTGTGCAGGAAACCCGCAGCCGTCAGGGCCTCCAAATAGCGTGTCGCGGTCAGTCGGCTGACTTTCAGGTCGCGCTCCACAAATTCAGTCCGCGTATAGGGATGAGTGAAAAGGTTGTTGATCAGGTCCTGGCTGTAAAACTTGTGCCCCGCTCGGATACGATGCTTGTAGTCCATGAGGGCCTC
>CANETF010000235.1 GCA_947440575.1 Verrucomicrobiaceae bacterium
CCGGGCGGAGTTTTCATCTGGACCACTGGCGGCCTGGACGCCCCCGAAGAAAAATGGGACTCCTCCCTGGGACCGCCCCTCTACTACAGCACCCTCGGCATCCCAAAGACCCTCCAGACCATCTCAGAAGCCGGATGCCTCTGCCGCCATTTGGAATACGACCAATGGCCCGAAAAACACGTCTTCCTCATCGCACAAAAGCCCTGAAAACCCGGAAACATGCCACAAGAATTGCAACTCATTTAGTCCACATCTTGCCCAATGTCACCGCGACAGATCATCTACTGGTCCGTGAACGTCTTCCTCTTATCGGTCATCCTTTACCTTGGGTTCTGGGTTCCCTTTTCGAAGCGTCCCGATTCAGCCGAAGCGAAGGAACGTCTCCTTCAGTCCACAGGGATTCCTCCAGATTCGGTTACAGGCCTTCGCGTCGAAGGCTCCACCGAAGGTTTCAATGGTGATTGGGAGCAGTTGCTTTGCTTCGATTACACTAGCGAAGAGACGGTCGAGATTCTGATCCGCCAATTGGAGCTGACTGCGAAGCCATTTCAGCCACTCACACCGGAGACTCCTTCTTGGTGGCACACAGAATCTACGGCATTGGAATACCTTGAAGGCACAGATATCGATCACTCGCCGGTGATTTGTGTTTGGATTGATCGGACAGCACGCCGTTGTTTTGTGCGAATGGCCGACAGCTAAGAAAAAACGGCCAAGCATTTTCTCCAATTCAATCGATGCACTTCGCCTGGCATCTTCTTTACGTTGCGGCCCACCAAGTAAGGCCGGTGGCTCGTCGGGGAGGCTTCTGTTTGAACCTGACTTTGTGCCAGCCGTGGTCGGCGTCGCTAGGGCACCTTCAACTCCACCTGGCCACTCAACACCGGCGAGGTCTTCGTGAGCGGCAACTGCGGCAGTGTGAAGAATCCTCCGCCGACACCACCGACAAAAACGCCCGAATAATTCACGGTGCGCAGTGTGGCACCGTCCTTGAGTTTGAGGCTGCCGGTGAAGCTGCCTTTCCCTGCATTAATGATCAGCGTATCGCCGCAGGGATTGATCGTGGCGTTACCAAAGAGGGCTTTGTGCGCAGCGGTAAGGCGGAAGGTTTGATTCGCGCTGGAGCCTTGGGCAGCGTCGGCGATGCCACCGTCGGTGAAGGTGATCTTCGCGTTGCCCTCCGCATCGCCGTTGTTGAGGAACGTGGTGCCCGGCATTGGCTGCCGGTGTGTCTGACCATTCACGTTGAGCTGCATGGCAATGCTGCCATAGCTCGGATCGCTGCTGTTGATGGGACTGAGTTTTCTCCAGGAGAGGGTGCCGCTGGAGAGGTGGAGTGGCGGCCAAACCGCGAGCGGTGACGCGGTCAGGCGCAGCGTTCCTTGGATGCTGCCTTTGCCACCATAAAGCACCCTGCGTGCGGGCATGTCGTTGTTGTCCAGTACAGAAACGGCAAAGGTGACGGGCGTGTTGTCGCTGAGCTTGGCGACGGCGGTGACGGCGACCTGACTGCGCCTGACACCGCGTGTGAGACGAAGCCAGCCAATGCCTTGAGGCTTGGCAGGGTCGCCGATGTCGGCATCATCCAACTCAAGGAAGGCGTTGATCGTGGACGATCCATCAGGCGTTCCAGGAGGCAGGATGAGCGTGCGGCGGGCGTTCAATGGTGTGCTGACAACGCCAAGATTCAGGGTGCCAGTCACGACGCCGTCGGTGCGAGATAAGCTCAGGTTGAGGATCAGCGGCGCGAGGTTTCCTCGAAGGATCGTAATGCCATAAGTCGGGTCAGCGCTGGTGGTGGCCAGCAAGCGACCTTTCAAAGGATAGCTGGCAGCGCCGGTGTAAAGGCGGCCTGTGAGAGCACCCGTGTTGGTGACCTTCATCGTGATCCGGCCCCCAAGGTCATCGTTCACGCCGGGATGGCGGTCAATGAGTCCTGCATAGCCCCCGACGATGGTCGTGGGCATCGGGTGAATCGTGAGCGTGAAGCTTTGCGTCGTGCCAGTGCCTGCGGCGTTCGTTGGCGTGATTTTGATCGTGAAAGATCCCGATACGTTAGGCGCGCCGACGATGCGATGCGTCTTTGCGTCGTAGCTCAAGCCCGATGGCAAATCACTAACCGTGAAACGGGTCGCGGGTTCATCGCTGCTGAGCTGCCAGGTGAAGCTGCCGCTGACAATGCCTTCAGGGGGCGCAGCATGGGTGATCGTTGGCTTCTTCAAAAGATGGAGATGATATGGCCCGAGCTGCTCGCTGCTGCCGAAGGCACTGGCGATGCAGGTGTAGTCGCCTTCGTCGGCGGTAGTGAAACTCTTGATCGCGAGCTTGTTTGTCATGGAGCCGGAAATCTTGGAGTTGCTGCCGAGCAGCTCGCCATCTTTGCTCCACCTATAGCTGATACCACTCCCGCTGAAAGGCACGGTGAGCGTGGTGCTGCCGCTGGCGACGACATTCAAGTTACCGATGGCTTCATCGACGACAGCGAGCATCGCGGGTTGACTCGTGCGCCTCGCACCAACGATGACATCGTAGCTGCCGCCTTGTTTGAGAGTCATTGCATTAATGGCGTGAGTCGCGCCGATGGCACCCTTGACGTTCACCTTGTTGAGGCGCCATTGAATCAATGGTGTATCACCAACAACGTCAACCCTGAGCGATACCGCGCTGCCAGCACGTGCGAGCTGGCTTTGCGGATCACGTTGGATGATGAACGGAACGCCCGGCATGAAAAACACGTTGTCGAAACCTGCCGTGCTGAGCGCGCCATTGTTGTGCGAGGTGATGGCGATGCCGACCTTGACTTTCGCCGTCATCACGATGGTGTGCCGATTGAACTCGGTCCAGATGCTGCCGTCGTCTGATGCCGAGCTGATGAAGACGTTGCCTTTGCGCTGGATACGCAGCCACTTCGGTTGACCACCGTTGCCGCTGCCGTCGTAGAAGCTTTCACCGTCCGTCGCATCGCGGCCTTGGAATGCTACCCCATTGCCCGGTGTGATGGCGGTGAAGGCGTGCTTCGAGCCTGGATTGAGAGATTCGCGAATCATCACACCGGCTTTGGCCCAGCCGTCCGTGTTCGTCTGCGAGAGATTGCGTGCGATCATCATGCCATCACCTGCCATGTCTTGATACATGAAGTGCATGCCATCGGCTCCGTTCCAAATGTCATCGCCGGACCCCTGCACGGTAAAGGCACCGCCACCATAAGCTGCATTGCCGGTCAAGGCGACATTGCCAATATCGGCTTGCTTCCACGGTGTTGGCAGCGGCTTGGGTGGCGAGGCGGTGACTTCAGCAATCCATTGCTCCAGCAGAGCGACGGCAGCGGCATCGACCTTGTTCTTCCCCACGGGCGGCATCTTGTAGAGTTCGGTCGCGGTACTGAGGCGCTTGTGCATGATCGACTTCGCGAGGTCCTGCGGCACGATGACGCGTGCGTCGGTCACGCCGAGATCGTTGCCGACGAAACCATTCACAATGCCTGCGTCATCCAGCGGTGTGTCGATGCGCGCATCCCACAACGCATGAACTCCGGCAGGACGATGGCAGGACGCGCAGTTCGCATCGAGATATGATCTCATGCGTTGCTCGGCGCTGGCAGTCGTGTCCGTGATGGGCGTGAGTTTGGCCAGCGTGCTGAGCGTGCTCTCGACGATGGCGGGCGAGAAGTAACCGGCGTGATTCCAGGCACGCAGTTGATTGTCAGTGGTGCCAGCGAAGTCGTGATCGCGATGGCTTTGCTTGGTCTTGATGCCGAGCACACCGCCCGATGCCCGCGTGTGGCAGGTGGTGCAATCCTGTCGTCCTGGGAAATACCAAGGCTGCGTGCCTGCGGTGCCACTCGCATCCACCATTGGAATGTCCTCCGTCACGGCATCGAGCACGAGGTCGGCATCGCTTTGATCGGCGCGCCATTTGTAGCTGCCACCATAGACGTAGCCGGTGTCATCACGGACGAGCACGCGGGTTTCCAAACGATGCAGCACGTTCGGATCGCGCGCGTCACTGGGCAGATCGAAATGCTTCACAAACACACTTCCCGTCGGAAAGGTCCACTCGCCCGTGGGCGCATAGCCGATGGTCTTGCCGCTCGGGATCGCAAACCAACGCTGCTTGTGCGCACCATCGCTCCACAGCGGCGTGTTCACGTCATACGCAATGAAGCCTGTCCTCGGCGTGAGACTCGCAAGGTCACTGAGCACACCGGTATCGCTGAGCTTGAGTGGCATCTGCCGTGCAGGCGGTCCACTGCGCGAAAGCTTGTAGATTTTGCCGCCGAGGCTGGAGAGCTGGCACATGAGCAATTCGCCTGTTGAGGTGAAACCAAACGAGGACAGGCCGGTGTAGTCGTTGCCCGAGTTTGGCCCTGGCCCTTTCGGCATCGTCGCGAGCACCACCTTCGAGGCGGGTGTGTTGGCTGTGTGTGTTGATTCATCGAGATACCAGATGAGGTTGGAGCCGTTGTCGCCAAAAACATACTTGCCCACCAGCTCCGGGAACTCCGTGCCGCGATACACATAGCCGCCAATCACCGCACTGCCGTCGCCGCCATGCGGGTTGGCGATCATGGGGCGCTTGTTGATACCGATGTATGGCGGCGTGAGGTCGCCGTTGTAACCCTCAATCGCGCCATACTGAAAGTTCAGTCCCATCTCGCCGGGCTCGATGGTGTCGATCTCCTCGAAAGACCCATCGCCGACATCGCCGATGAAGATGCGCTCGGTGACTGGATCAATCGTCATGCGATGCGGACTGCGCAGACCGATCGCGAAGAATTCCTCGCGGACACCGGCTTGGCCGACAAAAGGATTGTCATTCGGAATGAAGTAAGCGTTTGGCCAGTTCGGCCCGATCTCTTCAAAGGCTCGCGTCGGTGGTGCATGACTGATGCTCCCGCCGCGCTTATCGACATCAATGCGCAGCACCCCGCTGAACAAGCCACTGTCGATGCGTTGATCGTTGCCGCCATTCGCATCGTTGCCGTTGGTCAGGTAGAGAAAGCCATCGGTCGGATGGAAGAAGAGACCGCCACCATTGTGCCACGGGCTGTATTCTTTTTGATCAATAATCACATACTCAGAACTCGGATCGAGCACGCCCGAAGTCGGATTGTAAGTGAAGCGGGAGAGCCGCTGCAACTGCGCTCCCCAGGCTGGACGATTGTTCATATCGCCCTGCGGTGTGTTGCCCGGCAGGACACGGTCATACCAGAGATAGACATAACGATTGGTCGCGAACCCAGGATGGAAGGCGAGTCCGAGCATCCCTTGATCATCCCAGCCCTGACAGACATGGTGCAGGTCGAGCATGAGTTTCTTCGTCGTCACACCCGGCGTGTCATCGAATGACCACACATATCCTTCACGCCCCCAAACCACAAGTTTGCTGGTGCCCGGTAGCGGTAGCACGCCCATGGGATTGAGGAAGGTGAGGTTCGGATAGGCAACCACCGTGGACCAGTCGCCAGCCACCGGCGCAGCATTGGACGGCAGCTTGTTGTCATTGAAAGCTGCAAACGCTGGCCGCGTACTGAGCCCGTAGGGCTGAGCGAACGCAACCGTGCTCACGAGGGCGAGAATAACGGGGAAGAGGCGCATCGTGACGATTGACAACTATTTTACCTGAACGCTGCGTCGGAGGCAAGGCAGAAGATCTATCTGTCTGACTGCTAAGAGATTGCTTTTGAAAGAAACGCCACGCATTCAGCACCGCTCATGTCACTTTCCCGCAACATGTCCCCTCCACCCCTGATTCTGGCCACCGTATCCGCTTCAGAAGACCTTCCAGACGCATGGGGTCAGACGGCCCTCATTGCATTTCTCGTCGCCAGTGTCCTCGCCTGTCTGACTTTCGTTTACTCATGCCTGCCACGCCGCCGCGCAGCCTGGTTCTACCCTAAGAAAAGATGCCAGACATTTGGCACTTAACCACTTCCTCAAATCAAACCCAGATCGACTCTAATCTCCTGAAATTAAGTCGATTAAGTCAACCCAAATCGGCCCGTGCGCTGCTCCCAATGCCTCTACTTCGACGGCGCGTTCCACGGCAATTCACGGTCAGGATCAGAAATCCCAGCCCGCAAAACACCTTCGCTTGTGTCACCGCTACCCCGACGACAATGACCAACGGTGATGCTGGGGTTGATCTGCACCAAGGCGCTGAGGCTCATCGCCCCGTCTCAGAGTGAGCATTATGGCTGTCGCTCTACTCCTCACTTTTGGAAGCAAGGCAGAGGGATTTCCTGCTTGAATAATGTTCCCATATCGGGAACTTTGTTCCCAAGACACAAACCCCTCACCCAAAACTGCCCTTGAGAATCATTGCCCGCAAAACGTTACGCGACTTTTATGAAAAGCACGCTGACAGCAGGATCTCCCTCGAAGCCTGGTTCCATGAAGCTCTGGCAGCCCGCTGGCAGGGGCCTCAGGAAAT
This sequence comes from Verrucomicrobiaceae bacterium, assembly GCA_947440575.1. Lineage (GTDB taxonomy): Bacteria > Verrucomicrobiota > Verrucomicrobiia > Verrucomicrobiales > Verrucomicrobiaceae > JAGRPD01. The sequence continues at coordinate 6,433 of CANETF010000235.1, forward strand.
CAAAAACCGCTACCCCTCCGCGGACATCCTGCCCGGCAACCGGATGGTCTTTAACATCAAAGGAAACCGCTACCGCCTGATCGTCAAAATCCACTACAATACCGGCATCGTCTTCATTCGCTTCATCGGCACCCACGCTGACTATGACAAGATCGACGCCTCCACCATTTAGCCCATGAAACCGAAAATCATCAAGACTGAGGAAGAATACACCCAGGCCCTGGCCCGCGTCGAAAGCCTGATGAACGCCAAGCCCGGCACAGCCAAGGAGGAGGAACTGGAGCTC
>CANETF010000236.1 GCA_947440575.1 Verrucomicrobiaceae bacterium
GCAAACACCCCCGGCATGATCAACGGCAGCGTCACCCGCCAAAACCGCCGCGCCGGCGTGCAGCCCAGATTCGCCGCCGCCTCCTCCATCGCCGGATCCAGATTCGCCAGCGCCGCCGCCGCATTCAAATAAATGATCGGGTACAAATGCAGCACCTCCATGATCACAATCCCAAACATCTGCCCCTCGCCCAACCAATCGATCGGATGCCCCGGATCCATCAAACCCACCGCCGCCAAAAAACTGTTCAGCGCCCCCGCCTGCCCCAGCATCGCTTTCACCCCGATCGCACCCACAAACGGCGGCAGCACCATCGGCGTCAGCACCAGCGAATTCAGCAGCACCCGACCCGGAAACAAATACCGCACATGCAGCACCGCCAACGGCAGTGACACCACCAAACACCCCAACGTCGTCCACAGCGCAATCCAGAACGCATTCGTCAACCCCTCGCGATACAGCGGATTGCGAAACACCTCCCACACAAACTCCCCCGTAAACCCACCGTCCGCCGTCCGAAACGCTGATACCACCGTCGTCCAAATCGGCGCCAAAAAGAAGCAGCCAAAAAACGCCACCATCGTCGCAAAGACTATGTAACTCAGTTTTCGACTCATGAAAAAATCCGCATGTTGAGTTCAGTCATCATTGCCCCCGCCGCGCCAAACTCGCCGCCAGCCCATACTGCTTCCGAAACGCATCTCCCAACTGCCGCGCCAACCGCGTCTCCTGAGCCTTGTCCCGCGACGCCAAAGTCTCCGTCACCCCGCCCGCCGCATTGTCGAAGTGAATCAACCCAATCTCGTGAAACGTCTTCGTCGCCTCCTTCGGAAAACCCGCCCGCTCCAGATCCTCCCAAGCCGCCCGCAGTTCCACATGCGTGTCCACACACATCACCCGAATCAAAAACCGCACCGCATTGAACACCGGCCCCGTCCAGTTCGCCTCATAATGAAACAACTTCGCCTTCTCAAATGCCCGCTCCTCCGGATCACTCATCATCGGCAACCTCGACTCCACATACCAGTCCCGCCGCACCGGCAACCGCCTCAGCGCCACCGTCTTCGGCCCCCCGGCCATCCCCGCCTTCAATCCCCACAACCCCTGCCCCGCATCCGATAACACAAACTCCATGAACGCCGTCGCCAACTCCCCGTCCGGCGCCCCCCGCAACATCCCCACCGGATCCACCGACACCGCCGTCCCACCCACCGGCGAAACAAACCCCACCCGCGACTTCCCGTCCTTGCCCCGCGTCTGCTCCTCCGCCGACCGACCATAGTAATCAATGCACATCCCCGCCGCCGCATCCCCCCGCGACACCTCCAGCGGAATCTTCGGTGATGAATCCGTGAAATACCGCGCGTTCGCCGCAATCCGCTGAATCAACCGCATCCCCTCCATCCACCCAATCCTCACCGCCTCCTTCTCAATCTCCTGCGGCGACTTCGCAAACCGACCCGCCCCCTGCTTCGCCGTCAAATCATCAAACGCCACCCGCATCTGCTGCTGAATCACCATCTCAAACGCCTTCGTCACCGACCCGCTCTTCGAAGGATCCGACAGCGCCACCTGCCCCATCAATCGCGGGTCCGCCAAATCCGACCACGCCTCCGGATCCTTCTCAATCCCCAACCGCCTCAGCACATCCCGATTGAACACAATCCCGAAGCTCGACAAACACGTCCCAACCCAGCGCTCTTCCTTGTCCCGAAACGTCTCCCCACTCAGCGTCTCCGGAATCCCCGCCTCCGAAAACCACTCCGGATGCGCCTTCCGCACCGCTGGCAATCCCCCTTGCCCCTTCCCATTCGCCGCCACCAGCACCCCCGCCCGCGCCTGCTGCTGAAAATCATACGGCCCCCCGCCAAAAAACAAATCCACTCCAATCCCCACCTCCGACTCCAAAAACGCCTTCCGCGCCTTCGCCTCCACCGTCCCCTCCGAAAACACCGTCTTCCCATCCAGACACGCCCCCGCCACCTTCCCCGTCCACTCCAGCCCCAGCGTCTTCTCCCAATACACCTGAAACGCCCCGATATACTCCGACTTCAGCAGCAGCGCGATGTCCGACGTCCCCCCCGGCACCCGCCAGTCCACAAACACCACCTCCCCCGTCTTCTCCTTCCAATACCGACTGAACGCCGCGCCAAACTCCCGCCGGATCAACTCATGATGCGGCGTCATCACCACCAGCCGCCGATCATACTGCGCCGGCCCCGTCGACCCCGCTGGCCTCAGCAAAAATGGACCCGCCAGGGTGATGAGCATCGCCCCCACCACCAGCGCCTCCTTCTTGTGCCGCTCCAGCCACTCACGCCACCTCGGCACAGCCGCCTCAGGCGTCAGCGTGGTTTCAGGCGTCTCCTCGGCAGTCATAATCCAGGCTACTTCCGCAAAATCACCACATCCTTCATCGCCACCATCAGCTCCGTTCCCGCCTCACCCACATGCCGCACCCGCTCCGGATTCATCTCCAGCACCCGCACCACCTGCCCCCCAGCCAGCCCAATCTCATACTGCACCATCGCCCCCAAATACGTCGTCCCCGTGATCTTCCCCGGCAACCGATTCGGCGTATCAAACAACCGCTGAAAACTCAACGCCTCCGGCCGAATCGAAACCAGCACCGGCTGCCGCGCCGAAGGCACCCAATCCTTCCCGCTCGGCCTCCCCCGCAGCACCCCCATCGGCGTCTCCACATTAAAAAGCCCCGGGCGACTGCTCTCCTGCACCACCGTCCCCTCAATGAAATTCGTCTCCCCAATGAACTCCGCCACCATCGGCGTCGCCGGATTCCGATACACCTCCTCCGGTGTCCCCACCTGCACAATGTGCCCCTTGTCCATGATCGCCAGCCGATCCGCCATCGACAGCGCCTCATCCCGGTCATGCGTCACATAAATCCCCGTCAACCCATACGCCTTGCAGATCCGCCGAATCTCCGCCCGCATCTCGATCCGCAACTTCGCATCCAGATTCGAAAGCGGCTCATCCAGCAGCAAACAATTCGGATGAATCACCAGCGCCCGCGCCAGCGCCACCCGCTGCTGCTGCCCACCCGAAAGCTGTTGAATCTTCCGCGCTCCCAGCCCCCCCAGTTTGACCTGCTCCAGCGCCTCCTCCACCCGCTGATGAATCTCCGCCACCGGTCGCTTCCGCTCCTCCAGCCCGAACGCCACATTCTGCGCCACCGTCATGTGCGGCCACAGCGCGTAACTCTGAAACATCATCCCCGTCCCCCGCTGATGCACCGGCAGCTTCGTCACATCCTTGTCATCAAACAAGATCTGCCCCTCATCCGGCTCATAAAACCCCGCAATATGACGCAACAAAGTTGTCTTCCCACACCCGCTCGGCCCCAGCAAAAAAAACAACTCCCCCTCCTCAATGTCCACACTCACCCCATGAAGAACCGTGCTGCGCCCAAAACGCTTGGTCAATTGACGGATTGAAATAGAAACCATTAGGATAGGAAAAGACCGGAATGAAACACTCTCGAACCCCCGGTTCTAAATCAATCCCCCCACCTCCGCAACCCTCCCCTTGCATTCCCCACAAATTTCGACCGAAGACCTTCGTAAAACTACAAGCCACCGCAGTCGCCACAACCATTCGACAGCGCAGCCCCACCCCCCAAAGTAGTCGTGAGCTTCACCTCGCAGCCCCACCCGCCAAAGCCGCCGTCAGCTCCACCCCGCAGCCCCGCCCCCCAAAGTAGTCGTGAGCTTTAGCTCGCAGCACCCGCATCCAGCCAAATCCCCTCCATGTCTGAATCCCACCCCCACCTTCAAACTTTCTCAAAAAAAATCGCTTACCCCCTGTAACAAAATCCGAAAAAAATTGAATACACAGTAGGGGCTCAACTATTCTTCCCCTCAAGAGTCACCATTCGAACCGAATAACCCCCATGATTCTTCACCGGCATCACCTTTCCACCCTGCGCTCCCTCCGCCGTCAACATTGGATCAAATGGCTGCAAATAACGACCGTCTTTCTCTGGTCCCTCTTCCCCCCATTCTACACCCCAGCCCCCGCCGCCTACACCCCCGACTCCCAGTCCCCGCCTCAACCCGTTTGGGATGGCAACGGTGACGAACCCGAATCCGGCCCCGACCTCAGCGACGACGACTCCGACGGCCTCCCCAACTGGTTCGAACAATGGCTCGGCTCCGACGTTGGCAACCCAGACACCGACTACGATGGCCTCTCCGACGCCGACGAACAGTACCTCACCGGCACCGACCCCATCAACTGGGACTCCGATAACGACGGCTACTCCGACCACGATGCCTACTACAGCTGCTGGGCCGTCAATCATAACGCCGTCGGCTTCGGCCAATCCGTCTACGACTGGGACGGCGACGGCATCTACAATCCCCAAGACGCCTGGCCCCTCGACGCCAACAACGGCTCCTACGACCCCTCCACCTACGACTCCGATGGCGATGGGTATGCTGATGCCAATGACAGCCACCCCTACGACTACAGCGTCTGGGGCGACTGGGGCACTGGTGACGAGCCTAGCGGCGAACCAGACTCAGGCGAAGGCGACCCCGAACCCGCCGACGACGACTCGGATGATGACGGATTCCCCGACGGCCAGGACAGCGACCCCATGGACTCCAGCCTCTGGGACGACGCCAACCGCAATGGCATCAACGACAGCGCCGAAGTTGACCCCTACTCGAACGACGCTGACAACGACACCATCGTTGACGCCCACGACTCCCACCCCTGGGATTCCTCCCTCTGGTCCGACTGGAACAGCAACAACCAAAACGATGAGGATGAAACTGGCAACAGCGGCGGTGATCCACCCGCTGAAGATCCCGTCGACTCCGATGGCGATGGCATCGTCGACGCCTACGACTCTCACCCCTCCGATTCAGCACTTTATTCCGATTGGAACTTCAATAGCCAAAATGATCACGAGGAAAATAGCGGCGGTGGCGACCCTCCCGAAGATCACGCCGACTCTGACGGTGACACTGTGCTCGACCCAAATGACTCGCATCCCAACAATTCTTCCCTCTGGAATGACTTCAATGGAAATAACATCAACGACGACGATAACGACCCCCTAGTTCTCAACTCCGACGAAGATGAGGTCGTTGACGCGCTGGATAGCCATCCTTTTGATTCAGCCCTCTGGAACGACTTCAACCACAACGGCATTAACGATCACGATGGCGATCCCATGTTCCAGGATTCGGATTCAGACGGTGTTCCCGACGCGACAGACTCTCACCCAGATAACCTTGACCTGTGGAATGACCACAATGACAACGGCGTCAATGATGAAGAACCCGACGAGGATCAAGATGGCGATGGCGTCATCAATTTCGAAGACAGTCACCCCAAAAACCCGTCGATCTGGAGTGACTGGGACTTCGACGCCCTCAACCACGAAGCCGAAATCACCCACCAAACAGACCCCAATCACCCAGACTCAGATCGAGATGGCCTCACCGACGGCGAAGAAGTCTCACATGGAACCAGCCCCCTCTACACCGATTCCGATGGCGACGGCCTACCTGATTTCCCCGAACTCCGCGGTCATTACGGAAGCAGCGCCTCAGATGCCTTTTCCTTGTCGAAGAAAAAAGGATGGGGCTCCTTGTACCATGATGGCCAAATCGTCGACACCACCGACTCCGATCGCGATGGCATTCCTAACTCCATCGAGGAACTCTATGGCTTGAGTCCCAGCAACCCCGCTGACGCCCTCAGCGACCTCGACGGCGATGGCATCACCAACCTAGCTGCCTTCCGGCAAGGCAAATCACTGTGCGGGGTCGTTTCCCCACTCGATCGGGATGGAGACGGACTAACCGACGCCCAAGAAGACTACTGGGGCCGCAACGGCGGCGTCTACCTGAGCAAGTTTAACCCCAACGATGCCGTCGAAGACCCCGACAATGACGACCTCATGAACTGGCAGGAAATCGCCCTGGGTTCCCATCCTGGCTCTCTTACATCCATGGGAGCCGCCTTTGATCTCAACTGTGGGGATGGCACCGTCGCTTTTTGGCAGGCCCTCATCCTTCCCTCCAGCCCCGATCACGCCCGCGCCCTCGCTCGCCTCCCAGCCCAATACCACGCCCTCATCCCCACCTGGGCCGATCAGACGATGCAAACTAGCTACGACTCTGAAACAGATCAGACCTGGGTAAGTGGTCCCGCCCTAGGGCTCCAGGCCTTCCTCTCCGATGTGCCGCCCGCCGACCGCGGACCCGGTCGCAACGCCCCAGGCGACTACGATGGCGACAGCATGCCCGACCGCTGGGAATGGCGCTACCGCCAAAAGCTCAATCTCCTCGACCCCGCAGACGCAGGCACTCCAAATCAGGCCCCCACCCTGAAACAGGACCCTGACTCCGACGCCTTGTCTAACCTCGCCGAATTCCAGCTCAACACCCACCCACTCCTCCCAGATACCGACGGCGACGGCTTCTCCGACGGCTTGGAAATCCAGCACGGCACCAACCCCACCCAGTCCACCTCCCTCCCACCCATCACCCTCTCCCTCGTCTCGGGCAACTCCCAAACCACCCTCGTTGACACCATCGCTGCCCAGCCCCTCACCATAGCAACCCGCCGCATCACCACCCCCGTTCCTGGCACCCCCGTCACCTTCACCGTCACTTCCCTCAATGGCGGTAAGCTCAGCACGAACCCCGCCGGTCCTTGGCAGCCCGCAGTGACCGTGC
>CANETF010000237.1 GCA_947440575.1 Verrucomicrobiaceae bacterium
AGATAAGCCTCACCCAGCCCTGGAGCACAGACCGACCGAAACACCATCCGATGATACCACGAGCACTCAGACGCATCTCTCAACAAGAGGTCTTTGCGTGCTGCTCGAACCAAAAAGGTGTGAATCGCCGATTTGCTCAGATCGTCGTAACAGAACACCGCCGCGTATCGCCTGAAACTAGGCCGGGAGATCATCCGCACCCCCTCCATCAACGAAACCAAAGCCGCATGCCCGCTCCGCGTCAAAAGATCAACCCCACCATAGACCTCGGCCAGCTTGGCCATCGCAGGCTCAAGCAACGTCAAATCCCCGAGCTGTTTGTGACAAATCACCAAACAGCCCAAGGGCCTAACGCCAGGCGCAGCAGATTCAGATTGTGTCTCACCAGGGGATACCATCGCAGGCGTTGTCAGTAGCTGAACTCTCACGCCATTTCCACGCAAATCCCAATCGACTTCCACCACCCTCCCATAAGCCCGACCTCATGAAAGACGTCAAAAAACAACACCTCCCTTCCAAAACCTGCCTCGTTTGCGGACGCCCTTTCACCTGGCGCAAAAAATGGGAAAAGGTCTGGGAAGAAGTCAAGTATTGCAGTGAGCGCTGCCGCAGGAACAAACCACCGGTTTGATTCAGTTGGAACCACTCACAAAGAGGCAAATCCCGCGCAAACTCCAAGCCATCGTTCGCCACCAATTCGTCGCCACCAATCGTCGATGCACCTTCGAATCAAACCCCGACGCCAACTGGTTGTGCAGTGGAATCTGCACCAGCGCCGTCGAAACCCAGTTGAATCCCAACGGCACCAAACTCGCCAGCAACCACGGTTCCCGTGAGCCCCAAATCACCAGCACCCCAGCCGTCACCAACTCCGCAAACATCAACGGCGCCACCACCCACGTGATCCGCCGCGTGTGCTGCCGATGATACGCCACAAACCCCGCGCTCCCCACCTCCGCAAACAGCGGATAATGCACCAACTGGATCGTCCAGATCAACCCCACAAGCGACCACGTCGCCGCATGATGAATGGCAAACACCATCTCCATGATCACGTGGGCAATTGACTGAGACTCACATAGTCCGGCCGCTCCGCTGCATTCCCATGCACGAATCGCCTTACCACCCGTCCCTCGCGAATCAAAAACACTCCCGGCATCTGCGTACCATCCCCCTCCAACGCCCCCGGATGATGCCCCGCAAAAAAGGACTTCGCCCCCCGCCACCACACACTCCACCCAAACAATTGCCCCAGCCTGCCACGCCGCAATCCCAGCCCCCGATAAAGCCGCCGCTCAGGATCCGAAACCGCCGCCACGTCCCCCATCCCATAGCTCGCCGCAAAACCCGCAAACGACTCCGCCGTCCCCATGTGCACCAAAGCTATCCTCGCCCCTTTCGCCTCGATCTCCGCCCGCCTCACCGCCAGATCCGCCAGCGCCTCTCGACAGAACGTGCAACCCGAGTGTCTCAACAAAACCAGCAACACCGCTTGCCGATTCGACAACTCAGCCAGACTCCCCCCGCTCGTCGTCTGCGCCTCCTCCAACAACGTCGCTTCATCCGGCAAACTCACCGCTCCATCCTCCCCCTGATACACCTCCCAGGCATGCTTCAAAATGAGCGCAAACGGCACCCACCAAATCAAATCATTCGTCACACAGTTCAACGCAAACCCCCACGGCAACTGCCCCGTCCAAAGCGCCTGCACCATCCCCAGCGGTCCGAAAACCTTTCCCAAAAAACCCACCAGCACAATCGGCCAATGCCGCGCCGGATCAAAAGCCGCGATCGCATAACCCAACCCATAAACCCCCACAATCATCCCAATGCACTGCCAAAACTGCGGGTAGTTCGGCTGAGGCATCCCCAACCAATCAAAAATCGCCGCCGGAAACAGCACCGCAAACGCCCCCCACAGCACATTGTAAACGCCAGCCGCCAGCAGCACGTTCCGCATCCATCGTGGCGAAGTTTGAGTCGATGTCATAATATTCAAAAGTCTCATCCAAAAGTCACGCCAGCACCGCCTCAGCCGCCGCCCATCCAGACAGTGCCGCACCCTCCACCCGCGACCCACAAAACGAGTCCCCCGCCAGCACCAACTTCGGCGCCCGGTGAACCACCGCGCACGCCTCAGCTTCCCCCTCCACCGGCTTGCTGAATTTCCATCCGTGCACCTGCACCGTCTTCACACCCGCCCCCAACCAGGGCGCAGCCGCTTCCAAGAGCAACCTCGCCGCTTCATCCCGATCCTTCTCCCAGTGCTCAAGACTGAACTCAGGCGTGGCATGAATCGTGACCGCCGCCTCACCCGACACGCCCTTTTTCTGGTTATCTGCCATCCACGCAATCGGCCCCTCATTCAGCGCCAAACCACCCGGCTCTGGCAAATTCGATGGCCCATCAAGCACCGCCATCACCGCCAGGCAGCGCTCATACCGAATCGCTTCCAATCGACCCTTCCATTCCTCAGGCAAAACCACCCCTCCCTTCGCCAACAGTACCAGCGACTGCGGCACCGGCGCGGTCAAGATCACCGCCTTTGCCGCCCAACTCTCGCCACCTGTCATCTCAACCTTCCAACCTCCCTCACTCAGCCTCAAAGCCTCCACCTGCTTCTCCTGAACCATCTCCAATCCCTGCGCCAAATACCGCGCCAACCCCGTCATACCCGGCACCCCCCGCCATCTCGCATGCCCATCACCCTTGCCTGAAAAACCCTTGCACCACTCACTCGCCGCCCCCGCCCCTCCGGCCTCTTCCAACAGGGCCGCAAACCTCACGTCCCTCGCCGTGATGAACTGCGCGCCATGATCGAAAATCGCCCCCCCAATTCGCCGCGTCGCCATCCGCCCACCCAATCCCCTCCCCTTATCAATCACCACCGGCTCCCGCCCCGCCTCCTTCAAAGTCCGCGCTGCCAACAACCCCGCCATCCCCGCCCCAATCACAAGCACCTCGACCGCTCTGTCCGTTTTGTTTTGCATGTCCATTTTCAATTCAATAGGTTGGTTTCAAACGCTCCTCCAACAATCGCCTGTGCTTGGTCACCCTGCCACTCACCCTCTTCCGCCACATTCGAAAACTCGATCGCTTCAACTCGCGCCGCATCACCTCAATGACCTGCCCCTCCGTCAATCCAGTGCGCTCCTCAATCTCCTCAAAACTCGTTCGATCCTCCCACGCATATCGAATCACCAGTGAGATCTGTTCCGGCGTGTGGCTCTTTTTCATGCGGCTTGAAGCTGATTGAGGTGACGACTCATCTTCTGCCAAAACGGAAAAAATCCCGCTCCCGCAAAAGAAAACACAAGCTCATCCGACGCCCGCCGAACCAGCGTCAATCGAATCCCGCCACCTTCCAACCGGCGCCTCAACCGCGGCATCAAGTCACCCATCGGACCCACCATCGGCGCATACGCCACCACCTCCTCCAACCCCTTCTCCACCGCCCAATCGGAAAGCCCCTCCACCGGATCATCAGCCTCCACCATCACCGCTGCACACCCAAAATGCCCACTAGCTCTCGCCAACCCATCGTGCATCACCGACCTCAGTGACTCGATCCGTCGCTCACTAAGACGATATATTTCCCGATACACCCGCTCACTCACATACCCGGCCACACTCACCGGAGCACAACCCGCCAGCGGCCCCTTCTCCAATACCAGATCGTCCGCATGCACCCAAACCCCAACCCGCCCCCTCGACTCAGGCAACGCCATCAAATATTTCGGCAACGGCTCCCTACCCACCTCATCCAGATCCTTCACCACGCTCGCCGTCACCACTCCATCGGCAATCCGCTCCTTCCCCGCATCCCCCTCCGCCAAATACCTCGACCCATACTTCTCAAGGTTCGACAATCGCACCAGATACGTCTTCCCCGCCGTCTGCAGTCCCGCCACCCAACGCCACGAAAGCGTGTTGCTCGCCGGATCCGCATCCAACAGGTGCCGAAAGAAAAAATCCGCCCCCAGCTCCCACGGCAAGCGCTCCACATGCACCCAAAAACTCGCCCACCACATCCGCGCATGATTGTGCAGATACCCCGTCTCAATCAACTCCCGAGCCATCGCATCCATGCTCGCCACACCACTCTCTCCCGCTGCCACCGCCTCCACTCTCGCCAGCGTCTCCCTCGGCAAATGCTTTCTCAACTCGTCCACCCGCCGCCTCCAGTTCGTCCACACCGCAGGACGCATCTCCAGCCATCCCTTCCAGTAGCGACGCCAACACACTTCCTGCAGCCACTTCTCCACCTCATGAAAGGCATGCCTCTCCAGCGTCTGCTCAATGATCTCATCCTCGAGCAGCAACCGAAACCGGATCGCCGCGCTCAACCCCGACACGTTTCCATGGCCCGACTGCACATGATTCCGACTGCCCGCATACCTCACCACCTTCGGTCGAAACGCCTGCCAAGCCTCCAGCGCATCAGCTCGGGTCAATGGTTCAAATAGCGACATAAAAAAGGATCAAAACAGCACTTTCACCAGAGTCCTTTTCATCAGCATCACCTACCTCGGTTCGCATCACACCCCAGCCCTTCCAGTACGTTTCTGAGCACAAACAGGATGCCCTCCCAATCCCGCCATCCATCAAGCACATCGATGCGTATCCCTCAGCGCCCACCCACCTGTTCATGCGAAACCTCATCATCATCCTCGGCGATCAACTCAATGCCGACTCCGCCGCCTTCGATGACTTCGATCCCAATCAAGACGCTGTCTGCATGGCCGAGGTCGCTCATGAAACAACCAAAGTCTGGAGCAGTAAGCCTCGCACCGCCGTCTTCCTCTCTGCCATGCGGCATTTCCGCGACGCCCTCAGATCCCAGGGCCGCAAGGTCTTCTACCGCGAACTCACCGCGACCGCTGGCGAGTGGAAAGGCAGCACCGGAGCCGCAAAACCAAGCTCCGCCGAAACCTTCGAAACCGCTCTCACCGAACTCTCCCAACGTCTCAAACCCGAAAAATGGATCATCGTGGAGCCCGGTGAGTGGAGCGTCAAAACCGCCATCCAGTCCGCCGCCACCGCCAACACCCTCCCGCTTGAAATCCGCGAGGATCGGCATTTCCTCTGCAGCCACGCGCAGTTTGCCGCCCACGCCGAAGGCCGCAAACAACTCCGCATGGAGTTCTTCTACCGCGAGATGCGCCAGCGTCATGCCGTGCTCATCGAAAACGGCAAACCCGTCGGTGGTGAGTGGAACTTCGACAGTGAAAACCGCAAGAGCTTCAGTAAAGACGGCCCGCCTTTTCACGCTCACCCTCACCGCTTCGAACCCGACACCATCACCCGGCAGGTGATCGCCATAGTCAACACTCGCTTCGCCGATCATCCAGGCGACCTCACCGATTTCGACTGGCCAGTCACCCCAGAACAAGCGCAAATCGCCTTGCACGATTTCATCACCCATCGCCTCGCCGAGTTTGGCGACTGGCAGGACGCAATGTGGACCGCCGAACCCTGGCTCTTCCACTCGCGCCTCAGCGCCGCCATGAACATCAAACTCCTCGACCCGCGCCTCGTCATCGCCGCCGCCGAAAACGCCTGGAAACAAGGCCGCGCTCCTCTCGCCAGCGTCGAAGGCTTCATCCGCCAAATCCTCGGTTGGCGCGAATACGTCCGCGGCATCTACTGGCATCAAATGCCCAGCTACCTCGAACTCAACGCTCTCGGTGCCGACCAACCTCTCCCGCCCTTCTACTGGACCGGCGACACCGACATGGCCTGCCTTCGCGATGCCCTCGGTCAAACCCTGCGCCTCGGCTACGCCCATCACATCCAGAGACTCATGGTCACCGGTCTCTACGCTCTCATGCTTGGCGTTCGCCCTCGCGAGGTCCACGAGTGGTATCTCGCCGTTTACGTCGACGCCATCGAATGGGTCGAACTCCCCAACACCCTCGGCATGTCCCAACACGCCGACGGCGGCCTCATGGCCAGCAAACCCTACATCGCCACAGGCAAATACATCCAGCGCATGAGCAACTACTGCTCCGGCTGCCGCTTCGATCCCGCCCAAAGCACCGGCCCCACCGCCTGCCCCTTCACCACCCTCTACTGGGACTTCCTCCTCCAGCACGAACCCGCCATGCGCAAAAACCAACGCATGTCCATGCAGGTCCGCAACCTCGCCCGCCTCGACGAACCCAAACGCAACGCCATCCGCTCCCAAGCCGCCCACCTCCGCGCCTGTCAGTCAGCATAACGCAAAAGGCTCCCCACCTCCTCACCCGCGCCGCTCCAAAAGCTGCGCCACAATGCTGATCGCAATCTCCGCCGGATCATTCGACCCAATTGGCATCCCCACCGGACACACCATCCTCTCCAACACCGCCTCCGCGATCCCATCCTCCCGCAACTCCCGGCTCAACACCGCCCGCTTCGCCGCGCTCCCGATCACTCCCAAAAACGCTCCCTCCGGATACCGCCCCATCACTTCCCTCAGCACCGGCCGATCCGTCGAATGCCCCTTCGTCAAACACAGCACAAAACTCTTCTCACTCACCAACCCCACCCCGTCCTCATACACGCTCACACAGTGCGCCTTCACGTTCACCGCCTTCGGCATTCCCTCCAGCCAATCCGCCCGCACATCGATCACCTCCACCCGACAAGCCAATCCAGCCAGCACGCCCACCACCGCGTTCGCCACATGACC
>CANETF010000238.1 GCA_947440575.1 Verrucomicrobiaceae bacterium
GGAGTTGTTGGTAGTGGGTGCGGGGGTCGCGGCGGCGGAGGGGGAGGGCGGTGGCGGGGCCGATGGTGGTGACGCCGCCGGCTTGGAAGGCTTGGAGGGGGGCGTTGTAGGCGCAGTGGGGGCAGGTGGTGATGCTTGTGGGCCGTGTTTGGGTGGCCAAGAAGGCGCTGCCACAGGAGGGGCATGTGATGCTGTAGGCGGCGGGCATGAGAGGGTGGGGAGACTCAGGTCAGGAAAGGGCACCGGCTTGCAATGCGGCGAGGCGTTGAAGCAGAGGTGGGTGCGTGTAGTGGAGGCGGACGGCGAGAGGGTGTGGCGCTGGGTGGGAGAGGTGATCCGACGAGAGTCTTTTGAGGGCGGTTTCGAGAGGAGTGGGGGAACCCATGGCGGAGCGTGCGAAGGCGTCGGCTTCGAATTCGTGGACTCGGCTGAGCCAGAGGCCGGGGAGGGAGAGCAGGAGGGAGAAGGGTTTGTAGAGGATTGAGAAGACGGCGAAACCGAGGCCGACGGGGGTGCCGGAAATGCCAAAGGCGGCGAAGAAGGCGGGGCTTTGGAGGGCGAAGTGGAGTCCGGCGAAGAGGAGGGCGCTTTCGATGAGGCCGATGATGAGGAGGCGGGTGACGTGGCCGCGTTTGGAGTGGCCGATTTCATGGGAGAGGACGGCGAGGAGTTCGTCTTGGGAGTGGGATTCGACGAGGGTGTCGTAGAGGGCGATGCGTTTGGATTTGCCGAAGCCGGCGAAGAAGGCGTTGGCTTTGGAGGAGCGGCGGGAGCCGTCGACGATGGAGACGTCGGCGACGGGGAAGTCGAGCTTGTGGGAGAGGGCGAAGATGGCGTCGCGCAGGGGGCCGTTTGGGAGGGGGTCGAAGCGGAGGAAGAGGGGCATGATGAAGCGGGGGGAGATCCAGGTCATCAGGAGGGAGAAGAGGGTGAGGGCGAGCCAGGCGGCGGCGGGGGCGTAGGGGAGGGTTTCGAAGAGCCAGATGATGAGCGCGAGCAATGGGAGGCCGATGATGGCGAGGAGGAGGAGGGTCTTGATTTGATCGAGGATGAAGGTGCGTGGCGTGGTGCGATTGAAACCGAAGGCGGTTTCGATTTTGAAGGTTTGCCAGAGCGTGAACGGGAGGGCGATGAAGGCGGTGGCAACGGTAGTGAGGGTGAGCGCGAGGGTGCCGGTGGCGATGGCATTCCAGCCGAGAGAGGTGGTCCAGGTGTGGAGCCAACCGAAACCTCCGGCGAGCCAGAAGGTGAGGAGGATGGCGAGTTGGGTGGTGGCTTGAGCGAGGTCGAGTTGGGTGGACTGGCGGTGGTAGTCCTGGGTGCGCAAGAGGGTATCGGGATCGTAAAGAGGGCGCATGGCCTCGGGGAGCGGTTTGGCGAATTGGGCGAGGTTGAGGAGGGAGATGATCAGGTCCAGGTGATAGAGAATGATCACGCCGCCGAATGCTGCGAGGAACCAGGGGTTTGAGGGGTTCATGAGGGGAGCGGAAGGGAGTCGTCCTCGACGCGGGAGCGGTGTTCGAGGTAGGCGGCGCTGATGTCGTCGAGTTGCATGAGGCTGCCGACGGAGGCGAATTGGTTGCGCAGGAATTTGCCGGAGGGCAGGCTGCGGGTGTAGTGCATGAGGCGGGAGCGCATGGCGCGGATGACTTCGAACTCGCCGCCGCGGGTGGAGTGGGCGATGGCGAGGACGCAGTGGCGACGCATGAAGGCGAGTCGGGTTTCGGCAGGGACGGGGTCGGGTTGGACGCCGTGGCTGAGGTAGTGGCGGGCTTCCTGGAAGACCCAGGGGTTGGTCATGGCGGCGCGACCGATCATGATGCCGCGAACGCGGGTTTGGGCGCGACGGACTTCGACATCGGCTCCGGTGGCGACGTCGCCATTGCCGATGACGGGGATGGCGACGGATTCGGCGACTTGGCCGATGACGTCCCAGTCGGCGAGGCCGGTGTAGCCCTGGGCGCGGGTGCGGCCGTGGATGGTGACGGCGGCGATGCCGCAGTCCTGGAGGCGGGTGGCGACTTCGAGAGCGTTGATCTGGGTGGCGTCCCAGCCGATGCGGATTTTGGCTGTGACGGGGACGCCGGTGGGGCGGACGGCGTCGGCGACACCGCGGGCGACGCTTTCGAGGAGGGGGCAGTCACGGAGGAGGGCGGAGCCGCCGTTTTTGGAGACGACTTTGTTGACGGGGCAGCCGAAGTTGATGTCGATGAAGTCGGGTTGCTTGCGGTCGATGATTTTGCGCGCGGCTTCGCCCATGCGTTTGCCGTCGGCACCGAAGAGTTGGACGCCGATGGGGCGTTGGGCTTCGTCGAACTCGGTGTAGTGGCGGGTGCGTTCGTCGGCTTGGAGGATGCCTTCGGCGGAGACGAATTCGGTGACCATGACATCGGCACCGAGTTCTTTGCAGAGGCCCCGAAAGATCTGGTCCGTCACGCCAGCCATGGGGGCGAGGTAGAGAGGGAAGGAGTCGTTGTGGAGCCAAGGGAGCATTCGCCGCTAAGCTTACAGCATGAGAGGGGGAGGGGCAACTGGGGGGTTCTTGGATTGCGGATTGCGGATTGGGGATTGGGGATTGACGAGGCCCGCCGGCCTCGCCCTGCGGGCAGCCTGTGGCTGTCGGTCTCGCTCCGCTTGGCAGAGGAGGGTGGAGATGGGGAGGCTGGACGTGGGATTTGAGATTGCGAGATGCGGCTTGGGGAACCAGGATTGGAGTCATGGATGTGAGGGACTCACTGACGGCGGCCGGATTTAGAATGTGTCGAGGGGTGTTCGATCTTGGTGAGATTGAAGCGTTGCGAGTGGAGGCGAATGCGGTTGCGACGGCGGCGGGAACAGCGTGTGTGAGGCATCTGCGGAGTCGGTCGAAAGTTTTCGCGGAACTGAGTTCTTCAAGTCGCCTTTTGGGCTTGCTGCCGGGAGGTCTTAGGCCGGTGCGCAGCATTCTGTTCGATAAGACTCCTGACGAAAACTGGCCTGTGGCTTGGCATCAGGACCTGACGATAGCTGTTGCTGAGGAGCAGGAGATTCCGGGGTATGGACCGTGGTCATGGAAGGATGGCCATGCCCATGTTCAGCCCCCGGCGGAGCTTTTGGCTCAAATGGTAACCATCAGGCTGCATCTTGATGATACGCCCGCCGCAAATGGAGCCCTTCGGGTGATTCCTGGTAGCCACAAAAGAGGCAAGCTTTCTGGTGATGCGGTGACGCAAGTTGATCAAGGTCTTGCGGTCGCGTGTGAGTGCTATGCGGGTGATGTTTTGTTGATGTCACCCCTGATTATCCATTCTTCGCGTCGATCAACAAAACCGATGCGACGTCGGGTGATTCATTTTGAATATGCGAGGGAGAAGGATCTCGATTCTAGGCTGCGCTGGTTGGAGACGAGGGCGTGAGAGACGGGAGGGGAAAGGTTGAACACCTGGGGGGTTAGGGGGTCCAGGGGTTGGGTTGGGTGTGGGTGGGGAGGCCGATTTTGGAGCGGAGGAGGGTGGCTCGGAGGGGTTTCAATAGGGGGAGGTTGTTTTCGTTGATGAAGGAGGAGTTTTGTTCGGTGGTCCAGAAGCTGACGGTGCCGGAGCGGAAGAGGAAGTGGCCGTCGTAGCCGGAGGCGGCGGGTGTGGTGTCGCCGAGCCAGAAGAGGAGTCGGTCGGAGTTGGCGGGGGCGAGGGATCCGGTGAGGCCGGCGCTGGCGGTGTAGGCTCGCTGCGTGGGGGATTGGGTCATGGGCCAGCCGCCGGCGATGAGGTTCGGGCCGACGAGGAGGGGGGTGACGAAGGGGGTGGAGCGGACTTTTCCGGTGATGGTGAGGGTGGGGGTGCTGCTGCGGGGGTTGACGTAGAGGCCTTCAGATGGGGGGATGATGCGGGTGCCGACGTTTCGGAGGAGGTTGTCGCCGGCTTGCACCCAGTAGGGGTTGCCGCCGGCGCGGAAGAGCCAGTAGGTGCGGAAGTTTCCGGCTTCGAAGAAGAGGACGCGGGCGGCGGTGGCGGGGTCGTTGGTGGCGTTGAAGTGGGGTTTGTGGAAGAAGCTGTCGAGGGTGTGATGACGGCGGACGGCGATGCGGTCGTTGGCGAGGGTGGCGGGCAGGGTGGGGAGGGTGTTCAGGGGGCTGGTGGTGTCGATGGCGATGGCGTTGGGGAGGGAGGCGGTTTCGTTGACTTCAAAGCGGTGGCCGGCGTGGTCGCCGACGAGGACTTCGACGTAGTAGGGGACGCCGGTGGTGAGGGTGGTGGTGAAGTCGCCAGTGGCGATGCTGCCGGCGATGCTGAGGGTTTGTCCGATGACGGCGTCGACCTGGCCGGCGAAGGTGTTGCAATGGAGGAAGGGGATGCAGAGTGTCTCGATGGCGGTGCCGTAGGTGCGGCGGTAGTAGCCGGCGGTCTCGGTGCAGGAGTAGGTTTCGGCGGTGCCGTTGAAGTCGGCGTCGAGTTCGAGGCGGATGCGGAAGAACTGGGAGGGGGAGGCGGGGGCGAGGGGGACGATGTTCGAGTAGGTGGCCCATTCGGTGCCGTCGGTGTTGTAGGTGACGGTGGGGCTGAGGGTGGTGACATCGGTCCAGGCGGCGGGGCTTTGGGCGATGTCGGTGAGGGTTTCGAGGGTGTAGGTGATGCCGGAGGCGCCGGTGAGGCGGAGGATGCGGACGTCGATGAGGCCGGTGGCGGGGTCGTGCGAGACGGTGACGGGGCAGCGGGGGTTGAGGCCGGAGTTGGGCTGGAAGCAGAAGGCGAATTCCTGGAGGTTGTCGTAGGGGTCGCCGTCGGGGTTATCGGTGGGGGCGTTTTGGCCGCCGAGGGGGTTGCGGTATTGCCAGGCGGCCCAGGTGGTGGGTTTGGCGGGGAGGAAACCGAAGGCGCCGATGGGGGTGGATTGGCCTGCGGGGGCGTTCACGAGGGTGGGGTCGGTGCCCTGGGTTTGGGTGGCGCCGAGGGGGAAGTCGGGGTCGGTGGTGACGACGGTGACGGTGTTGTCTCCGGGGGGGACGAGGGCGGTCCAGAGGCCGTTGAAGCCGGTGGAGACGGTTTGTTGGTAGCCATTGACGGAGGAGGTGATGAGGAGGTCGATGTTTGGGAGGCCGGGTTCGGTGAGGTCGCGAGTGCCGGAGGCGTTGGTGTCGAGGTAGAGGCTGCCGGTGAGGGTGGCGGCGGTGACGGTAAGGGTGAGTTCGATGGAGCCGTCGCAGCCGTTGGCGTCGAGGGCTTGAAGGATGAGGGGGGTGGTGCTGGCGGGGCCGGTGGGGGTGCCGGAGAGGATGCCGTTTGCCAGGGTGAGGCCCGGGGGGAGGGTGCCGCTAACGAGGGCGAAGGTGTAGGGGCCCTGGCCGCCTGAGGCGCTGAAGGTGACGGAGTAGGGGGTCTGGAGGGTGGCGGTGGTGAGGGAGGTGGGGGTGACGGCGATGTTCGGGCAGATGCGGAGGTCGAAGGAGCGGGTGCCGAGGCAGCCTTCGGGGTCGAGGGCCTGGACGGTGAAGGTGGTGAGGCCGGTGGCGGTGGGGGTGCCGTCGAGGAGGCCGGAGGGGGCGAGGGTGATGCCGGCGGGAGGGGTGCCGGAGAGGAGGGAGAAGGTGTAGGGGACGGTGGGGCCTGTGGCAGAGGCGGTGAAGGTTTGAGCGTAGCTTTCGCCGATGCGGCCCCGGGGCAGGGCGGTGGGGGAGAGGGTGATGGCCTGGCAGGTGATGAAGCCGAGGTCGAGGGTTTGGTTTGAGAGGCCGATGGGGCCGGTGGTGAAGGTGAGGCCGGTGCTGCCGTTCAGGGGGGCGAGGCCGCCGGTGAGGCCGGAGAGGAGGATGGCGTCGCTGTCGGTGGAGGCGGTGCCGGCGGCGGTCTGGGTGCGGCGGAGGCCGACGAGGGGGCCGCCGGGGAGGAGGGCGGAGGGGGTGATGGCGATGGTGTAGGTGGTGTCGGGGGAGAGGTTGCTGAAGGCGAAGGTGCCTTTGAGGTCGGGGTTGGTACTTGGGGAGGTTTGCGTGGTGGCGACGAGGGCGCCGGTGGCGTCGTAGAGGGAGAGGGAGACATTTTCGATGCCGTTCTCATTGGCGTCCTGGATGCCGTTGGTGTTGGTGTCGAGCCAGATGCGGTTGCCGACCTGGATGGGAGGGGGAGAAAGGAGGGGTTCGATGGCGCCGAGGCCGTTGGCTTCGTTGAAGTAGCCGATGTCGGCGGGGTAGTTGCCGAGGTAGTCGCCGCCTTCGTAGAGGGTGTAGGCGCCGTTGGTGGGGGCGGGGGCGTTGTTGGCGTTGATGCCTTCGCGGCGGCCGGTGGTGTTTTCGAGTCGGAGGAGGCCGCCGCTGAAGTCGCTGAAGGTGTTCATGGCGGTGGTCATGACGGTGGATTTGCCGGCGAGTTGGAGGAGGGCGCCCTGGGAGGTCTCCCAATGGAGGCCGCCGGCGGTGTTTTGGACGTCCCAGGTGGAGCCGTCATTGAAGAGATCCCACTCGTAGTGTTCGGCGAAGGAGGCGCCGCCGGGGCCGGAATTGACGAGGCCGCCGGAGGTGGGGCAGTTGGGGGAGCCTTCGATGGCCCAGCCGGTTTCGGTGCGACAGA
>CANETF010000239.1 GCA_947440575.1 Verrucomicrobiaceae bacterium
CGGCGCCGTCGGCATGCACCAGGGCTACCTCCCCGGCTACCCGGCCTCCCACGGTTGCATTCGCCTGCCTGGCCACATGGCCGAAAAATTCTACCACGCCGTCAGCCTGGGCACACCCGTCCGCATCGTGCCATAGCCACCCGCCCTCACTCCTTCACCAAGTCCCCTACCAGCAACAAGGCTCCAGGGAAAAAATTCCTCCCCGTAAACCGCTCCGGCTTGTCGATCTTCTGGTTCCGTTGCGCCAAAATCTTGACCTTGTCCGGCATCCCGGGATCCATCGTGATCACCACCTCATGCACCTTGTCTTCCAACTCCGTCCCGATCAAAAAAGACGATAGCCGGTGAGACGTGCAATACGAATCAAACCGCGGCACCACCCGCGCCTCTCCGCCATCCAGAGACACCGTCACCTGCCCGCAATCCGGCCCCACCACATCATACACCGCGCATCGCGTCCCCTTGAACTTGAACCGAATCGTCTCCCCCGCCGCGCTCCCCTGATACATCCCCTTCATCCGCTTCGCCCACCGCTTGCCAAATTCATCCGCCTCCATGTCCAACGCCGCAAACCCGCCTGACAACGTCACCTCCGAAATCGGCACCATTTTCGCCCGCTCATAGTGCGTCGACTCAAACGGTTCCCCCAACACATGCGCCCCTGGCGCCTTCGACTCCGTCTGAATCGACCGAAACGCTCGCACCACCGCCGCCGTATAAAGCACGTGTCCCGTCTCGACATGGGGATGCACCCCATCCGACGCAAACACCATCTTTCCCCCCAGGGCCGTATGCTCCGCCTCCGTCTTCGGCAGCGCCGCCTTCCAGATCAACCTACCTTCCTTCGCCAACTCCGCCACAGCCATCCCCATGTGAATCGTCGGAATCCCGTAATGCCCCGCCACCCGCTCCATCGCGCTCGCCGACCGCTGAAACTTCCCTTCCAACATCGCCGGAACCAGCGCCTCCGTAACCGTGTAAACAAAGCAAATGTCACACTCCGGCAACGCCCGCCACGTCTGCCGCACGATCCCTTCCATGCAGCGGAAAATCTGCTCCGGTGCCGTCCCCCCGTCGTTCACCGCAAACTCCACAAACAGCAGGTCCGGCTTGTGGTCCAACACATCCTGTTTCAAACGACAAACCCCCAAGTCCGACCCCGTCCCACCGATCGCCGCATGGATCTCACTGATCTTCGCCTGCGGATACGCCTTCTGAAAATGCCCCAAGGTCTTCACCCGCCACCCGGGCTGCGCCGTGATGCTCCCCCCCAAATAACCAATCTTCACCTCCGCTCCCGGCTTCACCACCTTCGCAAAAAAATTCGGCAGCCCATCCCTCGTGTGACACTCCACCGCCCGCGTCAACTCCATCTCCGCCCCAGCCACTCCCCCCGCCCATCCCAGGGCGCACAGACTCGTCACCAATACAACTCGCAAAAAATTCATGCCGCCCACCTTGGCCACTCCCTCACCCACTGCAACTTTTCTTCCCACTCGAACCCAGACTCAAACCGCCTCCAAAACCCCGCCTTCCGCCTCCTTCATCTCATGATAAGACCGAAAATTCGTATAGCCTTCCTCCCCCATGTACCGTCGCAAAAACTTCGGATCCGCCGTCACCAAATCCGCCAGCAAAAAACCCACCACCGCGTTGCTGTGATCTTTCCACACCCCGAAATCAATCAGCTTCGCGTTCATCCGAATGTAGTGCTTGATCAAAATCGGCACCCCTTTCCCATCCCGCTCCAGCCCCGACACCAGCGCCGAAACATCGTCCACATCCTTTACCATCCGACTCACATCCTCCTTCGCCATCGCATCAAAATCCACCCCCGAAAACGGACTCCGCGACTCCAACTCCACCGCCACCTCCGGCCACCCGTGTTCCCGCCTCATGTAATCCACAATCAACGTCCTCGACGCCGGACAATACTCATCCCCCTGACTCACCCCCACCGACCCAAACACCATCCGATACCTCGGATTCCTCGCAATGAACGCTAAAATGCCCCCCCACAGCAGCAGCAGCGAACTGTAGCTCCGCTGATACTCCGGCAACACATACGACCGCCCCAACTCCAAGCCCGGATTCAACCTCGCTAAAAACGACGGCTTGAACTCAAACAACCCGCTCGACACCAGCCCCTTCGGTCCATGCCTCTCCAAAATCTCATCCGCTAACCCCAACCGATACGCCCCCACCACCGCACGATCCCTTCGGCTCCAGACAAACAAATGCTTGTAGATCTTGTCCGCCTCCGCCAGGTCCACCGCCTCGCCCGTTCCCCCTCCCGCAAATCGAAAGCTCTCCTCTCTCCCACGCCCAATCTCCTGCATGATGTGCGGCAGCTCATCATAGCTCCCCATCAGCACGTCAAAGTCACCCTGACTCATCAGACGGCCCGTATCCGGTAACCCCGCAATGTCCCCCTCCAAATCCTCCGCCGGCAGCCTCACCGCCAGCGGCTTGTTTCCTGACACCTCCGTCACCTCCCTCTTTGCCCCTCTCTCCCCAGCCTCCACCACCGGCCGGTTCTTCAGCATGTACGCCGACATCCGCAAAAACCGGATCATCTCCTCATCCGTCTCAAATCGCTTCAGCCGCCCGCTCGAAATCGCCGCACCAACAGACACCCTCACCGGCTCCCTCGAATTGCCCCGCTTCATGAACTCACGCGTCAACAACAGCGTCCGCAGCAGCGGATGCACCAACCCAATCCTCTCAAACAACCACCCATTCTTCGCATCAATATACAAAGGCACCACCGTCGCCCCGCTCCGCCTCACCAGCGCAGCAATGTGCGGCACCCAATCCGGATCTGATACCTCCCCAGTCTCCCTTCGATAATGCGACACCTGATTGCCCGGAAACACCCCCAGCAAACCTCCCCCCTTCAAATGCCTCAAACTCTCCCTCAACGGCGCGATGTTCTTCGCCGCCGGCGTCTCCTTCGCAAAGGGATCCACAAAAATCATGTGCGAACCCGCATACCTCACTCCCTTCAACAAATAGTTCGCCATCAACTTCACATCACTGCGTCGCCTCTGCAGCAAGTCCCCCAAAATAATCCCGTCCAATCCCCCTAACGGATGATTGCTCACCACCACCACCGGCCCCTTCGCAGGGATCCTCAACAAATCCGCCTCACTCAACTCATACCGGCACCCCAGCAAATCCAGCGTCGTCCGAAAAAACGAATCCGGTGTCCCCAATCGCGTCACATCCGACTCCAACTGATTCACTTCATCAATCTTCAAAAATCGACAAAGAAGCGGCCCCAAGACCGGATACAGCATCTTCATGACCGGATGCTCGATCCGGGATAGATCGACCAAAGGCCTGTCATGCTCTGGGGAAACGTTCATGCTAATCTAAGAGAACCCAAACCATTCTCTATTCCAACGCCTTCCGCCACTACCAAACACTTTCAAGCGCCATTTTCGTCGCATATCGAGGATTCCTGTAACGCATTGTGAGACCCATTGGCATCTCATCATTCCATAAAAAAAGCGCCCGACATGTTCCCACGTCAGGCGCTCAAAGCTAAGAGCACTTCTAGACCCGGTCTGGGCCTTCAGTCCTTACTTCTTCTTCTTTTTCGCAGGAGCCATCTCTTCCTTGCTCAGAAAGCCGTCGCTGTTCTTGTCCTTCTTGGTGAAGCTTTCGCCAGCCTTGGCTGCGTCTTTCTTCGCCCCGGGTGTCGCCATGAACTCGTCCTTGCTGATCTTGCCGTCGCTGTCCTTGTCCATCTTGGCGAAAGCAGCTGCTGGATCGCCTTTGGCCTTTTTCGGAGCGTCGGCAGCGTTAACGGTGGCAGCAATGGCCAAGACGGAGAGGATCGTGATGATGTTTTTCATGTTTTAACTGGATGTGTGGTTTTCTTGTCAGTTTGAATTGCTCGTCATGGATTCCCGGCTTCCCAAGGAACCTGCTACGTTCGACGGCTTAAACGACGGCTCTCTTCAACCGTTTCAGTAAATTTCAAAAAAAATTCACCCTGCATTGAATCACACCGTTAACTTGGTGTGCGGATGCCCCTCGTTCATATCAATTCGTTCTGGCCTACCTTTGTATTTATAGACCAGCCGTGTGTGATCAATCCCCATCAAATGCAGAATCGTCGCATGCAGATCATGCACATGCATCTTGTCCTCCACCGCCCGTAAACCCAAATCATCCGTGCTCCCCACCACCTGCCCACCACGCACTCCCCCGCCCGCCATCCACATCGTAAATCCCGTCGGATTGTGATCCCGTCCATCCCCCTTCTCACTCATCGGTGTCCGACCAAACTCACCTCCCCAGACCACCAGCGTCTCATCCAACAATCCCCGCGCCTTCAAATCCCTTAACAATCCCGCCACCGGCAAATCCTGCTCCGCGCACAACTTCGTGTGATTCTCTTCAATCTTCGCATGCGCATCCCACTTGCTCCCCGCCCCATGATAAAGCTGCACAAACCTCACCCCCCGCTCCACCAACCGCCTCGCTAGCAAACAATTCCGCCCCATCACCTCCGTCTTCGGATTATCGATCCCATACAGCTTCTTCGTCGCCTCCGTCTCCTGTCCCAAATCCACCGCCTCAGGCGCCTCCGCCTGCATCTTGAACGCCAATTCATAAGCCCGAATCCGCGCATCCAAATCCGAGTTATCCACCCGCGGCGCATTGTAACTCCGATTCAATCCATTCAAAAACGCCAACTTCCCCTGCTGCCGCGCCACACTCATCCCACTCGGCGGCGCCAAATTCGCAATCGGCTGCGCTCCCCCCTCAAGCTCCACCCCCTGATACACCGCTGGCATGAACCCGCTCCCCCAATTCCTCACCCCGTTCACCACCTGCGTCTCCGTGTCCTTGATCACCACATACGCCGGCAGATTCCCATTCACCGTCCCCAACCCATAATTCACCCAGGCCCCCAACGACGGCCGCCCACCAAAAATCGATCCCGTATTCATCTGACACACCCCGCCCGAGTGATTGATCCCGTCCGACACACACGACCGAATCACGCACAATTCATCCGCCATCTTCGCCGTATGCGGCAGCCAGTCCGAAACCCATAACCCACTCTCACCATGCTGCGCCCACACTCGCTTGTCCGCCAGCAGCGGCGCTCTCGATTCCCCCATCGCCGTAATCACCGACCCAAAACTGTCTGGTAAAGGTTGCCCCGCCAACTCCCGCATCAGCGGCTTCGGATCAAACAGATCCACATGACTCGGCCCCCCTTCAATGAACACAAAAATCACACTCTTCGCCCGCCCCGCCCGATGCGCCAACTTCTCCGTCGCCGGCACTCCTGCCACCCCCGCCGCATCGCCCAACGCTCCCTGCAACTCCGACTCCCCCAGCAACGCCGACAGGGCCAGCGCCCCAAACCCGGCCCCTCCCCGGCGCAAAATATCCCGGCGGCTTGTCAAAGTCTCATAGTGCGGAATCATCATCATATCATAAGGAGGCACTACCGCTCTCCTTTCGGACACAAAATCATTTCCCCTTCTTCCCTCACCCGACATGAATATCCAAGGTACCCCCCACCGCACCGTCTGGTTCCACGACCCCGTCGTCCGCATCATCGACCAGCGCCTCCTCCCCTGGCACTTCGAACTCCTCGATCTCCCCACCACCACCCACGTCGCCCACGCCATCCTCGACATGGCCGTCCGCGGCGCTGGCTGCATCGGCGCCACCGCCGCCTACGGCATGGCCCTCGCCGCCCGAGAAGCCGCCTCCTCCCCTGACCCCACCACCGCCCTCATCGCCAAAGCCGACGAACTCAACTGCCGCCCCACCGCCGTCAATCTCGCCTGGGCCCTCAAACGCCAACTCGATCTCCTCCTCCCCCTCCCCCCCTCCTCCTGGCCCGAAATCGCCCTCACCGAAGCCAACCGCATCGCCGACGAAGACGCCGCCGCCTGCGCCGCCATCGGCCAGCACGGCCTCCCCCTCATCCAGGACATCGCCTCTCGCAAATCCCCCGGCCAACCCGTCAACATCCTCACCCACTGCAACGCCGGCTGGCTCGCCTTCGTCGACCACGGCTCCGCCACCGCCCCCATCTACGCCGCCCACGCCGCCGGCATCCCCGTCCATGTCTGGGTCGATGAAACCCGCCCCCGGAACCAGGGCGCCCGCCTCACCGCCTGGGAACTCGCTTATCAAAACATCCCCCACACGGTCATCGCCGACAACACCGGCGGCCACCTCATGCAGCATGGCCTCGTCGACCTCGTCATCACCGGCGCCGACCGCGTCACGCGCACAGGCGATGTCGCCAACAAAATCGGCACCTACCTCAAGGCCCTCGCCGCCCGCGACAACCACCTTCCCTTCTACGTCGCTCTCCCCACCTCCACTTTCGACTGGACCCTCACCGACGGCCTCGCTCAGATCCCCATCGAAGCCCGTTCCTCCGACGAACTCATCTGGATGGACGGCCCCGACGCCTCCGGCACCCTCCACCGCATCCGCCTCATCCCCGACTCTTCCCCCGCCGCCAACCAC
>CANETF010000240.1 GCA_947440575.1 Verrucomicrobiaceae bacterium
AAGGAGACGGCGAAGTTGATGGAGCAGGATCACTGAGGTGACTGGGTTTTGGCCCACGCGATGGCTTGATCTTTGGTGGTGAGGGTGCCCTCGAGTTGGAGGGATTGGGCGTCGTGGAGGATGGCGGTGAAGGTGGGGCCGGGTGTCCAACCGAGGCTGATGAGGTCGCGGCCGGTGAGAAGGGGGGCTGGGATGAGAGGTTGAGGTGAGGAGGCGAATTCGGTGCGTTTTTGAAGGAGGAACTCGTAGTTGTCGAGGAGGCCGTTGGAGCCGAGGCAGTCGACGCGGTGGAGTTCGAGTTCGTCGTCGATGTAGGGGCGGGCGAGGAAGCGTTTGAGGGTGGACGCGCGCATCTGCTGGACGCCGATGAAGTGCATGTGATTGGCGACGGCGGCGGTGGTGGCTTCGATGATGTCGTTGGAGTATTTAAGTCGGCGGAGGATGGCGTCGGTCATTTCGGCGCCGAGTTTGTCGTGGCCGTTGAAGCGGATGCGGCCGGTGTCGGCGTCGGTGGTTTGCGTAGCGGGTTTGGCGATATCGTGAAAGAGGACGGAGAGGACGAGTGGGAGGGAGGCGTCCGGTGGTAGCTTTGAGAGCATGAGGCGGGTGTGGACAAAGACGTCGCCTTCGGGGTGGAATTGAGGGGGTTGTTCGCAGCCTTGGAGGTTGAGGATTTCGGGCAGGATGTGGGCCATGAGGCCGGAATCGACGAGGAGATCGAAGCCGGTCTGGCGGTGTGGGGAAAGCCAGATGCGGTCGAGTTCGTCTCGAATGCGTTCCGGGCTGATTTTGGCAATCAGGGGAGCGGATTGTTTAAGGGCGGACCAGGTGGCGGGTTCAATGGAGAAGCCGAGGGTGGTGGCGAAGCGGATGGCGCGGAGGAGGCGGAGGTGGTCTTCCTGGAAGCGGGCGGCGGGTTCGCCGATAGCTCGAATTAGTTGGGCTTTGAGATCGGACTGGCCGTTGACGTGGTCGATGAGCGTGCTGGTTTCGGGGTCGTAGAATAGGCCGTTGATGGTGAAGTCTCGACGTTCAGCGTCTTGTTCGGGAGTGGAGAAGGAGACGGATTCGGGGCGGCGGCCATCGCCATAGGAGCCGTCGGTCCGGAAGGTGGCGACTTCGACCCAGCGTTTGCTGGAGGCGGGGACGATGACGACGCCGAAGTGGGCGCCGACGAGCTGACTGCCGGGGAAGAGTTTGGCGATTTGAGTGGGGTTGGCGGAGGTGGCAATGTCGTGGTCTTTGGAATCGCGATTGAGGAAAAAGTCACGGACGGAGCCACCGGCCAGGTAGGCGAGGTGGCCGTCTTGGTGGAGGCGGTGGATGATTTCGAGGATGTAGGGTGGCAGGGTCACGAGGGAGAGTAGAGTTTGGAGGGAGGCAGGATGGTGGGCAAGGCGGGTTTTTGGGGTGAAGTATGTGGTGAGAGGGTGGGCGAGAAGTAATTGGGGATGCAGGTGATTCAGGAGTTGTTCTTACTCATTTGTGCATTAGGAATAGAGGCAAATTGGTTTCATATGAATAAGGCGATGATTCAGAACGCAGTACGGAGTGGCTTTGTGATCGGATTGTTTGGACTGAGCAGCTGTCAAGATGAGGCGCAAGTCCGGTCACTGGGAGATCAGATTCGTGGGTTGGAAACAATCCAAGCACAGGCGAAGGCGGAGATGGGAAGGTTGCAACTTCAGATGAAGGCGGTGCAAGCTGAGCGGGACAAGCTAAAGGCCGAGCGGGACAAACTGCAATCGCAGATGGACGAGGCGGCTAAGGCTTTGGAGGCAATAAAGAAAGATTTTTCGGATTACAAAGCGCAATACAAAGTTTCGATTCGCAAACGGGCGCCAGGGATGGAACTGGAGGTGGTGGAGATCGATGGGAAGAAGTTTGAGCGGGTGAAAATTCGTGAATTGACGGAATCGAATCTGACTTTTATGCATCAGGCTGGCACGATGAGTGTGCCACTGAGTCGGTTGAATCCGAGTCTGCAAACACGATTGGGATTTGAGCGGGCGGTGCCGGTGATGGCGATCAACAAGGCGAATGCGCCGATCACAGAAGGTGTGGGTTTAGATGAAGAACTGGAGGAGATTGATCACGAGGTGGTGCGATTGCGCGGCAAATTGGACAGCATGAGGCGAGCCTTTGCCGAGGAGAACAATAATGTGCAGAAGGCATTGGTGATAACGAACTCTGATCCGACTTTGCATCGGCACGCGGCGGCGGCATTGCAGGTGAGGATCAGCGAGAGTGATGTGGAGCTGGCTAGTTTACTGAAGCGGAAGGCGCGATTGGAGGAGAGGAAGCGAGAGGCAAAGGGCCGATAGGTCTGATTGGATTGTAGGCTGAGCTGGCATTGGACTTGCGAAGATGCATTGCGGAGGTGGGAGATGAAGGTTTATATCGATGAATGAGATTTCACGCAGGAAGCATTTCATTCCGGTTTCGGAGGCGATGCGGGAGTATTTGGTGAGGTGGGATCGGCAGTATACGCTGCCAGCCACTTACAATGATTTGCAGGGGTTTTCGGAGAGTTATCCATTGTATGACAAGGAGGACAGGCCGACGCATTGGTCGAGCGTGTTGTATCCCGGGGAGATCCAGCAGGAGTTGTATCCGCGATTAACGAGTATTTATTCGCTGCTGCGAACTGGGGATGTGGAGGCGGTGTCGCACTTGTTTGTGGAGCGTGTGGACTACTGTGAGTTTGGGAATTCGAAGCCGTTTCGGATTCGGGTGGTGAATCAGTACAATGACAACTACGACCATTTCTATGTGAAGGTGGCGGATGCGTCACGGATTTATGGACTGGAGTTGGAGCATTTGCTTTCGCCCAATCGGATCAATTATTTGTATCACGAGAATTCGCTGATTGAGGAGCATATTGCGGGCATTCCAGGGGATGCATTCATTCGGGATTATCTTGATCGCGAGGACACGAATCAGGTGCGGATAGCGAAGGAGTTTGTGAAGTTTAGCGAGCGCTGTTTCATTCGATTGCTCGGGGACATGCGGAGCTACAACTATGTGATCGATATCACGCCGGATTTTGAGGATGTGCAGTATCGCGTGCGGGCGATTGATTTCGACCAGCAGAGTTACGAGGGGCGGAAGACGCTTTATTTGCCGCAGTTCTTCAAGGAGAACAATCAAGTGGTGGGGCTGTGTGCGAAGTTACTGAACTATCCGACGATGAAGCAGTATCAGGAGGAGGAGCGGAGCTTGATCGCGCGGCGTTACACGTCTGAGATTGACCGACTGAGGCATTTGATCACCTGCATGAAAATGGATCGTGCGGAGCCGTTTGACAAGGTGGTGCAACTGCGGCAGGAGCTGGGAGAATTTCACCAGACAACGCGGTTTGATGCGTGCAATTCGATGGGGGAGATTGTGGAGCGGAACTTGGAGTTCACGCTGCATCGGCATTTTGATTGATGCCGAACTCTGGAGATTGATTTGATGCAGGAGGGATGAGGGGAATCACGACCAGTCTTTGAGGCGCTCGGGGAAGGGGCAGTCGGCGCAAGAAGAGTGGTCTTCGAGGCAGAAGTCCTGGTAGATTTGGAGGAGGCCTTGATGGTGGAAGAGCTTGCGATTGAAGCTTTTTTGGAGGGTGGAGTCGCCGAACAGACGAAGCATGGCGCGGCGGACTTTTTGGTTGTCGAGGAGGGCGGGCAGTTCGAGGTATTCGGCCCAGAGGCGTGTGCGCTCGGGGACGAGGAGGGGGTAGACGACATTGGCGAGCATCTCGTGGATGCGGGTTTCGCCGATTAAGGAGACAGGGTGATCTGAGGGGGCGGCGGAGAGGGTGTAATGGGTGGACCAAAAGGGGTGTTGCAGGGACAGGAGGCTTTCCCGCCAAGCTGGCAGGCTCCAGCGGGTGGCGTCGATGAGGGGGGAGGAGACGAGTGACCAGTGGTCGAGTAGGGTGGTGAGGGCGCCGAGGCGGCGCTGGGGGTGATTGCCGGGGCGGACGGCGTTGAGTTTCCAGCGGAGGAGGTGTTGGGGTTCGAGCCAGCGGAGGCAGGAGTCACGGAGTTTCCACCAGCGGGACCAGAGTTGCTTGAGGTAGGAGCGGGTGGCGTCTTCGTTGCGGTCGGGATGGAGGTCTTCGAGGAAGCCTGCGGTGCCGAAGAGGAGGGTTTGGCGATTGAGGGAATCTTCTTTGAGCAGGCGTTTGACGGGGAGGCGCTGAGTGAGGACCGCGAAAGGGCGCTGGTTGTTTCGGTAGCCGAGGGTTTGGGCGAGGGCTTGGAAGATGGCTTGTTCCCTGCCGTGAGAGGAGGCGAGGGCGTGAAGGCGATTGGATTTGAGGCGGAGGCGGTGTTGGGCGGCGCTTTCGACGAGATCCGAAACGCGTTTGGGATCCATGTCGCGGAAGGGTGCGGCGCAGCGGCCGAGGCGTGCTGCGGCGAGGCGGCTTTTGGGGGCGGCATCCTCAGCGAGCATGGAGCGAGAGATCTGAATCTGGGCGACTTCGGTGTGCTGGTGGGTGCGGGTGAAGAAGCGTTGATCCGTGGGCGCCTCGAGGAAGACGTGGAGGACGACGTTTTGATAGTCGGGATTGGCGCCGTGGTGATGGCGTTCCCAATCGCGGACGTCGGGGTCGAGCTCGATGTCGCCGGTGAGAAGTTGGTCGCCGACGCGGATGGCGCAGCCAGTGAAGTCCGGGCCGGCGCCGGCGTTCCAGGAGCCGAAGTCTTCGATGGTGACGGGACGGTTGTCGGTGGTGGTGAAGGAGGTGCCGAAGGCGCCCGAGAACCAGAGGCTCTGGAGATCCAGTTCGCTCATGGGTGGCTCCATGCCTGGAAGTGCGGGGGAGTCTTCGACACCTGCGAAGACCGAATCACGAAAGCGCTCGTAACGGTCAGCGAGTGGCAAGACGAGGAGGCTCATGCGGAGGGGAGGGGATTGAGATCTTTGAGTGATGCTTCTGCGAGCGAGGTGACTCTTTTCCATGCGCCGGGAAAGTGGAGGTGTTGAGTCATGGGGCCTGGGGCGACGATGCAATGGATGCCAGCGGCTTGAGCGGCGATGAGGCCGTTGAGGGAGTCTTCGAAAATGAGGGCTTCGGAGGGGCTGACCTTGAGTCGTTGGGCGGCGAGGAGGAAGAGGCTGGGGTCGGGTTTGACTTTGCCGGTGTCGTCGACGGTGGTGAGGTGGTGGAAGTGGTGGATGAGGTTGAGGTCGTTGAGCCAGCCTTCGACCCACCAACGGGGGCTGCTGGAGGCGATGGCGCAGGGAAGCCCAAGGGAGGCGGCTTCGTGGAGGCGATCGACGACGCCTGGGAGGATGGAGAGGGATTTGCGGAGTTCCTTCTCGCGGAGGGTGCGTTGGCCTTCGAGTTCGGCCCAATCGAATTGGCGACCGGTGCGGGTTTCGAGGTCGACACGGGGGTCGTAGTGGGCTCCGAAATCGGTGCCGATGACGGCGGCGTAAGTTTCGATGGCGAGGTCGTGGCCGTGGGATTCGAAGATTTCGCGCCAGGTTTGGTAACCGGTGCTTTCGGTGTCGACGATGAGGCCGTCGAAGTCGAAAATGACTGCTCGGAGGGAGGGCATTGGGAGGAGTTTAGCCAAAGGCGGTGATGAAAGTGACTTCGAGGGCGAGGCTTTCGTTGACGTTGGTGCGGAGGAGTTGGTCGAGTTTGCGGAGGGCGGCGAGGCGTTTGTGGAGCTGGCCCGGGGTCCAGCGTTGGGCGAGGGCGGCGGTGGCGTCCTGGTAGGGGAGGATATCCAGCTGGCCGCCGCCGACCTGCTGGCGGGCGACGTCGCCCATCCAGGAGAGGAGGAGGTCCATGAGGGCGTCACGTTGCTGCTGGTAGTTGGCTTCGATCTGGGCCTCGATTTGTTCCTCGCGTTGTTTGAGCCAGGAGCCGTCGGTGGTTTGTTTGTAGTGATCCTGCTCCTTTTTGAATTCGTCTTCGAGGTCTTTTTTGATGTCGGTTTTGAGTTGTTCGAGGATTTCCTGGAAGCCGGCTTTGAGGGCAAGGGCGCCGGAGATCCCTGCGGTGGTGCGGGTGCTGAGCTGGCGGAGGACGGTGAGGAGTTGCTCTTCGTAGTCGGTGAAGATGCGTGCGCCTGGCGGAGGCAGGAGGGCGATTTCGATGACTCGGGAGCGGGTGGTGGGGAGAAGGGCGCGGGGGTTGTGGGTGAGGAGGAGGAAGAGTGCGCCGCCGGGGGGTTCCTCAAGGGTGCGGAGGAAGGCGTTTTGGGCGCTGTCGTTCATGCGCTCGGCGTCTTGGATTAGGGCGGGTTTGAGGCGGCCGCCGTTGCTCATCTGCATGTGCTGGATGAAGTGGCGCATGGTGTTGGGGGCTGCGCCGGTTTGATCGCCGACGATGATGCGGCGCGATTTTCCTTCAGGAGAGAGGACGTAGGCGCCTTCCTTTTGGAAGTCGTCCAGGTTGTATCGGGGTTTGGCGGTGATGAGGCGAAGGAGATCGAGGGCGAAAGTGTTGAGATCGGCTTCGCGCGGACCGGTGACGAGGTAGGCGTGACCTAGGCGGCCCTG
>CANETF010000241.1 GCA_947440575.1 Verrucomicrobiaceae bacterium
AAGAAGTCGCTGTTTTCCTCGGTGACTCGAAGAGCGTGGGCTCGAGGATACTGCCAGGTGTTGGTGAGGGGGAGATCGAGGATTTTGAGGAAGGTATGGGAGGTGGGATCGAACTGCATCAGGCCGTGTTCGAGGACTTCGGTGAGGGATTTTTGGCGGGTGAAGTGGGAGATGACGTGCTCTTCGCCATGGGTGTCGGTGACGGTGAGGAGGCCGAAGAGCCAGACGGGTCCGGGATCGGGGAGCGGGGCCATGGGTTTGGCTTGGTGGTTGGGCGTGGTGAAGTAGTCGAAGGCGATGCCGTGATTGGGATGGAGTCCGCCGTGGGTGGTGGGGTGGGAGAGGGCTCCGGTGGCGTGGAAGTTGCCGAGGGGGTAGGCGGGGAGGTTGGTGTCGCCCCAGATCCAGAGGAAACTGTTTTGGAAGGGGGTGACTTGGACGGAGTCGAGGCCGAGGACGTTGCCATCGAGGAGGGGGCGTGGGTGGGGGGTGGCGCGACCGAGGAGGTGGGAGTCGCGGTAGATGCCCTGGCCGCTGAGTCGGTAGAGGCGTTCGGCTGGGAAGAGTCGTTGGAGGGCGATGCGGGCGGTTTGTCCGGGGTGGGCGGTGAGGGTTTGGCCGGTGTAACCGAAGCCGTCTTTGGCTTTTTCGTAACCGGGACTGGAGACATAAAAATAGACGGGGCGTGCCATAAGGCCGGGTTCGTCGAAGGCGGCCCAGCCGGCGCTGTCGGTGACGAGGGAGATGTCGTTGACGGTGGTGAGGGTGACCATGGGGATGCCACGGCCGGTGGCGGCGTCGACGACATGGATGCCGAAGGGGGCGGCGGCGAGTGTGGGGGAGAGAAGGAGCGCGAGGAGGGAGGGAAGGAGGTGGCGCATGAGGGGAGTGTATTCGGAAAGAGAGGGTGATGGGAAGGTGGAACTTGGAGAATTGGTGTGCTTTGCGGGGAGCGAGTGGTGTTTGAATATGGATTGTGTTGGTGCTATGGGGATGAATGACTTCTTCTGATGTGTTTCCAACTGCTGCGGTGTCCAAGTCAGGGCGCTACATCAGGATGGCTTTGGTGATGTTTCCGCTGGGGACGATTTTGTTGGGTTTTGCGTCGTTTGGGATTTGGATGTGGAACAAGGATCGGGTGGAGGATCGCAATTTGCGGTATGCGAGTGCGTTGAGGCAAGGGCCGAGCGGGGAGGCGTGGGGGAAGCGGATGGAGGTCTTGACGGCGATATCGGCGGGTAGTGAGGGGGATCGTTTGGCTTCGACAGCGAGTTATTTGGAATCGAGTTTGGGAGGAGAGGGGATGGGGTACAGTCCGGAGCGATTTGTGGTGGGGTTGGATGCGGGGCAGCCGGTAGGCGGAGTGGTGGTGGAGTTGACAGGCAAGCAGCGGCCGCGTGAGATTGTGCTGGTGTTGATGTCGTATGGGGATGCGCAGAAGGTGGCGAAGGAGAATGAGGCGTTGGCGTCGTTTTTGACGCTGGCGAATTGGCTGACGGGGGAGCCGGTGGTGAGGACGTTGCGGTTTGCGGCTTTGCCGTTGGCGGGGATGGATGAGGCGGCGAAGCGTGAGGTGATGGTGAGGTTTGGAGAGGAGATGCGGAGGCGGAATGAGCGGGTGATGCAGGTGGTGGATCTTTCGGCGGTGGAGAGCGATTTGAATGCGTTGACGGTGGAGGCGTTGCAAATGGCGGCGAGTGGGGCGGTGAGTCGGCGGGAGGTTTGGCCGGGTGTGGTGGATGAGAGTGCGGGAGGGTATGGGGGATTGCGGGAGCGTTTGCTGGGGTTAGCGGAGAGGCCTTAGCAAATGCAATGATATTGCATTTGACAGGTGGTTGGGTTGTTGCAAACTGATTGCTCTATGATGAGAGCTTTTCATTTTTCCGTCCTGCTTGGAGCCTTTGCGGTATTGGGATCGACGTCTGTTTGGGGGCAGGGATCGAACCGCGATCAATTTGAAGCGCAGAAGAAGGGGAGGTACGCCTACACGCCGTTCACAGC
The DNA here is from genome assembly GCA_947440575.1 of Verrucomicrobiaceae bacterium. Lineage (GTDB taxonomy): Bacteria > Verrucomicrobiota > Verrucomicrobiia > Verrucomicrobiales > Verrucomicrobiaceae > JAGRPD01. The sequence continues at coordinate 2,002 of CANETF010000241.1, forward strand.
GATGGGGTCACCGGTGGTTTTGCCGATGGATGGGAAGGTGGATGCGGCGGATTGGTATACCGGGTTGGATGTGAGTCTCGGGGGGGTGTTGTTTCCGCACTTGCATGTGGACACAGCGATTGGGACATCGACTACGGATCAAGGAAATCTGCAGGTGGGTCATCATGATCCGAGCAGCAACGGGTTCACTTGGCAGAACATCGAGTTTGGGTTGTCGGGCCGATTCAATGAGTACTTTGAAGCGTTCGGGACTTATGCGGCGAATGTCAGCCCAGATGGGGAGTGGTCGGGGATTTATGAGGAGTGGTTTGGCAAGTTGCAGAACCTGGATGCGGGAGTGATAGGAGAGTTTGAAGTGCGCGGAGGGCGGATCTACAATCGGTTTGGGATTCAGAACACGTATCACCCGCACGGTTTTGACTGGGCGGATCAGTATTTGGTGAATGCGCGGGTTTTGGGTGAAGATTCGTTGACGATTTTGGGGGCAGATGTGAGTTGGAAGCTACCGGTTTCATGGACTTCGCAGATAGATGTGGCGGTGGGGGTGGCACCGGAAGGCCATGGGGAGCATGGGCATGAGGGGCGGGAAGTGGCGGGGGCGCGATTTGAAGCGGAGGGTGCGGCCTTTGATGATGTGATGACGGTGGCGAACTGGACGAACATCTACAACTACAATGACTTTCATCAATTTCGAGCGGGTGTGTCGGGGGCGTGGGGAGATAATCAGTATGGGCGGGGAACAGAGATTTATGGAGGGCACTTCGAGTATCAGTGGCGGGAGAAAGGCTTTGAGCCTGGGGGGCGGTATTTTCGGTGGCGCACTGAAGTGATGTGGCGGCAGTGGGGAGCGATGAGCGGTGTGTTGGGAGGACATGACCATGGGCACGAAGAGGAGAACGGGCATCATGATGAACATGAGGAAGATCATCACGGCGAGGAGGAGCACGACGGAGAGCATGCGAATCATGATGAGCATGAAGAGGATCATCATGGGGAGCATGAAGAAGATCATGATGACCACGAGAACGAGGCAGTTGAGCGTGCGAACTTCAGTGATTTTGGGTTCTACACGAGTTTGCTCTACGGATTCAACAATCGTTTTGAGGCGGGACTGCGGGCCGAGTATGCTGCTGGGGATGCCGTTGCGGGATTGGATGATCGTTTTAGATTGAGTCCGGGGTTGACGTATTACATTAATGACGCGCGGACGTTGAGATTCCGAGTGCAGTACAACTATGACCATTCCAACGAGTTCGGCACTGATCACAGTGTGTGGGGGCAGGTGAGCTTTAATTGGGGTGGTCCGGAAGTGCGGTGATGCTTTTTGTCTGAATTGAATATGAAACCGATTTTATTTGCGGCGGTCCTGCTGGGCTTGAGTGTGTTGACAAGCCATGCCGGGGTGAAGGTGGCGACTTTGCACCCGATCATCGCTGATTTGGTGAGGCAGGTGGGGGGGGCGAATGTCGAGGTCGTAGAGATCTTGAAGCCGGGTGGGGACGTTCATCACTTCGAGCCGTCGGCGAAGGATATTGCGGCGATGCGCGGGGCGAAACTGATCATGGCTTCGGGAAAGAATTTGGAGAGTTACCTGGACAAACTGCGGGACAGCGTGGGGGCGGGTGTGGAAGTGGTGGAGGTGGGCAAGTTGGTGCCATCGGTGCTGATGGAGGCGGGGGAGGTGTTTGTGTGCTGTCCGGCGCATGCGAAGTCGAGCATTGATCCGCACTGGTGGCATAGCGCGGATGCGATGGGGCGCGCGGCGCGGGTGGTGGGGGACAAGCTGGGGGAGGTGGATCCGGCGAACAAGGCGGGGTATGAGGCGGGGGCGAAAGCGGCGGCGGCGAAGTTTTCGGACTTGAAGTCGTGGGCGAAGAAGGAACTGACGGTGATTCCGCGGTCGGACCGGAAGTTGGTGACGGCGCATGCTGCGTTTGGGTATTTTTGTAAGGAGTATGGTTTCAAGTCGATCCCGGTGCTTGGGTTGGGGCGTTCGGATGATGCGACGCCGCAGTATTTGGCGGAGTCGATTGAGATGATTCGTTCGAACAAGATTCGGGCGGTGTTTCCGGAGGATCAGGCGAATCCGAAGGTGCTGGCGGAGATGACGCGGAGCACGGGCGCGAAGGTGGGCGGGGCCTTGGTGGCGGATGGGACGTCACCATCGGCGCATACGTTTGAGGCGATGTTGAGGCACAATGTGGGAGTGATTGTGGCGGCGCTGAAAGGGGATTGACCTGGGCGGTGTTATTGCCACCTTGTTGCATTCTTTCATGCGTGGCTCACCGATGCTTCACCTTTTGTTGCTGATGACGGCATTTTTGCTGTTGTCGGTGCCATTGCGGCATTTGACGGGAGCGGTGCGTGGGGGTGGTGGAATAGGTGAGGGTGTGAAGGCGGGGGTAGTGGACGGGATGGAGGAGCATCCGGAGGGGGAGCATGTGCATCGGGTGCCGGTGCGGGTTCGGGTGCGGTTTGTGGGAGTGCCTGAGACGATGCGGTTGCAGGTGGGGGAGCGGGATTTGCTGAAGGGGATGGGGTTTGGGACGTCGCCGGTGGAGTGTGAAGCGGAGATGGAGATTGGACATGAGGGGAATGAGATGGTGTTGGAAGCGAAGTGGCCTGAAGGAGCGGGGGAGGCGGCGGTGACGGTGGAGTTGGAGCCTGAGGGTTTGGATGGGCGTTCGGAGACGCGATGGTCTGAAGGGGGGGCGATCAGTGATGTGCTGACGTTTGTGTGGTGATGAGTGGGGCGCGTTTGGCTTCAGAAGGGCAGGCTCATCCCCATGGGCATCCGGATCATGTTTGCTGGGGCGGCAAGCCTGGGGCGGCGCATCATCATGTGTTGAAGGTAACGGGGTTGACGGTGAGTTATCGGGAGGTGCGGGCTTTGGAGTCGGCGGGGTTTCAGACGGAGTGTGGACGGAGCATTGCGTTGGTGGGGCCGAATGGGGCTGGCAAGAGCACGCTGTTGAAGACGCTGGCGGGGTTGCTGGTGCCGGATGTGGGGGACATTCAGTGGCGGGGGAAGAAGCTGACGCAGTCGAGTTTTGAGATCGCGTATTTGCCGCAGCGCGGAGAGGTGGACTGGGAGTTTCCGATCACGGTTCGGGGGTTGGTGGAGATGGGGCGGTATCCGAATTTGGGGTGGTGGAAGCCGTATTCGAAGCATGATGAGGAGATTGTGGCGCGGGCGTTGGCGGCGATGCAGTTGGAGGACGTTCAGGATCGGCAGATCAGTGCGTTATCGGGCGGGCAGCAGCAGCGGGCGTTTGTGGCTCGGGCGTTGGCGCAGGAGGCGCATGTGCTGCTTTTGGATGAGCCTTTTACGGGGTTGGACAAGCCGGCTCAGGACAATTTGGCGGCGTTGTTTCGGGAGTTGACGCGGGAGGGGAGGCTTCTTATTTCGAGCCATCATGATTTGGCGACGGTGCCGACGATTTTTGATGAGGTGCTGCTGATCAAGCGGCGGGTGGTGGCGTTTGGGGCGGTGGCGGAGGTGTTTACGCCGGAGGCGATTGCGGAGGCTTACGAGGGCTGATGAACTGATTATGGATGCCGCGACACAAAGTCTTCCAACGCTCGCTGATTTTTTGGCGGAACCGATCGCGAAGCGTGCGTTGCTGGCGTGTGTGATGATTGGGTTTTCGAATGGGTTTGTGAGTGCGTTTGTGGTGCTGAGGAAGTCGGCGTTGAAGGTGGGGACGCTGAGTCATGCGTTGCTGCCGGGGATTGCGCTGGCGGTTTTGATGGCGGGCCTGACGCAATGGAGTCTTTTGGGTGGGGCGGTGTTTGCGGCGTTGATCGTGGGGTTGGGGTCGGTGTTTTTGTCGCGGACCTCACGGTTGGATCAGGACACGGCGATGGGGATTTTGTACACGACGGCATTTGCGGGGGGCTACATCATTTTGCAGCGGTTGAGTGTGCGGCAGAAGCTGGATGAGTGGTTGTTTGGGAGCATTGTGGGGATGGCGGACAGTGATTTGTGGATTGCGTTTGGGATCAGTGTGGTGGCGGTGCTGACGCTGACGGCGCTGCAGCGGCCGTTGTTGATTTATTTGTTTGAGCCGAACATTGCAGCGAGTTTGGGGGTGCCGGTGAGGCTGTTGAATTATGCGACGTTTGCGGTGGTGATTTTGGTGCTGGTGTCATCGTTGCAGGCGGTGGGGTGCATTTTGAGTGTGGGGCTGATGGTGGCGCCGGCGGCGACGGTGTATTTGCTGACGGACAATGCGCGGACGCTGTTCTGGGGTGGGGGGATCATTGGGGCGATCGGGTCGGTGACGGCGTTCTTTTTGTCGTATCCGCTGGGGTGGTCGGTGAGTGCGACGATCATTCTGGTGTTGGGGGCTTTTTTCGTGCTGGCGTATGTTTTCAGTCCCCGGTATGGATTGATTCGTTGGGGGCGAAGGGGTGACAAAGTCGTTGCGCCGGGGGCGGCTGGTGGCAATGGGTGATGGTTCATGTCTGCCGCTTTGACTTCTGCCTCGGATCCCGCCGT
>CANETF010000242.1 GCA_947440575.1 Verrucomicrobiaceae bacterium
GACTACGAAGCCATCAAAGCCAAAGAAGTCGCCGGCGGCATCGCCTTCCACATGGAAGACATGGAAGTCTGCACCGCCACCCAGCGCGGCATGCGCTCCCTCGGCTACGCCCAAGGCCGCCTCAGCCACCTCGAAGAACCCATCTGGCACTTCCAAAAATACCTCGCCACCCGAATCGAACAAACCCACCACCAGTAGACCGCCAGATACCCCCTGAAGCCACCGTTGTACCCCAACAGTGCAACGCTTCTCCACTCTCCTTCTCGCCAGCTCTGCCTTCGCTTTCACGCCCGCAGACTGGACTCGACTGCCCGATCTCCCAGATCCTGTCGGACTCGCAGCTCCCTTCGCTGGCCTTCACGACAACCGCCTCATCATCGCCGGCGGAGCCAATTTCCCCGATAAAAAACCCTGGGAAGGCGGCACCAAAGTCTGGCACGACACCCTCTACGTCCTCGACCACCCCGCCGCCTCCTGGCGCTCTCTCGGCAAACTCCCCCGCCCCGTCGCCTACGGCATCTCCATCTCCACCTCCGAGGGACTGATCTGCATCGGCGGCAGCGACGCCACTCGCCACCACCACCAAGTCTTCCGCCTCTCGCTCAAAGCGGACACCCTCAAAATCGACGACCTCCCTCCCCTCCCTCACCCTTGCGCCAACATCAGCGGTGCCCTCCTCAACCGCACCATCTACCTCTGCGGCGGCATCGAAAAACCCGACGCCACCGCAGCCCTCAACACCACCTGGTCCCTCAACCTCGATGCCCTCCACCTCGGCTGGCAATCCCTCGACCCCCTCCCCGGCCCCGGTCGCATCCTCGCCGCCTCAGGCACCCGGGACGGCCACTTCTTCATCGTCAGCGGCGCCGCCCTCAAACCCGGACCCGATGGCAAACCCGCCCGCGAGTGGCTGCGCGACGCCTATCGCCTCACCCCGGGCTCCGGCTGGACCCGCATCGCCGACACCCCGCAAATCTCGGTCGCCGCCCCCACCCCCATGCCCGCACTCGCCCCCCACCAGCTCCTCCTCCTCGGCGGCGACGACGGCACCCAAATCAACACCCCGCCCACCACCCACCCCGGCTTCCCAAAAGCCACCTTCACCTACCACACCGACACCAACACCTGGACCCCCTCCGGCACCCTCCCCATCGCCCTCGTCACCACCTCCGCCATCCTCTGGCAAAATCACCTCATCATCCCCGGCGGCGAAATCCGCCCCGGCATCCGCTCCCCCCAAATCTGGTCCCTCCCCATCCCCCCAGGTCAAGATTCGTCAACTCCCCCCACCAAAAACAGCCCACCATAAGTCTTTACTCTCCGCAACCACGGGCGCTACAAACGAGGCACCTCGGCCTCCCTTTCAACCATGACCTCTCCCGACCAACCCCGATCCCTCTCCCGCACCGCCTGGCTCATCGTCGGCCTCCTCTGGCCCGTCGCCCTTCTGAACTACCTCGACCGCCAAATGATTGCCTCCATGAAGGTCTCAGTGATGGGAGACATTCCAGACATTGGCACTGAGTCGAACTGGGGGCACATGTTGGCTTCGTTCAAGTGGGTGTACGCGATCTTCAGCCCCATCGGCGGCTATGTCGCGGACCGCTTCAGCCGCAAGATGACGATTTGCGGTAGCTTGTTCGTCTGGTCTCTCATCACTTGGCTGACCGGACACGTCAGCAGCTTCCAGGAACTCTATTGGGCACGCACGGCCATGGGCATCAGCGAAGCGTTCTACATCCCAGCGGCGTTAGCATTGATCACCGACTACCACACCGGCCCTACCCGGTCGAGAGCCGTGGGTGTTCATCAAATGGGCATCTACTGTGGCGTCATGGTTGGCGGCTTTGCCGGCTACGTGGCCGACGCACCGGAGCTCGGCTGGCGTTTCATGTTCGACTTCACCGGCCTGGCGGGAGTGCTTTACTCCATTCCACTGCTTCTCCTCCTTCGTGATACACCGCGCCAAACCAGCCTGGACAGCAATGGCGCCATTTCTGCCAAACCCTCCGTCGGCAAGGCCCTGTCCGAACTGCTCACCAATCGCAATTTCATCCTGCTCGTATTGTACTTCACCCTCCCCGCCCTGGCCGCCTGGGTGGTGCGCGACTGGATGCCTGCCATCCTGCAAAAAGCCTTCAATATCAGCCAGGGTAAAGCCGGCGTCTCCGCCTCTCTCTACTGGCAGGGAGCCGCGCTGCTCTCCGCCATTCTTGGCGGCTGGCTGGCAGATCGCTGGATGCGCAAAAGCGAGAAAGGACGCATCCACGTCAGTGCCATCGGCATGATGCTCATCGTGCCCGCAATGTTTGGCGTCGGCAATGCTCCCGCTCTCAACTCCTTCGCCCTTGCCGTCGCCGCATTGATCCTTTTTGGCATCGGCTGGGGCTTCTTTGACTGCAACAACATGCCAATTCTCAGCCAGATCGTGCGCCCTGAACTGCGTGCGACCGGCTACGGCCTGATGAACTTCGTCAGCATGATGTGCGGCGGCGTGGCGGACTGGGGCTTCGGTGCCATGACCGATCAGGGCGTCCCTCTGAACATGATCTTCGGGGTCTTCGCCCTTGTCTGCGTCGCCTCACTTGGAATCGTCCTCCTCATCCGCCCGCCCCGCACCACCTAGCGGCACGAAACCTGCTGCCCTTTTCCTCGCCCCACATTTCCCTTCTCCCACACCCCGCCTTGAGTTAAAAACAACTAACCACGGCAACAAATCCCTCTGGACGGCTTCCCGGCATCGCCCCAACCCCTCCCCCATCATGAAAACCCGTCTCCTCCTCCCCCTCCTCATCGCCTCCCTCGGCACTGCCCAGGCCGTGTCGCCCCCCACCGCCTTCATCGCCTACCCCTCCCTCGCCAAAACCGGCTACTCCGCTCCCGGAGGCACCGACATCACCTTCAGCACCCTCGGCCTCGCCGCCATCAACCCGAGCGACGAAGTCATTTTTGAAAACCGCCTCATCGGCTCCGGCTCCTCTCTCGGCCGCAGTCGCGCCCTCTTCGCCTATCGCAGCACCACCACCGACCTCACTCTTTTCGGCGGCACCGCCTTCGGATTAGTCCTCCCTGCAGGCACCAAATTCACCTCCTTCCTCAGCCCCATCCACAACCGCTCCACCTCCGCCGCCCTCTTCCAAGCCACCATCTCCGGCCCCGGCATCAGCACCACCAACAACCGCGTCATCCTCCAGGACAACAACGGCTCCCCCAGTGTTATCACCCGCACCGGTGTCCCCCAGACCAGCCTAGGCAACGCCAGCCCCTCCTCCTTCCTCGAAGTCCTCCAGCAGGAAGGCGCCAACGACCGCCTCGCCATCATCTACAAACTCAAAGCCAGCACCACCAGCACACCCCCACCAAATCCAACAACGACTCCGGCCTCCTCCTCATGAGCCACGCTGGCGCCGTCACCCACTTCAGCGCACGCGAGGGCTTCGCCTCCTTCCTCGCAGCCAACACCATCGCAGCAGATACCTTCGGCCAGTTCGGTCGCGCCGCCATCCTCAACGGCAACGCCGTCGCCTTCACCTCCAAAATCATCCCTCCCACCGGCAAACCCGTCGACAGCCTCTTCCTCACCGGCGCCGTCAGCTCACGCTCAAACCTCACCCAAGGCACCACCCCTCCAGCCCTCACCGCTGGCGAACTCCTCGGCACCTTCACCGGTGTCGGCCGCATCGATAGCGCCGTCGCCCTCCTCCGCACCACCCTCACCAAAAGCCCCAGCTCCACCAATGAAGCCGTCTGGAACAGCGGCGGCACCCTCCTCCTCCGCAAAGGCCAGGACATCGGCGGTGGCATCAAAATCACCCGAATCCTCCGCGTCTGGGGCATCAACAATGGTCAACTCCTCGCCCACGTCCAACTCAGCAACAAAGCCACCGCCCTCATCCTCCGCCAAACCACCAACGGCTTCCTCACCCTCATCAGCACCCGCTCTCAGGCCCCAAACTTCATCAGCGGCGTCGATGTCGCCGCCATCCAGGCCATCGATGTCGATCCCATCCAAGGTCACTACGTCGTCCTCGGCAGCCTCAAAGGCCTCGCCTCCAACGAAAACCAAGCCCTCTGGACCGGCCAAACCACCCTCGGTACAGACATGGCCCCCCAGGCCCGCCTCCCCACCCTCCAACTCCAAAAAGGCTCCGTCTTCGTCAGCACCAACACCCCCCTCAACCTCATCCGCAGCATCTCCATCAGACCCGCCGTCGACCCCACCGGCGTCGGCGCCCGCGGCTTCGGCCAGCAAATCAACCCCTCCGGCGCCACCCTCGTCACCCTCACCGGCGACCGCGGCATCAAAGAACTCGTCCTCCTGAACCCCTCCTCCATCATGGGCGGGATATTCATGCCTCGCTGAGAGTTCGACTTCCCCTCCTTCGTAGTCACAGGATGCTCCGGCTCCTCCTGTTCCTCGTCCTCAACGCTCTCCCGGCCCTCGCAGCCGACCCCCTCCACATCGCCCTCGCCGGCGATTCCACCGTCGCCCAACACCCCACCGACAAAACCCAGGCCGGCTGGGGCGTCGCCCTCCCCCACTTCCTCAAACCCACCGTCAAGGTGACCAACCTCGCCAAAGGCGGCGCCTCCACCCGCTCCTTCCGCACCGCCGGCTACTGGGATCAAATCCTCGCCGCCCGGCCCGACTACATCCTCATCCAGTTCGGTCACAACGACCAGCCCGGCAAAGGCCCCGACCGCGAAACCGACCCCGCCACCACCTACCGCACCGAACTCCGCCGCTTCATCGACGAAGCCCGCGCCATCAAGGCGACACCCATCCTCGTCACCTCCGTCGCCCGCCGCACCTTCGAAAAAAACGGCACCCTCACCGACACCCTCAAACCCTACGCCGAAGCCACCCTCGCCGTCGGCAAAGAAAAAGCCGTCCCGGTCGTCGACCTCCATCGCACCTCCTACCTCCTCTTCTCCCAGCGCGGCGAAAAATTCTGCCAACTCTACGCCCCCGAGCCCAAAGACAAAACCCACTTCTCCCACGAAGGCGCCCACATCATGGCCCGCCTCGTCGCCGAAGGCCTCAACACCGCAGTCCCAGCCCTCAGCCCCCACCTCCAACTCCTCCCCACCCCACCCCCCGACCTTCCCTTCGACCTCACCCTCGAAACCGTCACCAAAGGATACGACGGCAAAACCTGCTGGGTCCACCCCCGCGCCGGCGCCATCCCCGGCCCCACCCCCACCGTCGTCATGACCACCCAAAAACTCCTCCTCACCGGCAGCGACGTCTTCTTCGAACTCAACGACACCCGCACCACCGACCTCGGCAAAACCTGGTCCCCCCTCACCCCCCACCCCGACACCCTCGGCCGCCGCACCGAACACGACGGCACCATCATCGCCCCCTGCGACTTCACCCCCAAATACCACGCCGCCTCCGGCAAACTCCTCGGCATCGGCCACACCGTCCTCTACCAAAACGACAAAGTCGTCCCCGACCGCCCCCGCTCCACCAGCTACTCCACCTACGACCCCGCCACCCGCCAGTGGACCCCCTGGACCACCCTCCAAATGCCCGCCGACCAGCCCGACTTCTTCAATTCCGGCGCCGGCTGCTCCCAACGCTTCGACCTCGAAAATGGCGACATCCTCCTCCCCATCTACTGCAAAGCCAAAGGCGCCCCCTACTACAGCGTCACCGTCCTCCGCTGCCGCTTCGACGGCACCACCCTCACCTACCTCGAACACGGCCCGGCCCTCACCCTCGAATCCGGCCGCGGCGTTTACGAGCCCTCCCTCACCCGCTTCAAAGACACCTTCTACCTCACCCTCCGCAACGACACCGCCGCCTACCTCGCCACCAGCACCGACGGCCTCCACTTCGGTCCCATCCAGCCCTGGCGCTTCGACGACGGCACCGAACTCGGCAGCTACAACACCCAGGCCCACTGGGTCACCCATCGCGACTCCCTCTGGCTCGCCTACACCCGCCGCGGCGCCCACAACGACCACGTCGTCCGCCACCGCGCCCCCCTCTTCCTCGCCCAGGTCGACCCCAAAACCCTCACGGTCCTCAAAAAAACCGAAACCATCCTCGTCCCCGAACGCGGTGCCCGCCTCGGCAACTTCGCCGTCACCGAAGTCAGCGAAAACGAAATCTGGGTCACCGTCGCCGAATGGATGCAAACCCACGCCCCCCACATCATCATCCCCCCCGAAAACGCCTTCGGCGCCGACAACTCCATCTACACCGCCCGCCTCCGCTGGAAACCCACCCCCTAGCCCGCACCCCACTCATCACCCCCCCAAAAAAAAGGTGGTGCAAGCATCTTGCTTGCACTCCCATCCCCCCGTGAAGCAGACACTCCTGTCTGCCCCTCCCTCGAAAAAATCGGTTCATCCGGAAAGTTGGTGCGGAAAACGCGGAGTGATGGCAAAAGGGAGGGATGAGCCAGAGTTTGCTATATCACGCGTTTGGCGTGCGCGAGGACTACGAGTATCGCAGCACGAAGTATGTCGAGGGC